>CAMAXR010000001.1 GCA_945862195.1 Hylemonella gracilis
AAAACCCTAAGGCTTACCCTTAATCACCGAAGTTGCCGATGACCACTTATCCACTTCTGCTGCAACGTAGCTGGTGAACTTGATGGGGTCCCAGTCTTGGGTTTCCATGTTTTCTAAGGCCAGCTGTTTTTGCACGGTGGGGGTCTTCATGCCTTTGCGGACTTCTTGGTTGATTTTTTGCACCAGGTCGGCGGGCATGCCGGGTGGGCCTGACAATGAAAACCAGGTGGTGGAGGTGAGTTCTGGGTAGCCCAGCTCTGCAAAGGTGGGGATGTCGGGTTGGTCGCTCACGCGTTTGCTCGATGTGGTGGCCAGTCCGCGCAATTTGCCGGAGCTGATGTGTGCATTTGCTGACGAATACGTCATGACCGCGGCAGGTATTTGCCCGCTGATCAGATCGGCCACAGCGGGGCCTGCACCTTTGTAGCTGATGTGGGTTTGCTCAAACTTGGCCTTGCGCGAAAACAGCTCGCCCACAATGTGCCCATGCGTGCCTTGCCCGGGTGACCCCCAGCTTAAGCCGCCTTTGGTGCTTTGCGCGTAAGCAATAAATTCCTGCACGTTCTTAACAGGCACTGCGGCATTAACAGCCAGCACCAAGGGAGGGCCTGCCAGCATGGCAATGTGGGTGAAGTCGGTTAAGGGGTTGTAAACCTTGTTTTCGGTGGGTGCGATCACATGCGAGGCAATACCCGACACCACCAGGGTATAGCCGTCTGGTGCAGATTTAGACACCTGCGAAGAGCCAACTGTGCCGCCGCCTCCAGCACGGTTTTCCACCACAAAGCTTTGTTTGAGTGCCAATTGCAGTTGCTGAGCAATGGCGCGACCCAGGGTGTCTGATGAGCCTCCGGGTGCGAAGGGCACCACGATGCGCACGGGTTTGCTAGGCCAATCGGCCGTGGCTGTGCTTTGAGCCCACGTAGTGCTGGCAGCCGAAAGGCTGAGCAACAGAGTTCCAACGAGAGTAATCCGTTTAAAGGCGAAAGGGAGTGAGGTCATGAAAGTTAAGGTTAAAAAAAGACGAGGAAAAAGGTACCACGAAATCATAAGCATTAAATCATAAATGTTATGATTAATTCCGCATAAAAGAATCTCGTTCTTCTATGGGGAACAATTGCGTTTCTGTGCAAGTTTCGGCACACAGTTCTAACCTTTATTTACGCGGACCCAGACATGCTTAAAAAAGAACATAACGAACTCTTAACCCGTACCCAATCCGGGACCCCCATGGGGGAGCTATTTCGCCGTTATTGGTTGCCGGCCTTACTTAGCAGTGAGTTGCCTAACCCTGATTGCCCACCCGTGCGGCTGCAGTTGCTGGGCGAAAAGCTCATCACTTTTCGGGACACGTCAGGCAAGCTGGGCGCGATGGACGAGTTTTGTGCGCACCGTGGCGTGTCGCTGTGGTTTGGCCGCAATGAAGAAAACGGTTTGCGCTGCCCTTACCACGGCTGGAAGTTTGATGTCACCGGGCAATGTGTGGACGTGCCTTCGGAGCCCGAAGACAGCCAACTGAGCAAACGCGTCAAGCTCAAGTCTTACCCGATGATTGAGCGCGGCGGCGTGGTTTGGATTTACATGGGCCCCCCAGAGTTCACCCCGCACTTGCCCGAGTGGGAGTTTGCCACTGTGCCTTCCAACCAAAGTTATATGTCCAAGCGCTTGCAAGAGTGCAATTGGCTGCAAGCCCTGGAGGGCGGCATTGACTCCAGCCATGTGTCGTTTTTGCACCGTGGCGCGCTCAAAACCGACCCCTTGTTCAAAGGCGCTAAGGGCAACGACTACAACATGCGTGACCTCAAGCCCCAGTTTGAGGTGGAAGAGGTTGAGGGCGGCTTGCTGGTGGGTGTGCGCCGTAAGGCCGAGGCGGGCCACTTGTACTGGCGCATCACCCCTTGGATCATGCCGTGCTTCACCATGGTGCCGCCACGGGCTGACCACCCCCTTCACGGGCATTTTTGGGTGCCCATTGACGACGAAAACTGCTGGGCTTGGAGCTTTGACTACCACCCCACCCGTGCACTTTCTGCCCACGAGGTAGAAGCTATGGACGCAGGTGCTGGCGTGCACTGCAAGTACGTGCCCGGTACCTTTATTCCCTTGGCCAATAAACGCAACGACTACCTGATGGACCGCGACAAGCAACGCTCCGGCGAGCTATACAGCGGTGTAGATGGCATTGCCATTCAAGACTCTTCGCTGCAAGAAAGCATGGGCCCCATAGTGGACCGTTCCAGAGAAAACCTGACCGGCACCGACCGCGGCATTGTGCAAACCCGCCGTCGCCTGATAGACGCCGCCTTGGCGTTGGCTGAGCATGGAACACCTCCGCCCGGGTTGAAGCCTGAGGAGCAAAAAATCCGATCGGTGGCCATTGTGTTGCCTGAAGACCAAGCTTATGCGGTAGCCGCCCGCGAGGCCTTAAAGGCAGAGCCCGGCAAGCCGCACGTGAGCGTTTAAGCCCCCTAGATTGAAAGACTAAGCGTGAAAGCCGCCGTAGCCGTGTCTTCTGGTGAGACACAAGTGATGGACCTTGAGCCCTATCCCCTAGCTGCAGACTCAGGGTTGTTGCGTGTAGCGGTCACAGGGGTGTGCGGCAGCGACTGGGGCTATTACCAAAACCTGCCCAAGGCGCGTGGGCCGCTGATTCTGGGTCATGAAACCGTGGGTTATGTGGAGCGCATGGGGGCATTGGCAGCCCAGCGCTGGGGGGTGAAAGAGGGCGACTTGGTAGCCCTTGAGGAATACGTGCCCTGCGGCCACTGCGACTTTTGCCGCAGTTCAGACTTTAGGCTCTGCAACGCCACCGACTGGCGTTTGGGTGGTTTGCGTTACGGGGCTACAGCCCTTTCGGTAGCGCCCGGTTGGTGGGGTGGCTTTGCCGAGCAGCAACACCTGCACCTCAATACCGTGTTCCATAAGGTGCCCTCGGGGGTGGGCCCGCAGCATGCGGCTTTGGCGCTGCCCTTGTCCAACGGCATTGAATGGACTTATTTGCAAGGGCATGCCGGTCCTGGGCAAACCGTGGTCATACAAGGGCCGGGGCAACAGGGCTTGGCTTGCGTGGTGGCGGCGCGCGAGGCAGGCGCCGCGCAAATTATTGTGACAGGCTTATCCGGCCCCACTGACGCGCGTCGTATGGCGCTGGCCCTGAAGTTGGGCGCCCACCATGCAATCAATATTGAAGAGCAAGACGTGCTGGAAACCGTGGCCGACCTGACCGGCGGCCTAATGGCAGATTTGGTGATTGACTGTGCCTCCGGCGGACCTGCGTCGGTGGTCAGCGCCATAGAGCTGGCCCGCAAAAAAGGCACGGTGATTTTGGGTGGGCAAAAGCGCCAAAAGGTGCCCGAATTTGACAGCGACCGCATCATTGCCAACTTTTTAACCGTCAAGGGCATGCGCGGGCACTCTTATCAGTCGGTGGAAATGGCTTTGCAACTCATTGCCCACAACCGCCACCACGTGACCGACATGAGCACCCATTGCTTGGGCTTGGGTCAAACCGACTTGGCCTTGCAAACTTTAGTTGGTAAGGGCTTGGAAGGCGCGATCCACATGACCATAGACCCGACCAAGGCCTAAGCTGCCTATGGAACACAAGCCGTCTGGTTCCAAACTCCTCTCATCGGTGGGCGCGGGTTTGCGCTTACTCAAAATGTTCAGTGCAGACGAACCAGAGTTGGGCATTACGGTGTTGGCCAAGCGCCTGCAGGTGGCCAAAAGCACGGCGCACCGACTGGCCTCCACCTTGGTTGCCGAAGGTTTTTTGGAGCAAAACCCCGCCGACGGTAAGTACCGTTTAGGTTTGCTGCTGTTTTCTTTGGGGGGCTTGGTGCGACTGCGCATGGAAGCCTCTGAGGTGTCGGTGCCTTTTTTGCGGGCCTTTTGCGACCAAACTGGCGAAACCGTGCACTTAGGCGTTTTGCTGCATACCGAAACCCGGTTTGAAACTTTGTACGTGCGCAACATTGAAAGCCCGCAAGCCATCCGGCCCCGCTCCTACCTTGGCGTGCGCATGCCCGCGTTTTGCACCTGCGAGGGGCGGGTGTTGTTGGCCTTCGGCCCAAGTGACCAAGAGCAGCAGGTGCTGAGCTTGCCGCTTGAGCCCAGAACCTCCAGCACCGTCACCGACCCTCAAAAGTTGCAATCTATTTTGGAGCGCATCAGGGCCCAAGGCTTTGCTTTGGATGATGAAGAAAGCGAAACTGGCATGCGAGGCATTGCCGCACCGGTTCGCGACGCCAGCTCCGAGGTGGTGGCCGCAGTGGGTTTGGTAGGGCCGGTGCAGCGCCTTAACGATGAACGTGTGGCGCAGTACACCCCTAAGCTGTTCGAAACCGCGTTGGCTATTTCTAAAGGTTTGGGCTACAACCAACCTTCAGGATCTTTGTCGCTTACGGTTGGAAAGCTGCGGGCGTGATTCCGGTTTACTTGCTCACGGGCGAGCTGGGCAGTGGCAAAACCACTTTGTTGATCCAGTGGTTGCAAGACCCGGCTTTGGCCCAAGCCGCGGTGGTGATCAATGAAATTGGCAAGGTGGGCCTAGACGACTGGCTGATTGCCAGCGCCGTAGAAGACGCCATGACGCTCACCAACCAGTGCGTGTGCTGCTCAGGCTTGCCCGGCCTTGAAGAAACCCTTGAAGGCATTTGGTGGGACCGCCTTTACCGCAAGCGCCCTGCGTTTGATGCTGTGGTCATTGAAACCACCGGTCTGGCCGACCCTGCCCCCATCGTGGCTTCATTTGAAAACCATGCTTTTTTAAAAAAACGCTACCAACTGCAAGGCGTGCTGACCACGGTGAGCGCTGTATCCGACCCAAGCCGGGCCGATTTGCGTTCGCAAATTCAGTGTGCCCATGTGCTGGTGGTGACCAAGCAAGACCTCAATCCTGCGCTGTTGAACAATGCGCCCATGAGCTTACAACTGAGCTCCCTGAACCCTTTAGCTGCGACGCTGAAGTCCATTAAAGGGGCGCTGCCATGGGCTGAGGTGGTGCAGGCCTTAGCGCAGCGTCAAAGCGTTGTGGCGCCAGCCCCCGCGCAGCCACCTAAGCTGCAGCATGAGGAAGCCTTGGGGGGGCACCATCACGCCCACAGCGCTCAGGTGCGTTTTGTTCCCTTGCCCGACAACTTGACTCATGAAGCGCTGCGCCGCCACGGGCAAGCCTGCATAACCCCCAAATTGCGCCGATTAAAGGGGGTGGTGTGCCTGGACGGACAACTGACCACGGTTCAGTGGTCACCCGGAGATGCCGATATGCAACTAAGCCCTTTTGGAGGCGATGCCCCTGAGGAGCCCGCTTCTAAGCCCACCACGCAAACTTCTCCTCAACCTCCCCAATTAGGGTGGACCTGCATTGAAGATTTATGATCGAAGCTATGAGTCAAACCGCTTCTGAAGCTGGCCGAGCCCCTAGCCGCCCCAAAATTTTGGTGGTGGACGATACGCCTGCCATTTCCTCCCTGTTGGAGGCGATGCTGGATGACCTGTACGACGTCAAAATTGCCAATTCGGGCAGCGAAGCCCTAGAGCTGGTGCGCTGGCCCCCTGCACCCGACCTGATTTTGATGGACGTGATGATGCCGGGCATGGACGGCTACCAAGTCTGCCGCGAAATTAAAAACAAGCCAGAGCTGGCTCATGTGCCGGTACTGTTTGTTACGGCCAAAAGCGAAACCGCAGACGAGCAAATGGGCTTTGAGGCTGGTGGTGTGGACTACATCATCAAGCCCTTTAGCATGCAAATTATTCGGGCCCGTGTGCACACCCACTTGTCTTTAAAAGCGGCCAACGATGCGCTGCGTTACCAAGCGCTGCATCTGGAAGAAGAAGTGGCCAAACGCACCCGAGAGCTGGTGACCATTCAAGACGTCACCATCATGGCGCTGGCCAATTTGGCGGAGGCCCGCAAGGCTGAGTCTCCCAACTATGTGCGCCGCACCCAGCATTACGTGCGTGCCATTGCCCGCAAGCTGTCTGAAAACCCCAAGTTTTCTGATGTTTTGAATGTCAAGTTCATCGACACTATTTTCCGAGCCTCGCCCCTGCACGACATTGGCAAGGTGGGCATTCCAGACAAAATTTTGCTCAAACCCGGCAAGCTCACCCCAGAAGAGTTTGAGGTCATGAAAACCCATGTCAGTTTGGGGCGCGATGCCCTTGAAGCCGCGCAAATGGCTTTAGGCTCAGAAGCCGAATTTTTAACGGTGGCCAAAGCCATTACTTACTCGCACCAAGAAAAGTGGGATGGCAGTGGCTACCCCGAGGGCATCAGCGGCAACGCGATTCCTTTGCCTGCGCGTATTGTTACGGTGGCTTTGGTTTACAACGCATTGGTCAGCCGACGCATTTACCGTGAGCCGCTGCCGCACGCGCAAGCGCTTGAAATGGTCAAAATGGCCAGTGGCAAGCACTTTGACCCCGATGTGGTGGACGCCTTTCTGGCCATCCAAGAAAATGTCCAAGCCATTTCGGTGGCATTTCCAGATTCGGAAGAAGACTTTATTAAAAAGCTCAAATTCACCGCCGCTGCTGGCGTTTAACTCCCTACTGCTTCGGCAGGTTGTCAGGCGAACATGAACATCCTTCTCTGTAACGACGACGGTTATCAAGCGCCTGGCTTGATGGCACTTTTTGATGCCCTTAAAGACCTGGGCCATGTGGAAGTGGTGGCGCCTGAGCACAACAACAGCGCCAAGTCCAACGCGCTGACCCTCCATTCGCCTTTGTATGTGCACCAAGCGCACAACGGTTTCAGGTATGTAAATGGCACGCCTGCAGACTGCGTGCACATTGCACTGACCGGTTTGTTGGGTTACCGCCCCGACCTGGTGGTGTCGGGCATCAACAATGGCGCCAATATGGGCGACGACACCATTTACTCCGGTACGGTGGGCGCTGCCATGGAAGGCTATTTATTTGAAGTGCCCGCCATTGCGTTCTCGCAAACCGAAAAAGGTTGGCACCATTTGGATGCGGCCGCCACCAAAGCGCGCGAACTGGTGCAGTCCTTGATGCAAACCCACTTAAAAACACCAGAGCCTTGGTTGCTGAACGTGAACATTCCTTGCCTGCCTTTGGGCCAGCTCAAGCCCATGCAGGTATGCCGCTTGGGTCGCCGCCATGCGGCTGAGAAGGTCATCACCCAGGCCAGCCCCCGCGGCGAAACCATGTACTGGATCGGTGGCGCAGGCCCTGCCAAAGACGAGGGCCCCGGAACCGACTTTTACGCCAGCCGCCATGGCCATATCACCATCACCCCACTCAAGGTGGATTTGACCGACCATGGCAATTTAGAGGGCTGGTCCAAAGCCCTGACATGAGCACCTCGCGTCCCCGCCCTTCATTTCCTGCCAAGTTGGGCAAGTCCATAGCCATAGGGGCTCCTGCTGCTGCTCCTGTTTCAAGCGCTCAACAGCTCCTCAAACCTGCGGCCACTCGTCTAGGCAAAACCGAGCTGCCTGTTCAGGCACAGGGCTTGGGCTTGGATTCGCAGGTGGTGCGGCACAAAATGGTGCTCAAGCTGCAAGAGCAGGGCATCACCGATCCGAGGGTGATTTTGGCCATGGGGCGGATTGAGCGGCATCGTTTTTTAGATTCTGCTTTGGTCAACCAAGCTTACGAGGACACGAGCTTGCCCATCGGCTACGGCCAAACCATTTCCAAGCCCGGCGTGGTTTCCCGCATGATGGAATTGTTACTCCAAGCGCCCTCCATGCTCAAAAAGTCTCCCACCCAAGGCCAGGCCAAACTCGGTCGCATTTTGGAAATTGGCACGGGTTGCGGCTATCAGGCGGCACTTTTGGGTCAAATTGCCAGCGAGGTTTACAGCATGGAGCGCGTGCGGGGCCTGCACGACAAAGCCCGCGAGAATTTGCGCCCCTTGAGTCTGCCCAATGTGCACTTGTTGCTTGGGGACGGCATGGTGGGCTACCCCAAAGGTGCGCCTTATGCGGCCATTATTTCGGCGGCGGGCGGCGATGCGCTGCCCCAAGCCTGGCTTGACCAACTGGCGCTGCACGGCCGTTTGGTGGCGCCTATGGTCGCCCACGGCACCCAACAAGCCCTGCTGGTGGTGGACCACACGCCCCAAGGCTTTGTTCATACTGTGCTGGAGGCGGTGCATTTTGTACCCCTAAAATCCGGCTTGGCATGAAAACAGCGCAACATCACACCGGCTTGAAATTTTCTAGTGGTTCTAGTGGCTCTATTGGAATAGCCGCCGCCATGCTGCTGTGTACGTTGATGTTGGCGGGTTGCGGCTCCACCAGTTTGAACCGGGCGCCGGTCGAAGACCGCAGGGTGGGCGCCAAACCTTTGCCAACCCCCAGCAGTTCCGGTGTTTCTTCAAGCGCTCCCAGTTCTGTTGCAAGTTCTGTCTCCAGTGCCTCAATAGCCTCTGGGCAGCCTGGCACCTATACGGTCAAACCCGGCGACACGCTGATCAAAATTGGATTGGACAGCGGCCAAAGCTGGCGCGATATTCGCCGCTGGAACAACATTGACAACCCCAATCAAATAGAAGTGGGGCAAGTACTTCGCGTAGCGCCGCCGGGCGCTGGTACAACCAGTGCCGCTCAGACTGCACCTGTGCAAACTGCATCGATCCAAGCGCAGCCCAAACCCGCAGCGACACAAGCTGCGGCTCCACAATCTGCTGCATCTCCTACAACATCGGCAGCGGCTGAAACCACATCAGCTGACGACGCCGTGTCTTGGGCCTGGCCGGTCCATCAGGGTGCCGTGCTCTCGGGGTTCGATGAGGTCAAAAACAAGGGCGTCGATTTGGCTGGCAATTTGGGCGACCCGGTTCTGGCCGCTGCGGACGGCCGTGTGGTCTATTCTGGGGCGGGCTTGCGGGGATACGGCAACCTCATCATTCTCAAGCACAACAACACTTACTTGACGGCTTACGCCCACAACCAGACCTTGCTGGTGAAGGAAGACCAAACCGTGCGCAAAGGTCAAAAAATTGCCGAAATGGGCAACAGCGACGCTGATCGCATCAAGCTGCACTTTGAGCTTCGTCGACAGGGCAAACCGGTGGACCCGCTGAAGTTTTTACCTGCTCGGTAAAACCGCTTGCTCCTCCCACCCGCTCATGTCTTCTTCCTCGCGTCAGCCCCCTAAAGATGCGGACCCGCATGCAAACTGGGTGAAGGCCTCTGTAGATGAGCTGCCGACCTCCAAACAGGAGCTGTTGGACGAGCCCCTTGAAGGCGGTGATGCGCTCACAGCCTACCTGCGCCATATCCGCAAAACCGAGCTGTTTACCGCCCAAGAAGAGTTTGACATGGCCACCCGCGCCAAAGCGGGCGACTTTGAGGCGCGTCAAAGCATGATTGAGCACAACCTGAGGTTGGTGGTCAGCATTGCCAAGATGTACGCCGGGCGGGGGGTGCCCATGCAAGATTTGGTGGAAGAAGGCAATTTGGGCTTGATGCACGCCATTGATAAGTTTGATCCCCAGCGCGGGTTTAGGTTTTCCACCTACGCCACGTGGTGGATTCGCCAGTCGGTAGACCATGCCTTGATGATGCAAGCCCGCACCATTCGCTTGCCCGTCACCGTGGTGCGCGAGCTGCAGCACGTGATCAGAGCGCGCAAACTGCTTGAAAGCGACGCCGAATTCATTTCCACAAGGCCCGAGGGTGTACGCGACACCGACGTGGCGCACTTTTTAGGGCGAGATGTGCAAGACGTGTCTGAGCTGCTGGCTTTGGCTGAAACCCCCAAGTCTTTAGACGCGCCCAGCAGTGCCGCAGATGGCGAAGGCACCTTGATGGACACCGTGGCCGACGACCCCGAACATGACCCCTCCGGATTGATGCAAGCGCACGAGGTCAGCGAACTGATGGAAACTTGGTTGGCGGGTTTGTCTGAGCGCGAGCGCGAGGTGTTGGACGGCCGTTTTGGTCTGCACGACCATGACGTGGAAACCTTAGAAGAACTCAGCCAGCGTTTGGGCCTCACACGCGAGCGGGTGAGGCAAATTCAAATGGAATCGCTCAACAAGCTTAAAAAGCTGTTAGGTCGCCAAGGCATTTCGCGCGACGCTTTGCTCTGATCTCTGCTGCTATGACCTCTCCCGTATTGGTGTTTGACATTGAGTCTATTCCGGACATTCAGGGCCTGCGCCGACTTAAGGGGGATGCGCACAGTCAGCTCAGTGACGCCGAGGTGTATGCCGCTTGGCTGGACGAACGCAAAGCCCACGGGCAAAGCGACTTCATGCCCCTGCATTTACAACGCATTGTGGTGATCAGCTGCGTGTTTCGCAACGCTGAAGGTTTGCGCATTCATTCATTTGTAGACCGCGACGGCCAGAGCGAAGGCCGGGTGATTCAAACTTTTTTCAATACCCTAGAAAAGCACGTGCCTCAGTTGGTGAGTTGGAACGGAGGCGGCTTTGATTTGCCGGTGCTGCACTACCGCGGCTTGCAGCATGGCGTGGTGGCTGACAAATATTGGGACCAAGGCGAAGACGATCGTGACTTCAAGTGGAACAACTACATCAGCCGCTACCACATGCGCCATTTGGACCTGATGGATTTGCTGGCCATGTTTCAGCCCAAAAACAATGCCCCGCTGGACGCCTTGGCCAAGTTGTGTGGTTTTCCGGGCAAGTTGGGCATGGACGGATCGGCGGTCTACCCCGCCTACTTAGACGGCAAGTTAGAAGACATTCGCCGCTACTGCGAAACCGACGTCATGAACACTTACCTCATGTATTGCCGCTTCCAAAAAATGCGTGGAGGCATGTTGGAGAAGGAGTACGACGATGAAATAGCCATGGTCCAGTCCACCTTGGCCGAATGGGCGCCCAATGAATCCCATTGGCAAGAATATTTGGCCGCTTGGGTATGAGGGCGCTCGTATGACGGATGAAGACCGTACCTTGTGGATTGAGTCTTTGGACATTGAGGCCCAAGGCATTGCCCACCGAAGCGATGGCAAAGTGGTGTTTGTAGAAGGCGCATTGCCGTTTGAGCGGGTCAGCGCCAACATCCACCGTAAAAAGAGCAACTGGGAATTGGGCACCCTAAGCCACATCCACCAAGCCTCGGCGCAGCGCATGCAGCCTGGTTGCCCCCATTTTGGTTTGCATGCGGGCGCCTGTGGTGGCTGCAAGATGCAGCACTTGCAACCTGCCGCGCAAGTGGCGGTCAAGCAGCGGGTGCTGGAAGACAACCTGTGGCATTTGGGCAAAGTCAAGGCCGACCACATTCTGCGGCCCATAGAGGGCCCCGCTTGGGGATACCGTTACCGCGCCCGTTTGTCGGTGCGCCATGTGCACAAAAAGGGGACGGTGTTGGTGGGTTTTCACGAGCGCAAAAGCCGCTATGTGGCCGACATGCAGGTGTGCCCTGTGTTGCCCACGCACGTGAGTGCACTGCTCATGTCTTTGCGGCAACTTATAGCTTCACTTGATGCCATAGAAACCTGCCCGCAAATCGAACTGGCTTGCGGCGACGACGTCACCGCCTTGGTGCTGCGGCATTTGGAGCCCTTAAGCGCAGAAGACCAAAACCGTTTGCGTGTATTTGCCCAGCAACACCCTGAGGTTCAGTGGTGGTTGCAGCCCAAGGGCCCAGATACCGTGCACCTGCTGGATGAGTCGTCCCCGCTGAATTTGTCTTACGCTTTGCCAGAGTTTGGCATCACCATGCCGTTTAGGCCTAACGACTTTACCCAAGTCAACCCGCACATCAACCGGGTGTTGGTGTCGCGCGCCATACGATTGCTTGAGGTGGCGCCCAACGAGCGGGTGTTGGACTGGTTTTGTGGTTTGGGCAACTTCACGCTGCCTTTGGCAACGCTGGCCCGAGATGTGGTGGGTATTGAGGGCAGCGAGGTGTTGGTACAGCGGGCCCAAACCAATTGCCAACGCCACAGTGCCAGCCTGCCTTTAGGTGCACGATTTGCCCAAACCAGCTTTGTCGCCCGAAATTTGTTCAACATGACGCCCGAACTCTTGCTGCAAGATCACAGTGCCGACAAATGGCTGATTGACCCTCCGCGTGAGGGCGCGTTTGCTTTGGTGAAGGCCTTGGCTGAACTTACTGAGCAGCAGGTTGGTTCAGCGGATGTTTGGTCGCCGCCCAAGCGCATTGTGTATGTGAGCTGCAACCCGGCCACTTTGGCGCGTGATGCGGAGCTGCTGGTCAACTTGGCGGGTTACCGCTGCTCTGCTGCTGGGGTGATGAATATGTTTCCACACACCGCGCACGTGGAGAGTATGGCGGTGTTTGACCTGACCTCATCTAGGTCAATGGCCTAAGCTTTACCTGCAGGCCATACTAAAAGTTTTCCCATTCATTGTTATTGCCGGAGCTGTTCGACTGTGAGGTGCTGGTGAGCTTGGGCAATGACGCAGCCTTAGGTGCCGGCGGCTTGAGCTGTGGGCTGGTTCGCACAGTGCTGTGTCTGGTGGTCGATTTGTAATCCACCACAGTTTTACCCGCTGAAGCCATTGAGGCAACTGCTTGGTGTTTTAAGTTTCCATTAGCAGAAGACTGAGCGTCCAGTTCAAAAACCGCGACCACTTCGACCAAGTCATGGGCTTGCGCTTTTAAGCTGCTCGCCGCAGCGGCCATTTCTTCCACCAAAGAGGCGTTTTGCTGTGTGACCTGGTCCATCTCGGTGACGGCCTCACCAATTTGCGCTGCGCCAGCGGCCTGTTCGTCGCTGGCGGAACTGATTTCGCCCACCAAGTCGCTCACCCGGCGTATGGAGCTGACCACTTCGGTCATGGTGGTGCCTGCGTCGTCTACCAAGGCAGCGCCATGCTCCACGCGCTCCACGCTGGTGTTGATGAGTGTTTTGATTTCCTTGGCGGCTGCCGCACTGCGCCCGGCCAGCGAGCGCACCTCGCTGGCCACAACTGCAAAACCGCGACCTTGCTCTCCGGCCCGGGCCGCTTCGACGGCCGCATTGAGCGCCAAAATATTGGTCTGGAAGGCAATGCTGTCGATCACGCCGATGATGTCGGCAATCTTTCGGGACGAGTCATTGATCTCTTTCATGGTGTGGACCACGCGGCCCACCACCTCTCCACCACGAGCGGCGATGGAGGACGCACTGGCAGCCATCTGGTTGGCTTGGCGGGCGTTGTCGGCGTTATTTTTGACCTGCGAGCTGAGCTCTTCCATGGTGGCGGCGGTCTCTTCAAGGGTGCTGGCTTGGCTGCTGGTGCGGGCAGACAGGTCTTGGTTGCCTTGGGCAATTTCTGCGCTGGCATTGGCCACGTTGTCAGAACTTTGGCGCACATGGCGCACCAAGCGAACCAATTCGTTTTGCATGTTGTTAAGTGCCGTCAGCAATTGACCGGTTTCATCGGTGCCGTGCACTTCGATGGAGGTACTCAGGTTGCCCTGAGAAACGCTGGTTGCGATCTCTACCGCTTGCGCCACAGGCGCTGTGATGGATCGCGTGATGAACACCGAAATCGATAAAGCAATGGCCAGAGCGACCACAGTGAGTCCGGCTGTCAGGGCCACCGCGTTGGAAATGTCAGCCTCCATTTGTGCGCTGTCGCTATGCATGAGTTCTTCTTGGTACTTGATGAGCGCTTCAGCTGCATGAAAGTAGTCCAGTTGAGGCTTTTGAAACTGATTTAAAAGGTATTCACTGGCCTCGTCCACTTTGCCGCTGCGCAAAATTTTGACCAGTTCGGCGCGCGAGAGGGTATAGGGCTCGCGCAAAGACTTCAAATGACCAAAAAGCTCTAGCCCCTTGGGGGAAAGAATCAATGGAGTCAGCTTTTCAATTTCTTCTGCATTGCCCGCTGCTTCCTTTTCTACCTTGGTAAGCCAGCTCTCCATTTGCTCAGGGTTTTTAGCCGACAGAATGGCATTGCGTAAATAACGCGCCTGCAGGTTTTGGTGCTCATGGATTTTAAAGACCATCTCCACTTTGGCGTAGCGGTCGTGAATCACAAGGTCGACCATATCGCCAAGTGACACGAACCGAACGATGGAAAGGGTTGAGATCAGCACCAGAATTAGTCCGGTCAAACCAAAACCTAAGGCCAGTTTGCTGGCCATTTTCATGTTGCTGAAGTTCATAGTGAAGAAAATAAAAAGATGGTCCAGTTGCCCAAAGATGATTTGACTTTGGAGCCCGTTGGCGCAACCAATGCGCAAAGACTGAATGCTACACGGGACTTATTGATGTTCTAGCGGGGTTAATACCGAAGCCCCTAGTTAAGCAGGCTCTGAATAGAGCCCCCCATTCACTTGCCTTACCTCTTACGGCGGCCTTTTTTCTCGGATTCGGGCTCGGGTTCAGGCTCTGGCGCTTTGGGCGGCTCGGGCTTGATCACCTCTTCAATAATGACAGTGGTTTTTTGACCTTCTATCTTGTTTTCCCGCATGTAGGCGTCCATGTCTTTCCAACCTTCGAAGATGGCGCTTTTTACGGCTTTGTCGTTCAGCAGGTAGCAGTCTTCCACGCCCTTTAGGGCATGACGGCAGGCGCCGCCTATGGCTTTGGCTTCTTCAATGCGTTGCAACTCTTTAGGGTCGGGCCCCAAACCCGGAATATCGCAAGCTGCCAGCGCCAAAACTGCCGATACGCTCACCAGCAGCCCACGGGCAAAACGAGCATTCAAAATGTGCATAAATGTCATATCGGCCATTTTGCCGCTTTGTTGAGCATTCAGAGCCCCTACTCCCCAAAGTTCCTCGCCAAATTCTCCATAAAAAAAGGCCCCGAAGGGCCTTTGGTTTTTGAGGGCTGGAGCGAATTATTCTTTTTCGCCACCAAAAATGCCCAGCAAAGCCAGCAGGCTTTGGAACACATTGACTATGTCCAAGTACAAAGCCAAAGTGGCACTGATGTAATTGGTTTCGCCGCCGTCCATGATTTGCTTGAGGTCATACAGCATGTAGGCGCTGAAAATCACAATGGCCAGCATTGATATAGCCATCATGCCAGCGCTGGAGCCCACAAACACGTTGATGAGGCTGCCCACCATCAGGACAATTGCGCCAATAAACAGCCATTTGCCCATGCCAGAAAGATCGCGCTTGATGACGGACGCCAAACTGGCCATGACAAAAAACACGCCAGCGGTACCGCCAAATGCAGTCATCACCAGCTCTGCGCCGTTGCTGAAACCCAGCACCATGGCGATCAGGCGAGAAAGCATGAGTCCCATAAAGAAGGTAAAGGCCAGCAAAATAGGCACGCCTGCAGAAGAATTTTTGTTCTTTTCAATGGCGTAAATAAAACCAAAAGCACCGGCAATAAACACCACAAAACCCAAAATGCCGTTCAAGGCTTGGGTAATGCCAGTGGCCACGCCCACCCATGCACCCAGCACAGTAGGCAGCATGCTTAAAGCCAGCAACCAGTAGGTGTTGCGCAGCACTTTGTTGCGCTCGGCTGGGGAAAGCAGCACCGCGCCTGATGCGTTGTAAGTTGAAGTTTGTTCAAACATCTGAAAAGCCTCCTTAAATGAATGCTACAAGTGACACCATTCTAGGGAGATTCAAGTGGTTCACCTACAAAATAAGCTTCAAAATGCCATGTTTTGTAGGTCTTTACGTGGGTGCATGTAAGCATCCCATTACAAGCTATCCTTATTTATCTAAACTCAACTGTTTAATAACAGGAGATTCGCATGATTCAAAAACCCGTGCTCCAACTGGCTGATATCAAGCTCATCGCTGCTGCTGCCGAGGCGGAAGCTCTTAAAAACCATTGGGCGGTGAGTATTTCCATCGTGGATGATGGGGGCCACGTGCTTTGGTTGCAACGCCTGGATGGTGCAGCCCCGATTTCGGCGCAAATTGCACCCGCCAAAGCCCGCACCTCGGCCTTGGGTCGCCGCGAAAGCAAAATGTACGAAGACGTGATCAACGGCGGCCGGTTTTCATTCTTGAGCGCCCCCACGCTAGAGGGCATGCTGGAAGGCGGCGTGCCGATCATGAAAGACGGCCAATGCTTAGGCGCGGTGGGTGTGAGCGGCGTTAAATCCGCAGAAGACGTGCAGATTGCCCGCGCCGGTTTGGCTGCTATCGGCCTTTAATCCGAGCCTGTAAGCCTCCTATGGACTCCGCTTATTTGGCGGGTTCTGTAATAAAACCAATGTGCTTGAGCCCAGCCCTTTGGGCTGCGGCCATGGCCTGAGCCACCCGCTCGTAACGTACCGACTTGTCACCTTGAATGTGCAGGTCAGGCTGCGGTTGCTTTTGCGCTTCGGCCAACAAAATCGGTTCTAAGGCGACATCTTGAATGGCTTGGCCGTTTACAAAATAAGCACCACCCGCATCCACTGAAAGCCGCACTGTTTCCGGTTTGAGGCTTTCGCGTTGGTTGGTGGCTTGAGGCAGTTCCACCTCCACGGAGTGCTTCATGATGGGTACGGTGATGATGAAAATAATCAACAGCACCAACATCACGTCCACTAAGGGCGTCATGTTGATTTCGTTCATCACCTCGTCGGTGTCGTCTTGGGTGCCAAAAGCCATGGCGCGTTACCGGCGGGTCTGGCGTTGAAGCCGAGCGCCTGTGATTAAAAATGCATGCAGCTCGTGGGTAAAACCGTTGAGGGCGGTGTTGACCGATTTGTTGCCGCGAATCAAGGCGTTGTAGCCCAGCACGGCAGGAATGGCCACCGCCAATCCCAGCGCCGTCATGATGAGGGCTTCACCCACGGGGCCGGCCACTTTGTCTATGGTGGCAAGACCTGCTGAGCCGATGCTGACGAGCGCGTGGTAAATGCCCCAAACGGTTCCAAACAAACCCACAAATGGCGCCGTTGAACCCACAGAAGCCAACCATGACAGACCCGATTGCATTTGTGCGTGGGTGGCGTCCAGTTGGGCCTTAAGGCAGCGGGTGACCCAGTCGCTTAAATCTAGCTGATAGTGAAGGTGTGGAGGGTTTTGTTGCTGCTGGGTTTGTCGTTGCTGGGCTTGCTCGTGATGGTGCAGGGCGTCTTGCCCCACCATCACCAGCGATTTGAAGGGGTTGTCCTCTGCTGAGGCGAGTGCCTGAGCACCCAGATCCAGAGAGTTGCCGTGCCAAAACCCTGACAGTTCGGCGGCGTAACGCTTCAAGCGCCACAACTCTACTGATTTGAGCAAGATGATGGACCAAGAGGCCAAAGACATGACCAACAGCACCAGCGCCACAAAGCGGGTGACGTTGTCCCCCTGCGTCCACAGGCTTACCAAACCTTGCGAGTGATCCATCATTTCATTGTTCAAATCTAATTGTATTAATCTAATTATCTAAGCATCAACCGTTAATCCATTTTGAAAATCAGGGGCACATTGAACCACATGGCCTCTGGAATGCCGCCCCGTTTGCCGGGCTCAAACTGCCACTTCATCACGGTTTGCAAGCCCGCCTGGTCCAGCCGGTCAAAACCACTGGAGCTGTGCACTTGAGCTTGCTGTGCTTTGCCGTCTGCGCCGATCAACACCCGAATCACCACCTTGCCCTGCTCGCCCAGACGCCTGCTTAAGGCGGGGTAGGGCGGTTTGGGGTTGTTCAGGTAGGCCGCGTCCGATGAGGGCAGGTCAATTTTGGAGGGTGCAGTCGGAGCTGAGGCAGCACTGGGTGGTGCAGCGGCAGGGAATGTATTGGGGGCGCTGACCCATGCACCGGCTTGGGGAGCCGCTGCTTGAGGTGCCGTGAAGTTAGACCCCGCTTCAATGGGAGGCGTTGCCAGTAAAGGCGGCGACCCAAGTTCAAGTGATGGGGGTGCGGGTGGTTTTGGCGAGGCCGGAGGGACTGGATAGGCCGCAGAGGCTGTAGGTGGCGGTCTATCTACAGGTGCAGGGGTTAAAGACTTAGGCGCGGGAGGGCTTGATTTTTCAGGTAAGGCAGAGGGCACTTGGGCGGCAATCAGCATGACTGGCGTTACCAGCTCCTCTACGCCCCCTACCATTCGACCCACCAAGCCCGTTTGAAAAGCCCACAAGCCCAGGACATGCAGGGCCAAAATAAGAGACACCCATAAGCCTCGTAGCAGGGATTGCGGCATGTTCAGGCACTCAAGCTCAATAACTCAATCGTTCGGGTCGAATTTCTTGCAAGATGGTGGTGGCAATTTCTTCAATGGATTTGGTGGTGGTAGACAGCCACCGAATGCCCGAGCGGCGCATCATAGATTCGGCAGCGGCCACCTCATTGCGGCAGTTTTCTAGCGCAGCGTAGCGAGAGTTGGGGCGGCGCTCGTGACGAATTTCACTTAAACGGTCGGGCTGGATGGTCAGTCCAAACAGCTTGGACTTGTGCGGAACTAAAGCCGTAGGCAACTGAAAACGGTCAAAATCTTCAGGAATCAGCGGGTAGTTCGACACTTTCAAACCGTACTGCATCGCCAAGTACAAAGAGGTGGGGGTTTTGCCGCTGCGGCTCACCCCCACCAAAATCACATCAGATTGGTCTAAATCGGTGTTGGTTTGACCGTCGTCGTGCAACAAAGAAAAATTAATGGCTTCAATGCGGTCGTGGTAGGCCTTGCTTTTGCTGACATCACTAAATCGCCCAATGCGGTGGTTGGAGCGAATGCCCAACTCTTGCTCTAAAGGGTGCACAAAGGTTTCAAACATGTCCATCAACTTGCCCTGAGCAGTTTGAACGATGACATTGAGCACATCATCGTTAGCTAGGGTAGTAAAGATGACGGGGCGTTGTGGGTCGGTTTGTGCGGCATGGTTGATTTGTCGGACCGCCTCATGCGCTTTATCTACGGTATCAATAAAGGGAAGCCGCACGTGGTGGAGCGGCATTTCAAACTGAGCCAAGATGGCATTGCCAAAGGTTTCGGCAGTGATTCCCGTGCCGTCTGAAACAAAAAATACGGTGCGTTGGGCTTGTGTAGAACTCATGACAGGCGAGCTTACAATAATCAACATAACCTACATTTTTATGGCCACCTGCGACCCATATTTACAACGAAAAAGTCGCCAACTCCCTTTGGAGCTGGGTGCTGCCCACAGTTTTTTAACTTCTGGAGTCTCCCCATGTCAGCACTTTTTAGCGCGACCGCCTTGGTCGTCCCGTTTGAACATTTAAGAATGACTGATGTCGAGGCCGTTGGCGGTAAAAACGCCAGCCTCGGCGAGCTGATTTCTCAGCTGCCCCAGGGCGTTCGAGTGCCTACCGGCTTTGCGACCACCGCGCATGCTTTTAGAGAATTTCTTAAAGCTGGCGATTTGGGCGCGCGCATCAACGCCAAACTGGCGGCCCTGGATGTGGAAGACGTTAGAGCCTTGGCCGCAGTGGGCGCTGAAATTCGCGCCATGATGGAAGCTCAGGCTTTCCCTGCTGACTTGGAACAAGCGATTCGAGAGTCCTTTCAAAAGCTGAGCGCTGAAAACTCGGGCGCTTCTTTTGCCGTTCGGTCTTCTGCCACTGCGGAAGACTTGCCCGATGCCTCGTTTGCCGGTCAGCAAGAAACGTTTTTGAATGTGTCGGGTATTGACACGGTGTTGCACAAAATCAAAGAGGTTTTTGCCTCGTTGTACAACGACCGCGCCATCAGCTACCGCGTGCACAAGGGCTTTGCCCATGCCGATGTGGCACTTTCTGCCGGTATTCAACGCATGGTGCGCTCTGATTTGGGTGCTGCGGGCGTAATGTTCACCATAGACACCGAGTCGGGCTTTGAAGAAGTGGTGTTTATCACCTCCAGTTACGGTTTGGGCGAAACCGTGGTGCAGGGTGCGGTCAACCCCGACGAGTTTTATGTGCACAAGCACAGCCTCAGAGTCGGTAAGCGCGCCGTGATTCGACGCAACTTGGGCTCCAAACTGTTGCAAATGGTGTTTGCCACCCCAGAAGAAAAAGCGTCGTCGGGCAAATTGGTCAAAACCCTGGATGTGCCCGCAGAGTTGCGCAACCGTTATTCATTAACCGATGCAGATGTGGAGCAATTGGCCCAATACGCCTTGGTGATTGAGCAGCATTACGGCCGCCCCATGGATATTGAGTGGGGTAAAGACGGTCAGGATGGCCTGTTGTACATCCTTCAGGCCCGCCCCGAAACCGTCAAAAGCCAAAGCAATGGCTCAGAGCAGCGCTACAAACTCAAAGGCCGTGGCACCGTGTTGGCTGAAGGTCGCGCCATTGGACAAAAAATTGGCACAGGTCCCGTGCGTTTGGTGCAAAACGTGAGCGAAATGGATACGGTACAAGCTGGCGATGTGCTGGTGACCGACATGACCGACCCAAACTGGGAGCCGGTGATGAAGCGGGCCAGCGCCATTGTGACCAACCGTGGCGGCCGCACTTGCCACGCCGCCATCATCGCCCGCGAGTTGGGTATTCCGGCGGTAGTGGGTTGTGGAACCGCCACCGAGACCTTGAAAGAAGGCACTTTGGTGACCGTGAGCTGCGCTGAGGGCGATACCGGTTACATCTACGACGGCCTTTTGGAAACCGAAGTCACCGAAGTGCAGCGCGGCGAAATGCCCGACATTCCGGTCAAGATCACCATGAACATTGGTAACCCTCAGTTGGCTTTTGACTTTGCGCAGTTGCCCAACCATGGCGTGGGGTTAGCGCGCTTGGAATTCATCATCAACAACAACATTGGTGTGCACCCCAAAGCCATATTGGACTACCCTAATGTGGACCCAGAACTTAAAAAAGCTGTGGAGTCTGTGGCCCGAGGCCATGCATCTCCCCGCGCGTTTTACGTGGACAAGGTTACCGAAGGGGTGGCCACCATAGCCGCAGCCTTCTGGCCCAAGTCCGTGATTGTTCGTTTGTCGGACTTCAAGAGCAACGAATACCGCAAACTTATTGGCGGCAGCCGTTATGAGCCCGAAGAAGAAAACCCCATGCTCGGCTTCAGGGGCGCTGCGCGCTACCTGAGCGCAGACTTTGCTGAAGCTTTTGCCATGGAGTGCCAGGCCATGCGCCGTGTGCGCGAGGACATGGGTTTAACCAACGTGGAGCTCATGGTGCCCTTTATCCGCACTTTGGGGCAAGCGCGCAAGGTGATCGATTTGCTGGGCAAGCACGGCTTAAAGCGTGGCGAAAACGGCCTCAAAATTGTCATGATGTGCGAGGTGCCCAGCAACGCCATCTTGGCCGATGAGTTTTTAGATTATTTCGATGGCTTCTCCATCGGCTCCAACGACTTGACCCAACTCACCTTAGGTCTGGACCGTGACTCCGGCCTGGAATTGCTGGCCGCTGACTTTGATGAGCGCGACCCTGCTGTAGAAGCTATGGTCACACGAGCCATTCAGGCCTGTTTGAAGCAAAACAAGTACGTGGGCATTTGTGGCCAAGGCCCCAGCGACCACCCAGACTTTGCCAAATGGCTGGTCCAGCAGGGCATCACCTCCATGTCGCTCAACCCAGACTCCGTGGTTGAAACTTGGCGGACCTTAGCCGCCGGTTAATGACCGACGGCCCAATAAGGTTGGTTGACGCTTGACCACCAGCAGGGCGCAAGTACTTTGATACGCGTAACTCTTCTGGTGGTTTGGTTTTTGACCACCCTAGGCGGCATTTATTTTGCGCGCGACCTCAATGGCCTTGTAGCCGGATGGCCTCTGGGTTATTGGTTTGCAGCCCAAGGCGGGGTGCTGTTGTTTATGGCTATCGTGTTGTTTTACGCCGTATTGGCCAAACGCCAACATGCCGATGGCGACAACACCATGGACTTTTCACCCTTGGCCTACAGCGCCTACAAACGGCGCATTAACCGCACTTTTGCGTTCTACACGGTTGGTTTGCTCTGCTTTTTAGGGGCCATGGCCTTTGCAGAGCAGTGGGGTTTGCCCAAAACATGGATGGGGGCAGTTTTTTTATTTGTCACCGTAGGGCTTTATGCCGCTATAGGCTTGAAATGCCGCACCGCGGATGCGGACGAGTATTACGTTGCCGGCAGGCGTATTCCTGCCTTTTACAACGGCATGGCCACCGCGGCCGACTGGATGAGCGCGGCGTCTTTTATCAGTTTGGCTGGCGGTCTCTATTTGCAGGGTTTTTCGGGTTCGGGTGGTCAGCCAGGCGGCTTGGCGTATGTGCTAGGTTGGACCGGCGGGTTTTGTTTGGTGGCATTGTTGGTAGCCCCTCACTTAAGAAGCCTTAACCTCTACACGATTCCGGATTATTTTGCCCATCGTTACGGGGGTATTTGGCCCAGACGCGTCGCAGCTCTAGCCACGGTGGTGTGCTCTTTTACCTACGTGGTCGCTCAAATTTATGGTGTGGGTCTTATCACCTCCCGCCTGACGGGGGTGCACTTTGAAATTGGCATTTTGTTGGGGCTGGGCGGGGTACTGGTGTGTTCGTTTTTAGGCGGCATGCGCGCCGTAACTTGGACGCAGGTGGCTCAGTACGTGGTGATGATTTTGGCTTTTCTAATACCGGTCTCGTGGTTGGCTTACAAGCAATTGGGAAACCCGGTGGCGCCTTGGGTGTACGGCCAGCAGTTGGACCGAATTTCCAAGATCGAGCGTGAGCTGATGGCGTCGCCCGCCGAGCAGCAGGTGATTGAAATTTATGCGAAGCGGGCCAAAGAATATGAAAAGAAGTTGGCCGATGTGGCGCAGTCACTTGAGACGGATCGCGCTTACTTAAAGTATCGGGTCAAGGCCTTGATGGACTTGCGCGCCTCGTCCGAGGACATTGAGGCCGCGCGCCGAGAGCTTGCTTTATTACCTAAAACCACGGCGGCGGCCCAAGAACTTTGGACGCGCGCCATGGAAGAAAGTTTAAGCCGAGCCAAGCCTCTTGCCGGCATGCCGCCCCATGTGCAAGCGTTTGCTGGGCAACCTGAGGGATCTGCCCAAGAACAAGCTCAATTCACCAGCTCCAGAAACAACTTCATCGCTTTGGTGTTTTGTTTGATGTTGGGCACTGTGGGCCTGCCGCATCTCTTAACCCGTTTTTACACTACGCCCTCCGTGGCGGAGGCCAGAACTTCGGTGGCTTGGTCGTTGCTTTTCATTGGGCTTTTGTACATGGCCGCGCCTGCTTTGGCTGTGCTGGTGAAGTGGGAGGTCATGAGCCAGTTGGTGGGGCAAGACATTGCAGCCTTACCTGCTTGGATGGCGCAATGGTCTCGGGTAGATGGGTCATTAATATCGTTTGCCGATGTCAATGGCGATAACCGCTTGCAGTTTTCCGAACTGAAACTGGGCGCCGACATTTTGATGTTGGCCACCCCCGAAATTGCAGGCTTGCCCTATGTGGTGTCCGGTTTGGTGGCGGCGGGGGGCTTGGCCGCCGCCTTGTCTACTGCCGATGGTTTGTTGCTGACCATTGGCAATGCGCTTTCGCACGACTTGGCCTACCAAGGCCGAACAGATTCCAATTACCCCATGAAGCGCGTCATGCTTTCTAAGTTTGCATTGCTGGTGGTGGCTTTGATCGCAGCTTACTTTGCAGCACAAAAGTCAACGGGTATTTTGAATTTGGTCACCGCTTCGTTTTCTTTTGCCGCAGCTGCCTTTGTGCCCGCGTTAATTGCTGGATGCTGCTGGCCGCGGGCCACGCGCGCTGGCGCCTTAGCAGGTATGTGGGTGGGTATGGGGGTGACTTGCTTTTACATTGCCGTCAATATGCCTTGGGTCAGGCAATACTGGAGCCTTGAGGGCAGCGGTTTATGGTGGGGGATTCAGCCCGTTTCTGCCGGTGTATTTGGAGTCGCATTTGGCACCTTGGCCTTGCTGGCCGTCAGTTGGCTCACCCCAAACCGCATCCCACGTACTGAGCCTGGCGGTCAATATACATAGCGCGTATATAATTTATGGTTTTTCTTGCCACACTCCATGTTGACGCTGGGGGTGGCTTTCACCGCTGTGCGGGATATCCACAAGGAGTTTGAATGCGTCACTATGAAATCGTTCTCATGATCCATCCGGATCAAAGCGAGCAGGTTACGGCCATGCTCGACCGCTACAAGGCCATGATTGTGGCTGGTGGCGGCAAAATCCACCGCATTGAAGACTGGGGTCGTCGTCAGATGACTTACATGATCAATAAGCTGGCCAAAGCCCATTACCTGTGTGTCAATATTGAAGCCGGTAAAGAAGTCATGGCTGAACTTGAGCATGCATTCAAGTTCAATGACGCTGTGTTGCGACACTTGACGGTTCTCAAGAAAAAGGCTGAAACAGCGCCTTCTTCCATGATGAAAACAGTCGAGCGTGAAGACGCTCGCAAGGCTCAACAAGCGGAATTTCAAGCCTAATTGACGTTTGAGGAGTGAAACCCGGACCCAACCAGTTTTATCTAACGGCTCAAATCGCAGAGGCTCAAGCCATGCGGTTTACACCGGCCGGAATACCCAGCTTAAGTTTGATTTTGGTTCATGAATCAGAAGTGCAAGAAGCAGGGCAGGCAAGGCAGGTGAAAGCTGAGTTCAAAGCAGTGGCTTTTGCAGCTGTTGCAGAACGACTGGCGGTTCAGACACTGGGTTCCAACTGGAATTTTGTGGGGTTTTTAGCTCAAGCACGTTTAGGTAAACAACTTGTATTTCATATTCAACAGTTCAGTTCAGATTAAAGGAGTCCATCATGCCCGGACCAAAACGTTTTAATAACAAAGACAAGCGCCCCAAGCGCAACACGCAATCCCTGCTGTTCAAGCGCAAGCGCTTTTGCCGCTTTACCGTTGCGGACGTCGAAGAAATTGATTACAAAGACATTGACGTCTTAAGGGACTTCATTGCCGAAAACGGAAAAATCATTCCTGCGCGCTTGACCGGCACCCGTGCCATTTACCAGCGTCAGCTCAATACCGCCATCAAACGCGCGCGTTTTCTGGCCATGTTGCCTTACAGCGACCAACACAAAATCTAAGGAGTTCAACCATGCAAGTGATTCTTCTCGAGAAAGTGGTGAACCTGGGCAATCTGGGTGAGATCGTTCGCGTTAAAGACGGTTACGCCCGTAACTTTTTAATTCCTACCGGTCTAGCCCGTCGCGCTACCGACAGCGCCAAAGCAGAGTTTGAAGCCCGCCGCGCCGAGCTTGAAAAAGCCGCCGCCGCTAAATTGGCTGAAGCCCAAGCCTTGGGTCAGAAATTAGGTGGGACCACCATCAAGCTGACCCAAAAAGCCGGTGTCGATGGCCGCCTGTTTGGCTCGGTGACCAACTTTGACATTGCCGAGGAGCTCAACAAGACGGGCTACTCTGTGGTCAAAGCTCAGGTGCGTATGCCCAATGGCCCCATCAAGTTGGTTGGCGACAGCGCCATCAGCGTGGCTTTGCACACCGATGTGGTGGTTGAGGTGAACGTTAGTGTTTACGGTGAAACCGCTTAAAGCAGCTAACTGCTGCTGCAATTCATAGCTGCAGCCTTCAAAAAGCCGCCTCTGGCGGCTTTTTTTATGTCGCATTTGGTGTCGTTAGGGCTGTATCAATGATGGATTTGCGGGGAGCTCGGTGTGCTGAATGTTCTTCGGCTGTGCCCAGCTTGTGAACATCTTGTCCACTGAAAATCCGTACTTGTCCCCAAGATATCCTTAGACCGAGCGCTGGAGTGCGCGTAGCATCAGCCCAAATTAGGAATTTCATATGTCTGCTGTGATGTCTGTTCTGGGCGATGGTTTAAGTCATGACCCGCAAATCGCCCAACTGCGCACCCCCCCCCACTCCATAGAAGCCGAGTCCAGCGTTCTGGGGGGCTTGTTGCTGGACAACTCCACTTGGGACAAAGTGGGCGACTTGCTCAAGGAAAACGACTTCTATCGTTACGAGCACCGCTTGGTGTTTGGTGCCATGGGCAGCTTGATCAATGCCAACAAGCCCGCTGACGTAGTGACTGTTTTTGAGCATTTACAGGGACAAGGCAAATCAGATGACGTGGGGGGCTTGGTTTACTTGAATGCGCTGGCTCAGTACGTGCCCAGCACGGGCAACATCCGCCGTTACGCCGAAATCGTGCGCGAGCGCTCCATATTGCGTCAGCTGGTCAGCACCAGCGACGATATTGCCACCAGCGCTTTCAACCCTAAAGGGCGTTCGGTGGCTTCTATCTTGGACGAGGCCGAGCAAAAAATCTTCAATATCGGCGAAGAGGGCTCCCGCATGAAGCGCGGGTTTCAGGAAATGGGCACCTTGGTGGTCAACCTGATGGACCGCGTGCAAGAAATGGCAGACAACCCCAACGACATCACGGGCGTGCCAACAGGCTTTTATGACCTTGATCGCATGACCTCAGGTTTGCAGGGCGGCGACTTGGTGGTGTTGGCGGCGCGTCCTTCCATGGGCAAAACGGCGTTTGCCATCAATATTGCTGAGCATGTGGCCATGAACGAGGGGTTGCCCGTCGCGGTGTTTTCTATGGAGATGGGCGCCGCACAACTGGCCGTACGTATTGTGGGCTCCATCGGGCGTATAGACCAAGGCCACCTGCGCACCGGCAAGTTGACCGATGAAGAGTGGCCGCGTCTGACCGAAGCCATTGAAAAACTTCGTGACATTTCTTTGCACATTGACGAAACCGCAGGCCTCACGGCTGCGGAGCTCAGAGCCAGCGCCCGCCGTTTGGCCCGCAGTTGCGGCAAATTGGGCTTGATTGTGGTGGACTATTTACAGCTCATGAGTGGGTCCGCCTCCGACAATGAGAACCGAGCCACCGAGCTGGGCGAAATTTCCCGTGGACTGAAGATGTTAGCTAAAGAGTTGGGCTGTCCGGTGATCGCCTTGTCTCAGCTCAACCGCAGCGTGGAAACCCGGCCCGACAAGCGCCCCATGATGAGTGACTTGCGCGAATCAGGAGCCATTGAGCAAGATGCTGACATCATCATGTTCATTTACCGAGATGATTACTACACCAAAGAGGCCTCCAAGGAGCCCGGTGTGGCTGAAATCATCATTGCCAAACAGCGTAACGGCCCCACCGGCATGGTGAAGCTGGCATTCCTAAAGCCGCTCACCCGGTTTGAAAACCTGGCCAGCGGCGGCTATGGAGATTTTTAGTCTTAGCAGGTTAAAGCAGGTGCTCAAAGCACTTCGCTGGCAAAGTCTGCCAAGCGCGAGCGCTCGCCGCGCGCCAAGGTGATGTGTCCGCCATGAGGCCAACCCTTGAACTTATCCACCGCAAACGTAAGACCTGAGGAGCCCTCGGTCAGGTAAGGCGTGTCAATTTGGGCCAAATTGCCCATGCAAATGATTTTGGTGCCAGGACCTGCGCGGGTGATCAGCGTTTTCATCTGCTTGGGCGTTAGGTTTTGCGCCTCGTCAATGATGAGGTATTTGTTCAAGAATGTGCGGCCCCGCATAAAGTTCATGCTCTTGATTTTGATGCGGCTGCGAATCAGCTCGCTCGTGGCGGCACGACCCCACTCACCCGCACCGGTGTCGGTTTTGCTTAAAACTTCCAAGTTGTCATCCAGCGCGCCCATCCAAGGGCCCATTTTTTCCTCTTCCGTGCCGGGCAAAAAGCCAATGTCTTCTCCCACGCTGACGGTAGCGCGGGTCACGATGATTTCAGAGTAACGGCGGTCGTCTAAGGCTTGAGTTAAGCCGCAGGCTAATGCCATCAAGGTTTTGCCTGTACCTGCGGTGCCGGTAAGCGTTACAAAGTCCACTTCGGGGTCCATCAGCAGGTTCATTGCGAAATTTTGTTCGCGGTTGCGAGCCGTCACGCCCCAAATGGCATTTTTAAGGTGGGTGTAGTCTTTTAAGGTTTTCAGAACAGCGGTTTTGCCGCGAATCTCAGAAACTCTTGCGTACAGGCTAGGCTCGCCGGGTGACTCAAAAAATACAAACTGGTTGATCAGCAAGCTAGGCACGATGGGCCCGCTGATTCGGTAAAACGTGTGCTGACCTTGCTGCCAGCTTTCCACTGATTGGCCATGGGTAGACCAAAAATCTCCAGGCAGGGCCAAGGAGCCTGAATACAGCAGGTCGCCGTCGTCTAGCGTTTTGTCGTTTTGATAGTCATCGGTCGCTAGGCCCAAAGCGCGGGCTTTGACCCGCATGTTGATGTCTTTAGACACCAGCACCACCTCACGGCTGGGGTGCTGTTTGCGCATGGCTTCCACCACGCCCAAAATCTGGTTGTCCGCCTTGCCCTGGGGCAGGCTCATGGGCAGGCTGTAGTCCAAGGGAAGAGTTTGGAAGAGCAAGTTGCCCGTAGCCTCACGGTGTCCGGTGGTATGTAAGGCCAGACCCGCAGCAATGTCTGCACCTTGAGCACCTGCTAAGGCATCCAAAAGTCGGCTGGTTTGGCGGGCATTGCGAGCAACTTCCGTCATGCCTTTTTTATGACTATCGAGTTCTTCCAGAACAATCATAGGCAGGAAAATGTCGTGTTCCTCAAAGCGGAACAGGCACATGGGGTCGTGCAGCAACACGTTGGTGTCCAACACAAACAATTTGGTGGGCCCCGTACTTTTAGATTTGAGCGCTCTCACTCCCGTTTTGGTTTTGGGAAGTGGCTGCAGGTTGGATGTGCTGGGTTGGGGGTTGGCACTTGTGGCACTCGTTGTTTTTCTTCCTTGGGTTTTGGTGCCGACCTTGTTGGTGGGTCCGGAAACGCCAGCGTCGCCTTGTAAACCAAGGCTAGAGGTATGGTTTTGGTCATCTCTAGCTTCTTGGGTAAGGCTGGCACGAGGGGGCATGGCCTCTGAACTGGAAGCGCCAAGTTTGGACTTGTGGCGCGCGGGGGCATCAAAAGCTTCTGGTACGAGAAGAGCGGCGCGTTTGGTCGGGGCTGGAGGAAGTGGCATGGACAGTAAATCAGAGAGTGGAATAAAAAAAGCCGCGGGCACCATCAGCGCCAGCGGCTTGTCTCTTGGGAGCTACACACAGTTACAAACTTAGAACTCTTATGCATGAAAAATCATTATGCATGAGCCGTGTGAATGTCCTTTGCTTGAGCCTCCAACACCACAGGGGGCAGAAATTTTAGGCAGCAGCCAATTTTTTGAGAGCTTTGACCGCTTTAAGCACCTCTTCGACGTGTCCAGGCACTTTAAGGCCGCGCCACTCTTGCTTTAATAGGCCATCAGAGCCAATCAAAAAGGTGCTGCGCTCGATACCTTTGACCTTTTTGCCATACATGATCTTGTTTTTGACCACGCCAAACATGTGACACATCTTTTCTTCTGTGTCCGCAATGAGCTCAAAAGGCAGTTCAAGTTTGGTTTTAAAGTCGTCGTGAGACTTCATGTTGTCGCGTGAAACCCCAAAAACGGTGGCACCAGCTTTAACAAATTGTTTGTAGCTGTCACGGAACTGCATGGCCTCAGTGGTACAACCGGGCGTGTTGTCTTTGGGATAGAAGTACAAAATGATGGTCTGGCCCAAATGAGACACATTGGAAACCTTGATGCCACCAGTGGCATTGGCTTCAAATTCGGGTAGGGGTTTATTGACAACGATCGCCATAGTTTGAATATTGAGTAACAGGTCGACCCTGCTCGTAGCGCAAGCGCTAATTTTATCCTGTTTTTACCCCAGCCTACAAAAGCAATGCCACCACCACGTGGCGTCCCTCTCCAGACAATATATTGAAGGTTCTGCAAGCGGCAGGAGAAGTCATGGTTTCCAAGCCAATGCCTTGCGCCATCAATTGGCTGTAAAGGCGTGGATGGGGGAATCGCTGTTTTGCTCCTGTGCCCAGCAGAACCAACTCTGGCTTTAAATCGCCCAAGACTGAAAAATGCTCCGGTTGGAGTTCATCAAACCCTGAAGTTTGCCAAGCTGAATAACTGGAGTGTGAGTCAATCACGACGTTGTACTTCAGCAATTGGCCGTTCACGCTGATCCACCCGGGGCCATAAGACGTGATGGTTTGCGTAGTGTGGGCGTCGGCTTGTAGCTTCATGAAGGTGCTTAAGTTGTGTTCAAATTATAGGTTTCCCCTCTTATTGAAAGCTTAGATTGACCCTGTCAACTGTTCAAAAATCGGCCAAGCTCGCCAATGTGTGTTACGACATTCGGGGGCCCGTCATGGAGCGGGCCAAGCAGATGGAGGAGGACGGCCACTCCATCATCAAGCTCAATATTGGCAATTTGGCGGTGTTTGGTTTTGAAGCGCCCGAAGAAATTCGCCAGGACATGATCCGCAACTTGCCCAGTGCTGCGGCGTATTCCGACAGTAAAGGCATTTTTGTGGCCCGTAAAGCGGTGATGCAGTACACCCAAGAGCAGGGTATCAAGGGCGTGGTGCTGGACGACATTTACCTAGGTAATGGCGCCAGTGAGCTGATCGTCATGGCCACCAACGCCTTGCTGAACGATGGCGATGAAATGCTGCTTCCTTCCCCGGATTACCCGTTGTGGACCGCTGCGGTGAGTTTGTCGGGCGGAACACCTGTGCACTATTTGTGCGATGAATCCCAAGGTTGGATGCCCGACCTGCACGATATTCGCTCCAAAATCACGCCCCGAACCAAAGGTATCGTGGTCATCAACCCCAACAACCCCACTGGCGCCTTGTATACAGAGGAGTTGCTGCTGGGTATTTTGGAGATTGCACGCGAACACGGTTTGGTCTTAATGGCCGACGAGGTCTACGACAAAGTGCTTTTCGACGGAGCCCGGCACACCGCCATGGCCAGTTTGTCTGAAGACGTGGTCACCTTGACCTTCAATTCGCTGTCAAAAAGCTACCGTTCTTGCGGTTACCGGTCTGGCTGGATGGTCATTTCTGGAGACAAAAAGCGCGCCCGTGACTACATTGAGGGGCTCAATATGCTCTCTTCCATGCGCTTGTGCGCCAATGTGCCGGGGCAATGGGCTATTCAGACGGCCTTGGGTGGCTACCAGACCATCAACGACTTGATTTGTGAGGGTGGCCGTTTGCGCCGTCAGCGCGATTTGGCCTATGAGTTGATTTCCGCCATCCCCGGGGTCACTTGCCACAAACCCAGTGCGGGTCTTTACATGTTTCCTAAGCTTGATCCCGAGATGTACCCGATTGAGGATGACCAACAATTTGTATTGGAGCTTTTGGAGCAAACGCGTGTCTTGCTGGTGCAGGGCACCGGGTTCAACTGGCCGCAGCCTGATCATTTCCGCATTGTGTTTTTGCCGCATGAGGAAGATCTTCGAGATGCCATCAACAGAATTGCCAAATTTTTAGAGCTTTACCGCAAAAAGCGCGGGAGCAAAAAGTGATGAAACCTATACAAGTGGGCCTCATAGGCATGGGCACCGTGGGCACGGGTACCTTTGAGGTTCTCAAGCGCAACCAAGAAGAAATCAAGCGCCGTGCAGGTCGTGGCATTGAAATCACCATGATTGCCGACCTCAATACCGCTCGCGCCCAAGTGCTGGCAGGACCTGCGGTTCAAGTCGTCCCGAATGCTCAGGCCCTGATAGACAACCCCAGCATCGACATCGTGGTAGAACTGATTGGGGGCTATGGCGTGGCGCGCGATTTGGTGATGAAGGCCATAGCCGCGGGCAAACATGTTGTGACGGCCAATAAGGCTTTGCTGGCAGTGCATGGCACCGAAATTTTTGCCGCAGCGCACGCCAAGGGTGTGATGGTGGCTTTTGAGGCCGCGGTGGCAGGTGGGATTCCTATCATCAAGTCACTGCGCGAGGGCTTGACCGCCAACCGCATCCAATGGATTGCAGGCATCATCAACGGTACCACCAATTTCATTTTGTCCGAGATGCGAAGCAAAGGCTTGGATTTTTCGGTGGTGCTCAAAGAGGCGCAGCGCTTGGGCTATGCCGAGGCGGATCCCACTTTTGACATTGAAGGCGTGGACGCCGCCCATAAAGCCACCTTAATGTCTGCCATTGCTTTTGGTATTCCGGTGCAGTTTGACAAGGCCTATGTAGAAGGCATTACCCAACTGGAAGCACAAGACATTCAGTACGCCGAACAGTTGGGTTACCGCATTAAGCTTTTGGGTATTGCCAAGCGGCGCGAAGCCAACTCTAAAACCCACTCTCCTGCGGGCGTGGAGCTCAGGGTGCACCCCAGCTTAGTGCCCACCTCGCGCTTGATTGCCAATGTGGAAGGCGCCATGAATGCGGTGATGGTGCAGGGCGATGCAGTGGGCACCACTTTGTATTACGGCAAGGGCGCGGGTTCTGAGCCCACAGCCAGCTCTGTGATTGCCGATTTGGTGGACATCACGCGTCTGCACACCGCAGACCCCCAAAACCGCGTGCCCCATTTGGCCTTTCAGCCCGATGCCATGAGCGATTTGCCGGTGTTGCCCATGGATGAGGTGGTGACCAGCTATTACCTGCGTTTGCGTGTGGCCGATGAGGCCGGTGTATTGGCCAAGGTCACGGGTATTTTGGCCACGGAAAACATCAGCATTGATGCAGTGTTGCAGCGCGAGGCCGACCAAGTTCAGCCGTCAGAGCCTGGGGCCACCTCTGTGCCTCAAACCGACTTGATTATTCTGACCCACGATGCGAGGGAAGGCACCATGAACCGAGCCTTGGCGTCCTTGCAGGCTTTGTCTACAGTCCTGAAGCCCATCGTGCGCATTCGCAAGGAAGAGTTGGCCTGATGAACTACCTGAGTACCCGCGCCAGCCGCCCATCGGGCACTGGCAGCGTGCCCCTCAAGCGGTTTTGCGAAATTTTGCTAGAGGGTCTAGCTCCAGACGGTGGTTTGTACCTGCCTGAGTCATACCCCCAGGTTTCTGCTCAGCAGCTTGAAGCCTGGCGCCATTTGCCCTACGCAGATTTGGCCTTTGAAATTTTGTTGCTTTACATAGACGACATTCCCGCCCCAGACCTGCGAGACATCTGCCGCGCCACCTACACAGAGGCCGTGTTTGGCTCGCCCCAAATTGCTCCGCTCAAGCCCTTGGGTTCGGGTATGTCTCTTTTAGGCTTGTCCAACGGACCCACATTGGCTTTTAAAGACATGGCCATGCAGCTGCTGGGCCATTTGTTTGAATACGAGCTGGCTCGGCGTGGCGAGCAACTCAACATTCTGGGCGCCACCAGCGGAGATACGGGTAGTGCGGCCGAATACGCTATGCGTGGCAAGCAAGGCGTGAGGGTGTTCATGACCAGCCCTCATGGGCGCATGAGCCCCTTTCAGCAGGCGCAAATGTTCAGTTTGCAAGATGCCAACATCCACAACTTGGCCATTGAAGGGGTGTTTGACGATTGCCAAGACATCGTCAAAGCTGTTTCCAACGACTTAGATTTCAAACGCGCTTACAAAATAGGCACCGTCAACTCCATCAATTGGGCGCGTCTGGTCGCTCAAGTGGTGTACTACTTTGCAGGGTACTTTCAAGCTACACGCACCAGCACCGAACGCGTGAGCTTTGCCGTGCCCTCTGGCAACTTTGGCAATGTCTGCGCCGGACATGTGGCTCGCATGATGGGCTTGCCCATTGATCGTTTGGTGGTGGCCACCAATGAAAACGACGTGTTGGACGAATTTTTCCGAACCGGTGTTTATCGGGTCCGGGGAAGTACTGATACCTTTGAAACCTCAAGCCCCTCCATGGACATTTCCAAGGCGTCCAACTTTGAGCGCTTTGTATTCGATTTATTGGGTAGGGACGGTGCGCGCGTTCAGCAATTGTTTGGGGTGGACTTGCCCCAAAAAGGTTGCTTTGACTTAAGCGCCGACTCTAGGTTTCAAGAGGCGCAGCAGCGGTACGGCTTTGTCAGCGGCAAAAGCACCCATAACCAAAGGCTGCACACCATCCGCCAGACTTATGAGCAATGGGGTCTGATGGTTGACCCCCATACGGCAGACGGCCTAAAGGTGGCGCAAGAGCACTTCAATCCCCATGTCCCCATGATTGTTTTAGAAACAGCGCTGCCCATTAAATTCGCCTCTACCCTCGTGGAAGCTCTAGGCCGCTCGCCTGACCGACCTGCTGCATTTGAGGGGATTGAAGCCTTGCCCAAGCGCGTTCGACTTATGTCTGCGGATGTAGAGCAGGTCAAAAAATTCATCGTTGAGCAGTGCAAGTAAACACATCGCGCCCACCTTTAAAGTCTCTAGACGCGGCATTGGCGGAGCTGTTGGTCCATGCCCAACCTCTTAAGGGTGTAGATGAGGTCAGCACCTTTGAAGCTGATGGACGGGTATTGGCCAGCGATGTGGTCTCGTCCTTGCAAGTGCCGCCCTTAGACAACAGCGCTATGGATGGTTACGCGGTGCGGTGTGTAGACACCGCCACGCCTGACGCTGTGCTGCAAGTCACCCAGCGCATTCCCGCTGGGAGCGTGGGCAATTTATTGGCTGCAGGCCAATGTGCGCGTATTTTTACGGGCGCCCCTATTCCTCCAGGGGCTGACGCGGTGGTGATGCAAGAAGACTGCGTGTTGTTAGACCTATCCGACCACCCCATACCGTCCATCCGGGTGCGCTCTTCCCCAACCGCAGGCCAATGGATCAGGCGCGCGGGCGAAGATGTCACCCGTGGCGCCCAAGTCCTGTCTCAGGGGCAGCGTTTAACCCCCGCGTCGTTGGGTCTGGCAGCGAGCATGGGACTTAGCATTCTGCGTGTGGCTAGGCGTCCTAAGGTGGCGCTGTTTTCAACGGGAGATGAACTCGTCATGCCCGGAGACATTGCGCCAGAGCACATGCCAGCGGGCGCCATTTACAACTCCAACCGGTTTTTTCTGCGCGCTTTATTGAATCGATTGGGGTGTGACGTGACTGACTTCGGCATCGTGCCCGATCAACGCGCGGCCACCCTAAACGCCTTGCGCGACGCTGCGGCTCACCATGACCTGATTTTGACCAGTGGGGGCGTGTCGGTGGGCGAAGAAGACCATATCAAACCCGCCGTTCAACATTTGGGGCAGTTAGACCTTTGGCAAATCGCCATCAAGCCGGGTAAGCCTTTTGCGTACGGCAAGATTCGTCGCGCTACAGATTCAGACTGCCATTTTTGTGGTTTGCCAGGCAACCCCGTGTCCAGCTTCATGACTTTCTTGTTGTTGGTGCGCCCCTTTTTACTGAGGCTGCAAGGTTGTCAACAGGTGGCCCCCCAATCCTTCCCCTTGGCGGCGCATTTCAATTGGCCGCGCGCTGACAAACGGCAAGAGTTCTTAAGGGTCCAACTCAATGCTTCGGGCGGTCTGGAATTGTTTTCCAACCAAAGTTCTGGGGTCTTGACCTCTGCCGTTTGGGGCGACGGTGTGGTCAACAACCCCGCAGGCCAAACCATTGCGCATGGGGATATGGTGCAATTCATTTCCTTTGCCAACTTGTTGAACTAGCGTCCCTATCCAGCCTTTCATGAAACGCATCCACATCAAATACTTTGCCTCCATCAGAGAAGCATTGGGCACGGCACAAGAAGACCACACCACGGCATGCGATACCTTGGGCCAGTTGCGAGACGAACTGGCCGCGCGTAACGCCGCCTCCGCACAAGCCCTGTCTAGAGGGCGAGCCGTTCGGATGGCGCTCAATCAGGTCATGAGCTCAGATGCTCAGCCGCTGCTCGAGGGTTGCGAAGTGGCTTTTTTCCCACCGGTGACGGGGGGCTGAATTGAGTCTGACTAGTGCGTCCAACACGCCTCGTGTTGTTGTTCAAACGGCCGACTTTGACCTGTCTCAAGAGGTGGCTTTGCTCAGGTCAAAAAACCCCCAAGTGGGTGCAGTCTGCGCTTTTGTGGGCACAGTGCGCGACCGCAATGGAGGGGCTTCTGGTGTGGTTGGAGCAGATGCGGGCAGCATCAGCAGCTTGGAGTTGGAGCATTACCCGGGCATGACCGAGCGAGCCATTGAAGCCATGATTGACGAAGCATTTGCGCGTTTTAGCATGTTATCGGCTCGCGTTATTCATAGAGTGGGCTTCTTAAAGCCCATGGACCAAATCGTGCTGGTGGCGGTGACTTCGGCGCACCGTGGTGACAGCTTTCAAGCCTGCGAATTCTTAATGGATTACCTTAAAACCCAAGCGCCCTTTTGGAAAAAAGAAACCACACCAGAAGGTGCCCGCTGGGTGGACGCCCGAGTCAGTGACGACCAAGCCATGCAAAGATGGGGCATTGAATCCCACAACCTTTAACTTTTCACAAAAACCACTAGGAGACTTTATGACCCCTCAAATGCCCCAAACCCAATCACCAGCTCGTCCAGCCAAGGTGCCTTACAAGCGCATTGCCACCGAAGAAGCTTTTGCCACCCAGGACATGCTGGACATCTACAACAAAATTTTTGCAAGCGGGACTGCGGATGCGGGTTTTCAAGGCTTGATGGGCTTTTACATGTCCAGCCCCAGCGAACGCGCCCAGCACATCATGCGTTGCTTGGTCGATTTAGATCAGTTGCGTATTCAGCATATGGACGAGTCCGGCATTGACGTGGCCATTCTGGCGCTCACATCCCCCGGCGTGCAGGTGATGGACCCCGCCACTGCAGTGTCAGTGGCCATCAACTCCAACGATCAATTGGCCGAGGCCATTCGCCGCCACCCCACCCGCTTTGCGGGCATGATCACCGTGGCACCGCAAGACCCCGCAGCTGCAGCCAAAGAAATTGAGCGTGGCGTAACCAAGCTGGGCATGAATTCGGTGGTGATCAACTCGCACACCCAAGGCGAGTATTTGTCCGACCCCAAATTTTGGGACATTTTTGCCGCCGCTGAAGCCCATGACGCACCCATCTATTTGCACCCCAACGCCTTGCCCCCCCAAATGCTGCAACCTTTCCAGGAGTGCGGACTCGATGGCGCCATTTACGGCTTTGGCGTAGAAACTGGCCTGCACGCTATGCGCATCATCACGGCGGGTGTGTTTGACCGTTTTCCCAAACTGCGCATGATTTTGGGCCACATGGGCGAGGCTTTGCCCTATTGGGCCTACCGCTTGGATTACATGCACCAAGCCACCGTGCGTTCCAAGCGCTATGACAGCATGAAGCCTATTCAAAAGCGCCCGAGCGAATACCTGTGCGAGAACTTTTACATCACCAACAGCGGTGTGGCTTGGGAACACGCCATCAAGTTTGCGCAAGGCTTTATGGGCGTGGACCGCGTGCTCTACGCCATGGACTACCCCTATCAGTACGCTGTGGACGAGGTCAACATCTTGGACAATATGAATATGTCCTTGGAAGACAAGACCAAGTTCTTTCAAACCAATGCCGAAACGGTATTTAAACTTTAAAGGAACCCCATATGAAGCAGGCCTCTTTTTTTCGGCGCCTCACTCAGCAGATTCGGGGCTTTGCGCTCCTAGGTTTATCCGCATGGGCTGGCTTAACGGTTGGTACTTCTGCCATGGCGCAGACCCCAAACTGGCCCAACCAAACCATCAAAGTGATCGTTCCCTTTACTCCTGGAACGGGCATGGACACTATTGCCCGTGCCGTAGCCCCTCGCTTGTCCGAAAAGCTGGGACAACCTGTCGTCGTGAGCAATATGCCCGGCGCCAGCGGCAACATTGGTGCTGATGCTGTGGCCAAATCCACCGCCGACGGCTACACCTTGCTCATGGGCGCCAACACCATGTTGATCGCGTCTCAGCTTTATAAAAACGTGCCTTTCGAGCCCACCAAAGACTTTGCCCCCATCTCTATGGCGGCTTGGGGCACCCTTATGCTGGTGGCCAACCCCAAAACAGGCATCAAAACGGTTGACGATTTGGTCAAGCGCTCCAAAGCCAGCCCCGGCAGCGTGACCTTTGGCTCCCCAGGTGTGGGCACGCCGCACCACATGGCCATGGAGCTGTTCAAGTCTCAAACCCAGCTGTTTATGTTGCATGTGCCTTACCGTGGTACCGCAGGCTATACCCAAGACTTGCTGGCTGGGGAAATCCAAGTCGGCTTTTTGCCCGTACACGTGGCGCAAGGCATGGTCAGTGCAGGCCGTTTGAATGCCTTAGCCGTGGGCAGCCCCAAACGCAATCCCGTAGCGCCCAACGTGCAAACCTTTGGCGAGTTGGGCATCAAAGGGGTAGAGGTGGACATGTGGTACGCCTTTTATGCCCCTGCTAAAACACCGCAGCCTGTGGTTCAGCGCCTCAACGCTGAAATTGTGGCCATCATGCGTACCCAAGAAGTACGAGACATTTTGGCCAAAGGCGGTATGGATGCCAGCTTTTCCACCATGGACGAACTGCGCTTAGTCACCCAGCAAGACTACCCACGTTGGGGCGACGTGATCCGCCGCAACAGTATCATTGCGGACTGAGTTCCTCATATTTTTGATCTGTATCAAGTCGCTTTAGTCGTTTTGCCTTGAAATTACGGTGACCACCCAAAAGTGGTGTGCAACCGGAGAATTTCATGCGACTCGACAAATTGACCACTCAGTTTCAAGAGGCCTTGAGCGAGGCTCAAACCCTGGCTCTTGGCCGAGACCACGCCTACATAGAGCCTGCCCACGTGCTGACTGCAATGCTGCAGCAGCCTGATGGACCTAAGGCCTTGTTGCAGCGCGCGGGCTTGCCCATTGCGGGGTTGTTGGCCGTGGCCGAAGCCGCCATGAAAAAACTGCCCCAAGTTCAAGGGCATGAACAGGTGCAAGTTGGCCGTGATTTGGTCTCCTTGCTGCAAGCCTGTGAAAAAGAAGCCATGAAACGGTCGGACCAGTTTGTGGCCAGCGAGTTGTTTTTCTTGGCCTTGGCCGACAGCAAAAGTGAGTTTGCAGAGGCTGTGCGCAGCCAAGGTCTTAACCGCAAGGCCTTGGATACTGCCATTGAACAAGTGCGCGGCGGCCAAAAAGTCGATTCCGCTGAATCAGAAGGCCAGCGCGAAGCCTTGAACAAATACACCCTGGATTTAACTGAGCGCGCCCGCTCCGGAAAGCTTGACCCCGTGATTGGGCGTGACGACGAAATACGCCGCGCGATTCAGGTGTTGCAGCGGCGCAGCAAAAACAACCCGGTCTTGATTGGAGAGCCGGGCGTGGGCAAAACCGCCATTGTGGAAGGCCTAGCACAGCGCATCGTTAATGGCGAAGTGCCCGAGTCCTTGCGAGACAAGCGTGTGCTCGTGCTGGATATGGCTGGCCTTTTGGCGGGAGCCAAATACCGCGGTGAATTTGAAGAGCGCTTGAAAGCGGTACTCAAAGAAGTGGCGCAGGACGAGGGCCGGATTATTTTGTTTATTGACGAACTCCACACCATGGTGGGGGCAGGCAAAGCGGAGGGGGCCATAGACGCGGGCAACATGCTCAAGCCCGCCTTGGCCCGCGGCGAGCTGCACTGCATTGGTGCCACCACCTTGGATGAGTACCGCAAATACATCGAAAAAGACGCCGCGCTTGAGCGCAGATTTCAAAAGGTGTTGGTGGGCGAACCCACGGTGGAGCAGACCATTGCCATTTTGCGGGGCCTGCAAGAGAAGTACGAGGTGCACCACGGTGTGGACATCACCGACCCCGCCATCGTAGCGGCGGCAGAGCTCAGCCATCGGTACATCACCGATCGGTTTTTGCCGGACAAAGCTATTGACCTGATCGACGAGGCTGCAGCCAAAATCAAAATTGAAATCGACTCCAAGCCCGAGGTCATCGACAAACTTGACCGCCGTTTGATTCAGCTGCAAATTGAGCGTGAGGCTATTAAAAAAGAAACCGACGAAGCCTCGCAAAAGCGCTTCGGTTTGTTAGAAGAAGAAATTGAAAAACTTCGTCGTGAAGCGGCTGACCTTGAAGAAATATGGCACGCCGAAAAAGCTCAAGCGCAGGGCGGCCAGCATGTGCGTGAAGAAATTGAAAAACTCAAACTCAAAATTGAAGAGCTCACCCGCAAGGGCGATTTCAATAAGGTGGCAGAGCTGCGCTACGGAACGCTGCCTGAGCTCGAAAAACTATTGCACGAAGCACAAGCCCTAGAGCGCGGGCAAGGCGAGGGAAGTGGCCCTAGGTTGCTCAGAACCCAAGTGGGTGCTGAAGAAATTGCCGAGGTGGTGTCCCGCGCCACGGGTATTCCGGTCTCCAAGATGATGCAGGGAGAAAAAGACAAACTTTTGCAAATGGAGCAAAAGCTGCATGACCGCGTCGTGGGGCAAGACGAGGCCATTTTGGCCGTATCCAACGCCATTCGCCGTTCTCGCTCGGGCTTGTCAGACCCCAATCGGCCCACAGGTTCGTTTTTGTTCCTGGGCCCCACGGGCGTGGGTAAAACTGAGCTGTGCAAGGCCCTAGCAGGATTTTTGTTTGACAGTGTCGACCATTTAGTGCGCATCGACATGAGTGAATTTATGGAAAAACACTCGGTAGCCCGCTTGATAGGTGCGCCCCCCGGTTATGTGGGTTACGAGGAGGGTGGCTACCTGACCGAGGCGGTGCGGCGCAAACCCTATTCGGTGTTGTTGCTCGATGAGATGGAAAAGGCACACCCCGATGTGTTCAACATCTTGCTGCAGGTGCTGGACGATGGCCGCCTGACCGATGGGCAGGGCAGAACCGTTGACTTTAAAAACACGGTCATCGTGATGACCAGCAACATAGGCTCGCACCTGATTCAGTCTATGGTGGGGCAGCCCTATGAAGACATTAAAGATGCGGTATGGGGGGAGCTTAAAAACCATTTCCGCCCAGAGTTTTTAAACCGCATTGATGAAACGGTGGTGTTCCACGGATTGGACGCGCAGCATATTGCCTCTATTGCCGCGATTCAACTCAAGGCACTCAAAGACCGTTTGTTCAAAATGGACCTGAATTTGCAGGTGTCCGATGCGGCCATGGCTGAGCTTGCCAAGGTGGGCTTTGACCCCGTGTTTGGTGCGCGGCCGCTCAAGCGTGCCATTCAGCAGCGCATTGAAAACCCGCTGTCCAAAATGCTGCTGGAAGGCGCGTTTTTGCCCAAAGACGGTATTTCGGTCACGGTGGATCCCATTCTGGCGCCAGGGCAGTTCCATTTTGAGGCGGTTCGGGCCACTTAAGGTCGTCAGGATCACCTCGTTAACATAAGCGGGATGAGCACTCCCCTTACGTTTTCATCCCCACCGGTACCCCTCAAACAAGATGCCCAAGTGATTGGACTTGTGGGCATGGCGCATGCGTCTTCCCACTTTTCGCACTTGTTGTTGCCGCTGGTCTTTCCGCTTTTTACCAAAGAGTTTGGTTTGAGTTATGCAGAGCTGGCATTTCTTATGACCATCTTTTTTGCGTTGTCTGGCTCTATTCAGGCAGTGTCGGGTTGGGCGGTAGACCGTTGGGGTGCCTTGCCCGTCATCTACACCTCTTTATCGCTTTTTGCAGGCGCCTGTGTAGTGGCCAGTGTGTCTCAAGGCTACCTCGGTTTGCTAGCGGCTGCGGTGTTGTTTGGCCTGGGCAATGCGCCTTTTCATCCTATTGATTTCACTATTTTGAACCAGAGGGTGTCGCAAGCGCGCTTGGGCCACGCATTCAGCGTGCACGGACTCACAGGTAATTTGGGTTGGGCGGTAGCGCCCTTGTTTATGGTGGGTTTGGGCGGGGTCATCGGTTGGCGTGGGGCCTACTTGGCTTGTGCGGCTTTGTTTGTACTGATTGCCTTGTGCCTTTTCACCAATCGGCAAAAACTCAATACGCAAATCATGGCCAAACCCGAACGGGTGCAGAAAGATACTCATTTTTCGTATCTGAAGTCGCCAGTGATTTGGTTTTGCTTTGGTTTTTTTCTGCTTTCCACGGTGATTCTTTCGGTGGTGCAAAACTTTTCAGTGCCTCTGTTGCAAACCCTGCATCACGTCAGCCTTGAGGCGGCCACCCTGACGCTCAGTGCCTACATGGTCTGCGCGGGCGTGGGCATTGTGGTGGGAGGCTTTGTAGCAAGTCAGGCTGCCGCGTACACCGATCGGGTGGTGGCCTGCTGCATGGTGGTGGGGGCAGCTATGTTGATGTGGTGTGGCTCGGGTTGGTTGGGGCCAGAGGGCACTATGGTGGTGTTGGCTTTGACGGGTTTTGCCATAGGCATTGGCAGCCCCTCTCGGGATTTGATGGTCAAGCAAGTGACCCCCAAAGGCGCTACTGGGCGGGTTTATGGCTTGGTGTACTCCGGGTTTGATGTGGGCTTTGCATTGGCGCCCTTGGCCTTTGGGGTGCTGATGGACAAAGCTTGGTACAGCGAAATATTTTTTGTAGTGGCCTTGGTGCTTTTGAGCGCCATGGGTGTGGCCTTGGCTGTTGGACAGCGAATTTCAAGATAAAAAGGAGACCTTCATGACAACCAGTACTCCAACCCATCGCATGGCAGGTCACCTGCTTGTGGAGTGTTTGGTGGCCCAAGGGGTGGATATTGCTTTTGGGGTGCCTGGCGAAAGCTATTTGGCCGTTTTGGATGGATTTCATGAGCACCGAGAAGACATCAAGTTTGTCATCAATCGCCAAGAGGGCGGGGCCGCCTATATGGCAGAGGCCTATGGCAAGTTAACCGGCAGGCCGGGTGTGTGCCTAGTGACCCGGGGTCCAGGCGCAACCAATGCCTCTATTGGCCTGCATACCGCATTTCAAGATTCCACCCCCATGGTGCTGTTGGTGGGCGATGTGGCCAGCCACACGCGGGATCGGGAGTCGTTTCAAGAAATGGATTTCAGCGCTTTTTTTGGCCCGGCAACCAAAGGCTTGGCCAAACGTGTAGAGCGAATTGACGATGCCAGCCGCATTCCAGAATACATAGCTCGAGCCTTCGCAACGGCCCTGCATGGACGTCCTGGCCCGGTGGTGCTGGTATTGCCTGAAGACATGCTCACGCAACAAGTAGAGATGACGCCACTTACAGGCCCGCTGCCACGAGTGGAGCCTATAGAAACTTGGATGGCGCCTGGTGCGCTTCAGGAAGTCCGTGGGCATTTGCTCAATGCCCAAAAGCCAATGGTGATCTTGGGCGGTAGCGGCTGGACACCGCAGGCGGCTCAGGCTTTTCAACGATTCGCCGAAAACTGGAAGTTGCCAGTAGCCAATGCCTTTAGGTTTCAAGACACGTTTGACAACCACCATCCCCAATATGCGGGCGATGTGGGCTTGGCCATCAACTCCAAGCTTGCTAAGCGCATTCAGGAATCGGATGTGTTGCTCGTGGTGGGCGCTCGATTGGGTGAAATCACAACAGGTGGTTACGACATGCTCAAGCCTCCCAAGTTGCCTCAAAAACTGATACACATCATGGCCGGTGCTGAAGAGTTACAGCGGGTTTTTTTTGCCGATTTGGCTATTCATGCATCTATGAATGCCGCAGCGCGGTCTTTAGAAACGCTGCATGCTCCCGCCGAATTGGCTTTTACCGCTTGGACGCAGGCATGCCACCAAGACTATTTAAGCAATTTGGTGCCGCAAACTTTGCCTGGACCCTTAGATATGGCCGCAGTGGTGAAGTGCTTGCAGCACCACTTGCCGTCAGACGCTGTGCTGAGCAACGGCGCTGGAAACTTTGCAAGTTGGCTGCATCGTTTTTATCAGTACCCGGGCTTGGCTAAGGGGGTGAAGACCCAGTTGGCGCCTACCAATGGTTCGATGGGCTATGGTGTGCCCGCTGGTATTGCTGCAGCACTGGCTACGAAAAGATTGGTGGTGACGTTGACAGGCGACGGCGACTTTCTTATGAACGGCCAGGAGCTAGCTACAGCCGCTCAGTTTGGAGCTAAAACCATTGTGATTTTGCTCAACAATGGCATGTACGGCACCATCCGCATGCACCAAGAGCGGGAGTTTCCCACCCACGTCAGTGGCTCACAGCTTCAAAACCCCGACTTCGCAGCGCTGGCCAAAGCGTATGGGTATGCGGGTGTCAAGGTGCGGGAAACTGCGGAGTTTGAACCTGCATTGCGGGCTGCATTAGCACGGCCAGAGGGCACGCTGATCGAGATTTTGTTAGACCCAGAAGTCATTACCACTCGGGGCACACTGCTTTCTATCACACAAGCCGCTTTGGATCGGCAGCAAAAGGCATCCTGAAGGAAAAAGAGCCGACATTTGTCGGCTCTTTTGTATGGCTGCCCCGCTGTTTTCAGCGGGGCACCAACAGAAAAAAATTATTTGAGGTGCTTGCCGATCAGGCCAGCCATTTCAAACATAGACACCTGCGCTTTACCGAACACTTCTTTGAGTTTGGCATCTGCATTCACCATGCGCTTGTTGGCTTCATCTTGCAGCTTGTGCTTTTTGATGTACACCCACATTTTGCTCACGACTTCAGTACGTGGCAGGGGAGCCGCGCCCACAATCGCAGCCAATGCTGGGCTGGGGGTCAAAGCCTTCATGAACGCCGCGTTAGGAGTGCGTTTGGTTGCAGGAGCTTTTTTAACAGCTACTTTTTTTGCAGGTGCCGCTTTTTTTACAGCGGCCTTTTTTGCAGGTGCCTTCTTTGCAGTTGCCATGGATTTTTTTCCTTCGTAGTTGGTTAGCACATACAAGTTGAAAAACTTGAGTGTGTGGTTAATCCTAATGGAGAACATGGCCAATTCAAAGGGTGCCCCGATCTTTTTCCCTCTGAGTTGTTGTTTTTCAAATGGTTTGCCTCTTTTTTGTAATGCGAAATATCAAATGCTGCGCCGCAAAAATTTTTCTCTTTATGAGATATAGGATCTCACTATTCGAAAATATTTTTATAAGTGTTTGAATTTAAGTGATTTATTTTTTCTGTTGTGTAAGACCTGATGGCTGCGCTTGAATGCCGTATGCGCTTACATTGATTGGGTGATGAATGCATGGTGAATTCATCGTTTTGAAAGGTGTTTATGACGAGCAAACTCAATATCCTGATTCTTGGGGCCTCTTACGGCTCATTGCTGGCGACCAAAATTTTGTTGGCGGGTCACGATGTGAGTTTGGTTTGTACTCAAGGCACTGCAGACCTCATTGGGCTCAACGGCACTCGTGTTCGCTTTCCCGTCAAGGGGGTAGACCATCTTGTGGAGGTGGATTCAAGGCAGCTTAGAGGTCAGCTTAGAGCCCTGACACCCCAGCAGGTTCGCCTCGTTGACTTTGATTTGGTGTGTTTGGCCATGCAAGAGCCCCAGTATGGCGCACAAGGTATTCGAGACTTAATGCATGCCATTGCAGCTCAAAAGTTGCCTTGTCTTTCAATCATGAACATGCCACCTTTGCCTTACCTCCAACGCATGGGGCAGTTGTCGGTGCAAAAAATGACCGAGTGTTATCGAGACCCAGAAGTTTGGAGTGGCTTTGATCCGAGCCTCGTCACCTTGTGCAGCCCCGACCCGCAGGCTTTTCGCCCCAACCCAAAAGAGCCGCATGTTTTGCAAGTGGGCTTGGCCACCAACTTCAAGGCTGCATGTTTCGATGATGAAGCCTCTAACAATATTTTGTTTCAGCTCGAGCGCGATATTGCACAAGCGAAGTGGCGAGACATGTCGCAAGGTGTCAGCCAAGAGCTTGACTTGCCAGTGAAGTTAAAAGTTCACCGTTCCATTTACGTGCCCTTAGCCAAGTGGTGCATGCTGATGACGGGCAACTACCGTTGCGTCTTGTCGCAAGAGGTTTGCTCCATTCAAAACGCCGTGCATCAAGACTTGGCCTTGTCAAAATCTATTTATGAATGGGTGGAGGAGATTTGCTTCAAGTTGGGGGCTGCACCGGCTGACATGGTGCCTTTTGAAAAGTACGCTTTGGCCACGCAGTCTTTGCTCAAGCCGTCTTCTGTGGCCCGTTCGCTTGCTGCCGGAGCCGTTGATGTGGAGCGGCTTGACCGATTGGTCCAGCTTATTGCGCAAGAGTTGGGCATGGACCCGTCTCCCGCCACCCATACCGTCAACTGCGTGAATGGATGGTTGGAGCGCAACAAAGCAGCCCATCTCAAGGCAAGCCAAGCGGCGTTGGCGGTTAAGGGCCCGATTGCGTCCTTAGCTGAGGCTTAGCTTTAGCCTTGGCTTATCTGGGCTTTTCTAAGCCCGAAGTGCATGGCCCATAAGGGTTAAAGCGTTAAAATCATCTATCAATTCAGGGCGCGGTAATTGCCGCGCTTTTTGTTTTTTCAGATGCAATCTCTTTATTCATCCGCCCCTTAATACCTTCCATCTATGGTTCAAATCACTCTTCCAGACGGTTCTCAGCGTGATTTTTCAGGCCCCGTGGCGGTGTCCGATGTGGCGGCTTCTATTGGCGCAGGCCTTGCTAAAGCCGCATTGGCAGGCAAGGTGGATGGAAAGTTGGTGGACAACAGCTTTGTGATCAATGGCAACAGCAATGTGTCCATCATCACCGCCAAAGATGCAGATGGCCTGGAGGTGATTCGGCATTCCACAGCGCATCTGTTGGCCTATGCGGTCAAAACTTTGTTCCCAGAGGCTCAAGTCACCATTGGCCCTGTCATTGAGCATGGGTTCTATTACGACTTCGCCTACAAGCGGCCTTTTACTCCCGAAGATCTCATTGCCATAGAAAAGAAAATGCAAGAGCTTGCCAACCAAGATGAACCCGTGGTTCGCCGAGTGTTGCCTCGTGATGATGCTGTAGCGTATTTCAAGTCTTTGGGCGAGCATTACAAAGCCGAAATTATTGCCAGCATTCCTACTAACGAGGAAGTTAGCCTTTACCGCGAGGGGGCGTTTGAAGACTTGTGCCGTGGCCCGCACGTGCCCAGCACAGGTAAGCTCAAGCACTTTAAGCTCATGAAGGTGGCGGGCGCGTATTGGCGCGGCGATCAAAACAACGAGCAGTTACAGCGCATTTACGGCACGGCCTGGGCTACCAAAGACGAATTGCAGCAGTACTTGACGCTGCTTGAGGAAGCTGAAAAGCGAGACCACCGCAAGTTGGGCCGAGAGCTTGACTTATTCCATATTGACGAACATGCGCCGGGCTTGGTGTTTTGGCACCCCAATGGTTGGGTGTTGTGGCAGCAAGTGGAGCAGTACATGCGCAAGGTTTACCGCGACAACGGTTACCAAGAGGTCAAAGGCCCACAGGTCATTGACAAAGCGCTCTGGGAAAAAACTGGGCATTGGGACAAGTACCGCGACAACATGTTCACAACTGAAAGTGAAAAGCGCGACTTTGCCCTAAAGCCCATGAATTGTCCTGGCCACATCCTGATTTACAAGCAAGGGCTTAAGAGCTACCGCGATTTACCTTTGAGATACGGTGAGTTTGGCCAGTGCCATCGCAATGAACCCAGCGGCGGCTTGCACGGTATCATGCGCGTGAGGGGGTTCACTCAAGACGACGGGCATATCTTTTGTACCGAAGAGCAGATATTGCCTGAGTGCGTGCACTTCACTTCCTTGCTGCAACAGGTCTACCGCGATTTTGGTTTCCGCAGCATCATTTACAAGGTGGCCACGCGGCCCGAGCAGCGCATTGGCTCCGATGAAATTTGGGACAAGGCAGAGCACGCACTTATTCAGAGCCTTAAAGCCTCAGGTTGTGAGTTCGAAATTGCAGAGGGCGATGGTGCCTTTTACGGCCCCAAAATTGAATACACCCTCAAAGATGCGATTGGCCGTCAGTGGCAGTGCGGCACCATTCAGGTGGACTTTTCCATGCCCGAGCGCTTGGACGCGGAATACGTGGGCGAGGATGGTGGCCGCCACCGCCCAGTCATGCTGCACCGCGCCATTGTGGGCAGCTTGGAGCGCTTTATTGGCATCTTGATTGAAGAGCATGCTGGGGCCCTGCCAACATGGCTTGCACCGGTACAGGTGGTGGTACTCAATATCACCGATGCACAGGCCGATTACTGTCGTGAATTGGTTGAAACCCTTAAGAAATCATTGCCAAATCAAGAGCTTAGAGTGATTTCCGATCTGCGCAACGAAAAAATTACGTATAAAATACGTGAGCATTCTTTGCAAAAGCGGCCTTACATTTTGGTGGCTGGTGATAAAGAGAAAGCAGCCGGTGCCGTTGCGGTACGCGCCCGAGGAAATAAAGACCTCGGAGTGATGTCTGTAAATGAGTTTGTTCAAACGCTCATTCAAGACATCACCAGCAAATCAGTCAACTAACCTTGTTTTATGTCAACAGATGTTGGGTCAACTTCTGTTTTGGGGCCACGCTTTTTGTGGCAAATATTGAAGGAACCAAACCATCGTTACTGAAATTCGAGACCGTCGTCAGCGCGAAGAACGCAAACATCGCTTAAATCGGGAGATACCCGCTACTGAAGTCCGCATCACCGGACCTGACAATGAACCCATGGGGGTGGTCAGCATTTTCGAGGCCTTACGCTTGGCCGGTGAAATGGATGTGGATTTGGTAGAAATTGCCCCTATGGCAACGCCTCCCGTCTGTCGTTTGATGGACTATGGCAAGTTCAAGTACCAAGAGCAAAAAAAGGCAGCTGACGCCAAATCGAAACAAAAAGTTATCGAGGTTAAAGAGATTAAATTTCGTCCGGGCACGGACGATGGCGACTACAACATCAAGTTGCGCAATATCAAGCGTTTTCTTGAAGAGGGTGACAAATGCAAAATCACCCTTCGTTTTAGGGGCCGAGAAATTACGCACCAAGAAATTGGTTTGGCCTTGTTGCAGCGTATGCGAGACGACCTGGCCGATTTGATTGTGGTGGAGCAGTTTCCAAAGCTAGAGGGTCGTCAGATGATCATGATGATCGCTCCAGGTAAGAAAAAAGGCGGTGGGGGCACAGCTCCTAAGCCTGTGACTGAAATGGTGGATGCACCGGCGCCGTAAAGGCGGTGCACCTAAAGGTTTGTGATAAACGGGGTTGGTTGCCCTGTTTAGAGCAAGACGAAAGGCTCAGCCTTTCAACAAGTGGCTCGGGGCCATCAAGACTGCAACACATTGTTGCAGCGCCTCACGAGCACAAACAAAAAGGAGCAGTTATGCCCAAAATGAAAACCAAAAGCAGCGCGAAAAAGCGTTTTCGTGTTCGTCCAGGTGGAACGGTCAAGCGTGGTCAAGCTTTTAAGCGCCACATCCTGACCAAAAAGACCACCAAAAACAAGCGCCAGTTGCGTGGGTCGGTGGCAGTTCATGAGACCAATATGGGTCACATGGCTCAAATGCTTCCCGGCATGGGCATTTAATTTAACGACGAACAAGGAGAACTTATATGCCTCGCGTCAAACGTGGTGTCACGGCAAGAGCCCGTCACAAAAAAGTATTAGCACTCGCTAAAGGGTTCCGCGGCCGCCGCGGTAATGTCTTCCGCATTGCCAAAGAAGCAGTGATGAAGGCTGGGCAATACGCCTACCGCGACCGCCGTACTAAAAAGCGTGTGTTCCGCCAGCTTTGGATTGCGCGTATCAACGCCGCTGCGCGTCAATGCGGCATGACCTACAGCCAATTTGCCAACGGCCTGAAGAAATCTCAAATTGAGGTTGATCGCAAAATGTTGGCCGACTTGGCCGTTCACGACATGGCTGCATTTGCAGGCATCGTGGCGCAAGTCAAAGCCAAAATGGCTGCTCTCTAAGTACGCCGCCTTTTATTAAGGGCTAAAGCTTTCATTGGAGCTTTAGCCCTTTTTACTCATACTCGGTATCTACATGAATGAGTTGGATGAAGTTGTTCACAAAGCTTCCCTAGAGTTTGTTCAAGCCTCAACGCCTGCAGACCTTGAGAACGCCAAGGCCCGTTATTTGGGCAAGTCGGGAGTCATGACCGACCTCATGAAGGGGTTGGCTGCTCTTAGCCCCGAAGACAAAAAGTCCAGAGGCGCACAAATCAACAAAGCCAAGCAAGCCATTGAAGCGGCTTTAAATTACCGCCGACAGGCTTTGGCTGACCTTGAGCTGCAAATCCAACTTCAAGCCGAGGCGTTGGATGTCACGTTGCCCGGTCGGCAGCGCGGGGTTGGTGGCTTGCATCCCGTGTCTTTGACGCTCGAGCGCATTGAAGCTCTATTCGGTTCCATGGGTTTTGATGTGGCCGATGGCCCTGAAATTGAAACCGACTGGTTCAACTTTACAGCGCTCAACACTCCTGCAGACCACCCCGCTCGGTCTATGCACGACACCTTCTATGTGGAAGGGGGCTCTGCAGAGGCGCCTAATTTGCTTCGCACGCACACCAGCCCCATGCAAATTCGCCATGCGGTGCAACACGTCAAGCGCTACCGCGGTGATCAGCCCGACTTGTTTAAGGGGCCAATGCCCGAGATTCGCGTCATCGCTCCAGGTCGCACCTACCGAGTGGACAGCGATGCCACCCACTCCCCCATGTTCCACCAGTGCGAGGGGCTGTGGATTGGTCAAGACGTGAGTTTTAAAGATCTCAAATACGTCTTCACTGACTTTTGCCGCACCTTTTTCGAAAGCGATGATCTGGTGCTGCGCTTTAGGCCCAGCTTTTTCCCATTTACGGAGCCGAGTGCAGAAATTGACATTCAGTTTCAGCACGGTCCTTTAGCCGGTAAATGGCTGGAAGTGGCCGGTTCTGGCCAAGTGCACCCTAATGTGATTCGCAACATGGGCTTGGACCCAGAAACCTTTGTCGGGTTTGCATTTGGTATGGGGCCAGACCGCCTGACCATGCTGCGTTATGGCGTCAACGATCTGCGTCTCTTTTTTGATGGCGATTTGCGCTTTTTGTCTCAATTTCAATAAGTTTCAGCACCGATAAGTCACCCTCACCATGCAATTCCCAGAATCCTGGTTGCGCGAGTTTTGCAATCCCCAACTCACCACCTCACAACTCGCCGACACTTTGACCATGGCGGGGCTGGAGGTGGAAGACCTGCAACCCGTGGCACCCCCATTCACCAAGGTGGTGGTGGGGAAAATTAAAGAAGTGCAGCAGCACCCCAATGCCGATCGCTTGCGGGTGTGCCAAGTGGATGTGGGGCAAGCGCAAAACCTTCAAATTGTGTGTGGTGCACCCAACGCCCGTGTGGGCATTAAGGTCCCCTGTGCTTTGGTGGGCGCAGAGCTGCCTGCGGGAGCTGACGGCAAGCCATTTCACATTAAGTTGGGACAACTGCGTGGCATAGAAAGCCAAGGCATGCTGTGTTCAGCTAAAGAGTTGCACTTGTCTGACGCGCATGAGGGCTTGTTGGAGTTGTCTGAAGCAGCCACGGCAGGGCAAGATATTCGCACCCATCTCAACTTAGATGACACCTTACTCACCCTCAAGCTCACACCCAATTTGGCGCATTGCCTCAGCGTCTATGGTGTGGCCCGTGAACTTTCTGCCTTAACGGGTGAGGCTTTATGCGCACCTAAAATTCCATCGGTTCCCGCTACATGTTCAGACCGCTTGTCAGTTGAAGTGAAAGCCCCCGATCTGTGCGGCCGATTCTCCGGTCGCGTTATCAAGGGCGTGAACCCTAAAGCCCCCACACCCGCTTGGATGGTGGACCGTTTGGCCCGCTGCGGACAACGATCGGTATCGGCCTTGGTGGACATCTCCAACTACGTCATGTTTGAGTTGGGGCGGCCCACCCATATTTTTGACTTGCACAAAATTCATGGCTCCTTGCAAGTGCGTTGGGCCCGAGCGGGCGAGCAACTCAAACTGTTGAACGGCAACACCGTGGCATTGGATGAGCAAGTCGGCATCATTGCCGATGACGCGCAAGTAGAGTCTTTGGCCGGGATCATGGGGGGAGACGCCACCGCAGTGTCGGATGACACGCAAGACATTTATGTGGAGGCCGCGTTCTGGTGGCCCAAGTCTGTGGCGGGTCGGTCTAGGCGTTACAACTTCTCCACCGATGCGGGGCACCGATTTGAGCGGGGCGTCGACCCGCAGCTCACCGTGGAGCACATTGAACGCATCACCCAACTCATTTTGGACATCTGCGGTTCTCCAGCAACCGTGTGCGGCCCTGTGGATGACCAACAGATTCACATGCCTGAACCCACGCCTGTTTCCATGCGGGTGCAACGAGCCCAAAAAATATTGGGCATGCCGGTTTCTGTCGAGCAGTGTGCCTTGGCGTTCACGCGTTTGGGCTTTAGCTTTGTGCAGTCCAACACCGCCGCCGACAATGCCAACGACTTTGGCGCGGTAACTTTTTCCGTTACGCCGCCGAGCTGGCGTTTCGACCTTCAAATTGAAGAAGACCTGATTGAAGAAATTGCCCGCATGGTCGGGTACGACCACTTTCCCCACACGCCGCCCCAAGGGCCTATCACCGCCAAAATTCGTCCAGAGCATCAGCGCAGTGCATTTGCAGTGCGCCGTTTGATGGCGGGCATGGGCTACCAAGAAACGATCAATTTCAGTTTTGTGGAAGAGCGTTGGGAGCACGAATTGGCTGGCAACCCACAGCCTGTTCGCTTGCTCAATCCCATTGCCAGCCAAATGGACGTGATGCGTTCATCTTTGTTGGCATCTTTGGTGCAGGTCCTCAAGTACAACCAAGACCGAAAAATGTCCAGGGTGCGCGTGTTTGAACTGGGACGCGTGTTTGCTAAAAACCCACAAGTGCAAGATACAGACACCACCGTGGCAGGATTCGATCAGCCTATGCACTTAGCAGGTTTGGTCAGCGGCCCTATGGCGCCAACGCAGTGGTCTCTCAAAGACCAAGCGGCCGACTTTTTTGATGTCAAGGCTGATGTCGAGGCCTTGCTCGCACCTCTTCAAGCCCGCTTTGAATCTGCCCAACATCCGGCTATGCACCCAGGGCGTTGCGCTCGCATTGTTTTAGAGGGGCAGGTCGTGGGCCACGTGGGCGAGTTGCACCCCAAATGGCGTCAGACTTATGGGCTTAACGCCACGGCGGTGATGTTTGAAGTTCAACTCAACGCGGTGTTGCAGCGCCAGGTGCCCCAGTTTGCAGAAATTTCTAAGCATCAGCCGGTAGAGCGTGACTTGGCTGTGGTGGTGAAAGACGCCGTGACGCATGCGGAGCTGATGGCCGCCATTGCTTCCACGCCGCATCAGCAGGTCTTAAAAGAAACCTTGCTGTTTGATATTTACAAACCCGCTCCAAGCGCTCAGCCTCAAGCTACGGTAGGCCTGCAAGCAGGTGAAAAGAGCATGGCCATTCGGCTCAAGTTGCAGGCACAAGACCAAACCTTGACGGAAGACCAAATTGAAGGTGTGGTGCGCGCTGTCATACAACAGCTTGAGACCCAAACCGGAGCCCGCTTGCGGGGCTAATGCATATGGATTTCACCGTTGAAAGTCTTGAAACCCCCGCGCTCACCAAAGCGCAATTGTCTGAGCTCTTGTTTGAGCAGATTGGTTTGAACAAGCGCGAATCCAAAGACATGATCGACGCTTTTTTTGACCTCATTTCCAGCAGTCTGGTGGAGGGGCAAGACGTCAAGATCACCGGATTTGGCAATTTTCAAATCCGTACCAAGGCCCCACGCCCAGGCCGCAACCCCAGAACCGGCGAGGCCATTCCTATTCAGGCGCGGCGCGTGGTGACCTTTCATGCCAGTCACAAACTTAAAGAGCACATTCAAACGCAGGCGGCTTCGGCTTAGCCTTAACCTGCATCACTGTGCCCGGCCTCCGAAGGCTTTGCGTGCTGCCCTAACTTAGAGTAATCTTGCAATACCCTCGTGTATTGCCTTGTTTTCAATGGAAAAACTGCTTCCGTCTATTCCTGCCAAACGCTATTTCACCATTGGTGAAGTGGGCGATTTGTGTGGCGTCAAGCCGCACGTGCTCAGGTATTGGGAGCAAGAGTTCAACCAACTGCGCCCCATGAAGCGCAGGGGCAACAGGCGTTACTACCAGCACCATGAAGTCTTGATGATTCGCCGCATTCGCGACCTTTTGTACGACCAAGGATTCACCATCAGCGGCGCACGCAACAAAATTCAAGAGTTGATTCAAGCTGAGCGAGAGCTCAAAAAATCGGGTCTGGACGTGTTGGATGGTTTGGATGCCCCAATCGATTTGGAGCTGGACGCCTCACCTTTTGAGTTTTCAGACCTTGATGCGGAGGGCCTTAACGGCACCAACTCAGACCAAACCCCCATGCAGCTGATTCGCCGCGAGCTGCAAGAAATCAGCTACCTTCTGGGCAGCGAAGACCGTTCTAAGGGCTGAGTGTTTTGAAAATGAGTCCGTTGGCTCTCGCTATAATATTCAATTAATCGGCGTGTAGCGCAGCCTGGTAGCGCACTTGCATGGGGTGCAAGGGGTCGCGAGTTCGAATCCCGCCACGCCGACCATATTTGAGCAATGACTCGGGTTACATTTTAAAAAAATGTAACCCGTTCTTATTGAAGGATCCCCTCATGGATATGTCCAAACTCAGCATCCGATTCAAGCTTGGCTTAGGTTTTGGAGTGCTGTTGGCCTTGCTGGTACTCAGGAAAAGCGCATAGCGGAGGCTCGGGCCAAGCTGGCTGAGGTCGAAGCTAAAGCAGAGCAAGTGTTCACCTTACCTGAAGAAGTGACCCTGTGGAAGGAATACAAGCTCAACCGCGATGCTTGGTTCGAGCAAAACGGCGCGTTGCGTTCTTCATCTAGGCAGGCTGAAACAGGTGTGGCTGATGCGCAAAAGCTATACATCGGCGCGAGCTCCAAGACTTGGTGCAACTGGTGAGCTTTTTTAAAATTCACGAAGCCTTACCCACCACCAATCGGCAGATGCTTGCTCTGTCCTAAAGTCTAGTTAATCCCATTTGATTAATTTAAAGAAATACGGGTTACCCCTGATAAATCTGCTCATAAAAATAGCTTTGCGTGTCTAAAATGAAGTTCGCTCTGCAAATGTATGCAGTTGCGCATTTTCAATCGGAGTGAACTATGGACATGCACCGGAGAGATTTCTTCCGGGTCAGTGGTGCCGGACTGGTCGGATCCAGTCTTGTGGTTTTGGGTTTTTCGCCCACAGTTGCACTCGCCGAGACTCGGAGTTTTAAATTGTCCCGCACTACAGAAACTAGGAACACCTGTCCCTATTGTTCAGTAGGTTGCGGCATCATCATGTACAGCTTGGGCGACAAGTCCAAAAACGTGGTGTCAGACATCGTCCACATTGAAGGCGACTCAGACCACCCCGTGAACCGCGGCACTTTGTGTCCCAAAGGCGCAGGCCTGCTGGACTTTGTGCACAGCGAAAACCGCCTCAAATACCCCGAAATCCGCGAGCCAGGCTCTAAAGAGTGGAAGCGCGTCAGCTGGGACGAAGCCATGACCCGTTTGACCAAAATGATCAAAGCGGATCGTGACGCCAACTTTGTGGCTAAAACAGACGACGGCAAAGTGGTCAACCGTTGGACCACCACCGGTATGCTTTGTGCGTCCGCCTCCTCTAATGAGTCGGGCTACATCACGCACAAAGCCATGCGTTCTATGGGGATGTTGGTCTTCGATAACCAAGCGCGTGTTTGACACGCCCCGACGGTAGCCAGTCTGGCTCCGACGTTTGGGCGAGGTGCAATGACCAATCATTGGACCGATATCAAAAATGCAGATTTAGTTTTGATCATGGGCGGCAACGCCGCTGAAGCCCACCCTTGCGGCTTCAAGTGGGTGGTTGAAGCCAAGCATCACAACAAAGCCAAGCTGTTGGTGGTGGATCCGCGGTTCACGCGCTCCGCAGCCATGGCGGACTACTATGCACCGATTCGCGCTGGGTCTGACATTGCGTTCTTGGCCGGTGTGATCAACTATTTGTTGCTCAACGACAAAATTCAGCACGAATACGTCAAGCACTACACCAACGCCTCCTTCATTGTGGGAGAGGGCTACTCGTTTAAAGACGGTATTTTCTCGGGCTACAACGAAGAAAAGCGCAACTACAGCAATGCAAGTTGGGCTTACGAGCTTGACAGCCAAGGCTTTGCTAAGGTGGACGACACCATGCAGCATCCCCGCTGTGTGATGCAAATTATGAAAACCCATTTTGGCCGTTACACGCCCGAGTTAGTCAGCCGCATCACCGGCACGCCTAAAGACAAGTTCTTGAAGGTGTGTGAGCACATTGCCACCACTGCGGCTCCTAACAAGGCCATGACCGTGATGTATGCCTTGGGTTGGACCCAACACAGCCAGGGTACAGAAATGATCCGCTCGGCGGCCATCATGCAGTTGCTCCTGGGTAATATTGGAGTTTCTGGCGGCGGCATGAATGCGCTGCGTGGCCACAGCAACATTCAAGGCTTGACCGACTTGGGTCTGCTTTCACAAAGCTTGCCAGGCTACCTGAGCTTGCCGCGCGAAACTGAGCAAGACCTCGAGACTTACTACAAGCCGCGTGCGCTCAAGCCATTGCGTCCCAACCAAATGAGCTTTTGGCAGAACTATCCCAAGTTCTTTGTGAGTTTGCAAAAAGCTTGGTGGGGCAATGCTGCCACTAAAGAAAACGACTGGGCATTTAACTACTTGCCCAAGTGGGACAAGGGCTACGACATTTTGTTGGCTTTTGAGTTGATGAACCAAGGCAAGCTCAATGGCTACATCTGCCAAGGCTTCAATCCTTTGGGTTCCTTCCCTAACAAAAATAAAATCCTTGCCGGTTTGTCCAAGCTCAAGTACTTGGTCATCATTGATCCGCTGGTTACCGAAACTTCTGAGTTTTGGAAAAACTACGGCGAATTCAACGATGTCAAGAGTGAAGACATCCAAACCACCGTGTTCCGCTTCCCCAGCACTTGCTTTGCTGAAGAAAACGGGTCTCTCACCAACTCCAGCCGCTGGTTGCAGTGGCATTGGCAAGGTGCTAAGCCTCCGGGTGAGGCTAAGGCCGATCCTGAAATCATTGCCGAGATTTTCACTCGCATCAAAGCGGCATATGTCAAAGATGGCGGTGCGTTCCCAGACCCGATCGTCAACCTGACTTGGAACTACAGATTGCCCCATAGCCCATCACCCGATGAATTGGCTATGGAGTACAACGGCAAAGCCTTATCGGACGTGTTTGCGCCTACAGACCCCAAAGAGCCCAATGCACCTCCTAAATTGCTGGTCAAGGCAGGTGATCAAGTGCCTGGTTTTGGCATGCTGCGCGATGACGGCTCCACGGCTTGTGGTTGCTGGATTTACTCGGGCGCTTGGACGCAAGCAGGTAACAACATGGCCCGCCGTGACAACAGCGATCCATGGCAAATGGGTCAAACCCTGAACTGGGCTTGGTCCTGGCCTGCCAATCGCCGCATTTTGTACAACGCAGCGTCCAGCCAGCCAAACGGTAAGCCATGGGATGCCAAGCGCAAACTGGTTCAGTGGAACGGCAAAGCATGGGGTGGGGCCGACGTGCCTGACATTCGTGCTGATGCAAATCCGGAGGACGCAAACCGCGTGCAGCCGTTCATCATGACGGCTGAAGGCGTGGCGCGTTTATTCACCCCAACTGGTTTGGCTGAAGGCCCTCTGCCCGAGCACTACGAGCCGTTTGAGTCACCGCTCAAGAACAACCCCATGCACCCCAACAACCCACTTGCTCGGGCCAACCCTGCAGCTCGCGTGTTCAAGGGCGACATGGAGGCATTTGGTAAGCCGTCTGAGTTCCCTTATGTGGCCACCAGCTACCGCTTGACGGAGCACTTCCACTACTGGACCAAAAACGTACAGACTTCTGCCATCATCCAGCCTCAACAGTTTGTGGAGATTGGTGAAGAACTGGCCAAGGCCAAGGGCATCAAAAATGGTGAGCAGGTCAAGGTGTCTTCTAACCGTGGCTTTATCAAAGCCGTGGCCGTGGTCACCAAGCGCATTCCTCAGCTCGACGTGGATGGACAGAAGGTCGACACTGTCGGTCTTCCCAACCACTGGGGCTTTGTGGGCGTTGCCAAGCCAGGTTATTTAGTCAATAACTTGACTCCGTTTGTGGGAGATGCCAACACACAAACACCCGAGTACAAGAGTTTTACCGTCAACATTGAGAAGGCATAAGGAGCCAATATGTCATCTCTACAATCACTCGACATCGCGTTGCGCTCTGCAACCACTACGCCCAGCACATCCATTCGCTCGCAGCCCGAGGTTGCCAAGCTGATTGATGTATCCAGCTGTATCGGCTGTAAGGCTTGCCAAGTGGCCTGTATGCAATGGAACGACCTCCGCGACGAGGTGGGTACCGTTGCTGCTGGTACTTACGACAACCCTAACGATTTGACGCCCTCTTCTTGGACGGTGATGCGTTTTTCGGAGGTGGAGGTCAAGCGCGACTCCACCGCTGCAACGCAAGAAACCAACTTAGAGTGGCTCATTCGCAAAGACGGTTGCATGCACTGCGACGATCCTGGCTGCCTGAAGGCGTGTCCCGCTCCTGGCGCGATTGTCAAATACTCCAACGGTATCGTCGACTTCATCAGCGAAAACTGTGTGGGTTGCGGCAACTGCGTGACCGGCTGTCCTTTTGATGTGCCTCGCATCAGCCAAATGGACAACAAGGCTTACAAGTGTTCTTTATGTTCCGACCGTGTGGGCGTGGGTCTAGAGCCCGCCTGTGTAAAAGCTTGCCCAACTGGTGCCATTCACTTTGGCACCAAAGAAGACATGCTGGAATACGGCGCAGAACGCATCACTGATCTGAAAGAGCGCGGCTTTGCGCAAGCATCCGTTTACAACCCTGCGGGCGTTGGTGGCACACACGTCATGTACGTGTTGCAGCATGGCGACAAGCCCGGGTTGTATGCCGACTTGCCTTCCAACCCCAAAGTCAGTCCCATGGTGTCTTTGTGGAAAGGCGCTGCCAAGCCACTCGCCGTATTGGCAATGGTCGGTGCGGTGGTCGCAGGCTTCTTCCATTACATGAAGGTCGGTCCGATCGAAGAAAAAGCCGAAAAGTCCGATGACAACGAAGCTGCTAAAGCTTGATACAGCGTAAAGGAAACATGAAATGAAATCCACTTCCTCAGACCTGAAGCGCTACGAAGACACCACCCGAATGAACCATTGGGCGATTGCCTTGTTGTTCTTTTTGGCGGCCTTGTCGGGCTTGGCTTTTTTTCATCCATCGTTCTATTTCTTGACCAACTTGTTTGGCGGCGGGCCTTGGACACGCATATTGCATCCCTACTTGGGCTTGTTGATGGCGCTGTTGTTCATTGGCATCTACGTCAAGCTGTGGCGTGACAACATCTTGGTGCCTGTAGACCAAGAGTGGCTCAGCAAAACGGGCGAAATGTTCAAGGGCAACAAAGACGGTATGCCACCTGTAGGCAAGTACAACGCTGGCCAAAAGCTGGTGTTTTGGTCCATGACCATCAGCTTGGTGGTTTTGGTGCTCACCGGCATTTTGTTCTGGCACGCTTGGTTCCCAGATTTTCCTGTGGTGCTCAGGCGTATTGGAGTGCTTTTGCACGCCTTTGCCGCAGTTGTTTTAGTATTGACGGTGATTGTGCACATTTATGCCGCCATCTGGGTCAAGGGCACCACGCGCGCCATGACCAAGGGCACCGTCAGCCGTGGATGGGCGCAAGCCAACCATCCTCTGTGGCACAAAGAGATGACCCGCAACGACCGTTAATTTCTAGTGCTTTTCATTCAATGCGGCACTTAGTGGCCGCATTTTTTTATTGAGATCTCATGAGCGAACCCCGCAGCGTCAAATTTTTGTCACCTGAAGAAATTGCAACCCGCAACATAGGCGATGCGGTTTTCATCAGGCACGCGGAAACCGGCCAAATATTTCGCGATCGTGAGTTGCGTTTGCGCCAGCTGGCCGCGGGTCACGCTATGCGGGACTATCTGATATTCATGGCCGATGTGGCAGCTGCCCAGCACACCCTGCTGCAAAAGCCGCGTGATGTGGAATTGCCGGAGCTTGGATTTTTTCAAGAAGCTCAAAGTTTGGGTGAGCCGCCGCTCACACCAGACCGCTGGAAGCTCAGCACCCAATGGGTACAAGACTTACAAGCTTTGTTGCAAGACCTCATACCCAGGCTACAGGTAGGCCCTACCCTGAATGTGCTGGTGTCTTTGCGTGATGCCAGCCCCGATCACTTGCAACTTCAAGCCGAACGCTTGCTCCAAGGCATCATGTTGGGGCTGGATTTGGGCACGGCTCCTTTAATTGGGGCTGCGCTGCAAGTGTATTGGGTACGTCTGATTCAGCAAAGCGTGAAAACCTATGGCGAGACCATCTTTGGATTTGTAGACAACCCCACACATTGCCCGTGCTGTGGCTCAAGACCTGTGGCCAGCGTGGTGCGTGTGGGCGCGGTGGAAACAGGCACCAGATATTTGCACTGCTCTTTGTGCCAAACCCAATGGCACATGGTGCGCATCAAATGCAGCCATTGTGAAAGCACCAAGGGCGTGGCTTATCAATCACTTAAGCCTTTAGAGCCCAACTCGGGTTCCCAGACTGCGGTTCCTGAGGGGGCGGTTCAAGCTGAAACTTGTGACGAATGTGGTCACTACCTCAAAATTGTGAATATGACCAAAGACCTGTACGTCGACCCTGTGGCTGACGATTTGGCTTCCTTAACTTTGGATTTATTGGTGTCTGAAACAGGCAAAGAACGCTACGGGGTGAACTTTATGTTGTTGTTTGGCGCACCAGAGGAGGAGCCCACTAAGGCCTAAACTTATGCCCGAAAGATCCATCGTGAATGGTCCTAAGGTCAGTTCAATGCCTCAAGAGACTAAAGCCCAACTGCTGTCCCAGCTTCCTTCCACAGACCGCTTGGTCAGCAGTCCAGTTGGTCAAGCACTGGTCCAAGAACATGGTGCCACCTTGGTCACGCAGCAAGCCCGCGAACTGTTGACCGCCACACGTCAACACCTATTGGGTGGTGGCCAGCACAACGTTGAGCTCAGTTTGGAGCAGCAGTTGGCCCAGGGGGTCGCTTCCAAAGTGGCGCCCCGCCTTCGCCCCATGCTGAACCTGACAGGCACGGTCATCCACACCAATATGGGCCGCGCCGTGTTGCCACAAGTGGCCATTGACTATGTGCACGCCATGATGCAGCACCCACTCAATTTGGAATACGACTTGCACACCGGCCAGCGTGGTGACCGAGACAGTATTGTGGAAGGGCTGATATGTGACATCACCGGTGCTCAAGCTGCAACCGTGGTCAACAACAATGCCGCGGCGGTATTGCTCACCATTGCCGCATTGGCCCGAGGCCGAGAGGTCATTGTGTCGCGAGGTGAGTTGGTGGAAATTGGTGGCGCATTTCGTATGCCAGACGTCATGGCCAGCGCCGGCGCCTCTATGGTGGAAGTGGGCACCACCAACCGCACCCACTTGGCCGATTATCAAAACGCCATCACGCCCCAAACCGCCTTGTTGATGAAGGTGCACACCAGCAATTACGTCGTGCAAGGATTTACCGCCGAGGTCACAGAAGCCGCCCTGGCCCCGCTGGCCGCCGCCAAAGGCATACCGCTGGCCACCGACTTAGGCAGCGGATCGCTTATGGACATGAGCCGCTACGGGTTGCCCAAAGAGCCCACTCCTCAAGAAATGATTGCCGCTGGCTGCGATGTGGTGACCTTTTCAGGCGACAAATTGTTAGGGGGGCCTCAGGCGGGATTGATTGTGGGCAGCCAAGACGCTATCACCAAAATCAAAAAATTCCCCATGAAGCGGGCCTTGCGTTTGTCCAAGTTGCCCTTGGCCGCGCTAGAAGCCACGCTGCGTTTGTACCTGCAGCCCGAACTTTTAAGAACCCATTTACCCACCTTGCGTTGGCTCACGCGTTCTCAAGCTGAAATTTTGAACATGGCACAAACCGTGTGTCCTGCGGTTCAACAAGCGTTAGGGCCACGTTATGAGGTGCGTGTTCAAAACATGATGAGCCAAATCGGTTCGGGCTCGCTTCCCATAGACACCTTGCCTTCTTCGGGGTTGTCCATAACTCCCAAATTGGCAGGAAAAAAAGGACTAGGTACAGCCCTAGATCAGCTCGAAGTGGCCCTGCGTGCCTTGCCCACGCCTGTGATTGGCCGTATTGAAAACGACCATATTTTGTGGGACTGCCGCTGCCTGGACCACGCCCAAGATCTGACCAACTCCTTGCAGTTTTTGAAGCTTTAAACGGACATGATTGTCGGTACAGCGGGTCATATTGACCATGGCAAAACCAGCTTGGTGTTGGCGCTGACTGGCGTGAATGTTGACCGTTTGCCTGAAGAGAAAAAGCGCGGCATCACCATTGAGCTGGGTTATGCGGCCATGAAGGTGCCTGGCCAAAACCCCATTGCCTTTGTTGATGTGCCCGGCCACGAGAAACTGGTTCGCACTATGATTGCAGGCGCCAGTGGCATTGACTTTGCTTTGATCTTGATCGCTGCTGACGATGGCGTCATGCCCCAAACCAGAGAACACCTCAGTGTTTTGTCGTTACTGGGTTTGAGCCGAGGTGCGGTGGTCATCACCAAATCAGACAAGGCGGACGCTTTCTTGCTGGCCCAACGGGAGCTTGAAGCCCAGCAGATCATTTCCACCACCTCAATGGCTGGCAGCCCTGTGTGCTGCGTCAGCTCCATAACCGGTGAGGGTATAGACGCACTGAAGCAGTTGCTCATCAAGGCACAAACCCATGAGGCTCAGCAGCAGGCCCACCCAGTTCAGCCTGCGCTGAGAGCTGACCCACAAGTTGCACATTTCGGCGCCCGCATGGACTTGGACAGGGTGTTCACCCTAGACGGCTTAGGCACGGTGGTGGCGGGCTGCTTAAGGCAGGGCACTGTAAAGGTGGGCGATAGCCTGTGCTTAGCGCATGAGCCCATGCAAGCCTACCGCGTCAGAAGCTTGCAGTGCCACAACCAATCGGTTCAGCAAGTGGCGGCAGGTCAAAGATGCGCCATTGGTTTGGCAGGACTAGAGCGATCTCAAGTAGAGCGCGGCCAAACCTTGTGTGATCCGCGCATTGCTTTATCTACACAACGTTTTGAGGCCTGGCTTACTTTGCTGCCCGAAGAAGCTAAAGCTTTACGTTCTGGCGCCTTGGTGCACCTGCATGTGGGCACTCAAGAGGTGATGGCGACCGTCGCTGTTTTGGGGCAAGCATCTTTGGAGCCGGGTGCCTCGGCTCTGGTGCAGTTGGTGGCGCAGCAGCCTGTGCATGTGTGGTGGGGCGACCTATTGGTGCTGCGAGACGCTTCTGCCACGCGCACCTTAGCGGGCGGGCAGGTGCTCGAGCCCCATGGTTTGATGCGCTACAGGCAAACCCCCGCCAGGTTGGCGTACTTGCGCCAACAGCAACAGCCTTGGATTCAATCGCGTTTTGTAGCGGCCTTGCAAGACATGTCTTTTGGCTTGGAGGCTGCACATTGGCGGCGTGCCAATGGATTGGTTGATTGGCCTTTTGTCCCGACGGAGCTCCCTCATGTCGTGGCAGACCAGCACCAACGCTGGTTTATTGCAGCGCCACACTTTGGCCCTATGCGAGCGCTGGTGGTGGACGCTTTGACCACTTTTCATAACCGTTGGCCTGATGAGGTGGGCCCCGACGTGCAACGTGCCCGTCGCTTGGCTTTGCCCAAAATGCCTGAAACACTTTGGACCTTGTTGCTCGAGCATTTGGTTCGCACGGGCGACGTGGTGCTCAACCGTGGTTTTGTGCAGCTGCCCGAGCATTCCGAGCAACTTCGTGAGGCCGATCAAATCATTGCCGATAAAACCTTGCCCCTGCTTTTGAATGGCGCGGTCGACCCGCCGTGGGTGCGCGATTTGGCGGGCACCCTGCGCTTGCCCGAAGTGCAGGTGCGAATGACCCTAGCCCGACTCGCCAAAATGGGGAGCACCTATAAAATAGTCAACGATTTGTATTACCACCCCCAAGTGGTGACGGAGATGGCCAGCTTAATAAGAAAACTTGTGGCCCAAGAGGGTCTGGTCACCGCTGCCAGCTTTAGAGACGCGGTAGGCCTAGGGCGCAAGCGGGCCATACAAATTCTGGAATTTTTTGATCGCATTGGTTTCCTGCGCCGTGTGGGAGACCATCACTTGTTGCGACCTGGTACGGTGTTGTTTCCCGTGGTGGGTCCATGAGTTTTGAGGAAGGGAATCGCTTCTGGTGGAGCGGCTGGGCTTCAAACCCAGTGGGTGGCGCCATGCGTTGCCGGGTGGGTTCGACTCCCGCTCCCTTCCGCCATAGCCTAGTTCGCGCCTTATGAACATCTTAGGTTTTGAATACCCCGACACGCATTACTTTTGGCTGGAGCGTGACATGTGGTGCCTGCCTCAAGCCGACGGTTTGGTCAAGGTGGGTGTGAGCCAGTTTGGTGTGCACATCAGCGGCGACTTTTATATGTGTCGCCCTAAAAAAGCAGGCACCTACTTGCTGCAAGGTGAAACTTTGGGGGTGGTCGAGCTAAGCAAATCGGTCGTGGCCATCAAAACACCGGTCAGTGGTGAGGTGGTGAAGGTGAATCCACTGCTTGAAGAAACCCCCGAGCGCGTGCATCAAGATTGTTTTGGCGCTGGCTGGTTGGTGCTCATTGCGCCCAGTCGCTGGTTACAAGACCTGACGCAATTGCACCATGGCCCAAGTTTGCTGGAGGCGGCAGATCGCAGAATGCGCTTGGAACCCATGAGCTTTCCTTCAAACACCCCACATCCCTCATGAACCACGGAACCGCAGTGTTGATGTGGTCGGCTGACCTGTCCCAACCCGCTCGGCTGGCCACGCCCTTTATGCTCGCGCAAACCGCTGTGGCGATGGACAGTGCGGCGGAGCTTTACTTCACCGCGCAATGTGTCGAGCTGCTGCTGCCTTGCAACTCGGCCCGCCTCATTGGCTTTGGTTCTGAGCAACTTAGCCTTGGGACTTATTTAGAACGTGCCGTGCAAGATGGGGTCAAGCTCTATGCCTGCAGCCAAGCCATGCATGCACTGAACTACCGCTTGACTGACTTGGCGCCTTTCGTGACCGGTGCTGGTGGGCTGATTCAGTTTATGGCGCGCTCCCAAGAAAGCCAGTGGCGCACTTTGGTTTTTTAAAGAAAGCAGTGCACCTATGAACCCCTTAGCACTTGAATGCTTGCTGTCCAGATTTTCAACGGGCCCCAAGCATTTGGTCGAGCCAGGCCCCAACGCCGCTCAGCTGGAGCTGATGGTGCAAGCGGGTCTTAGGGGTCCAGACCATGGTGAACTGGTGCCGTGGCGTGTGGTGGTCATTGATGGTGCTGCCAAAGTGCGCATGGCAGATTTGTTTGTGCAGCATGCACAGCAAAAAGGCAAGGGCCCTGAGGCCATAGAAATGGAGCGTGACCGTGCGCTTCGTGCCCCCTCCACTTTAGCCGTCATAGCCCAAATTGACCCAGCGCACCCCTTGGTGCCCGCGCATGAGCAGTGGATGTGCATTGGCGGAGCTATCACCAACATGCTCAATGCCGCGCATGCCATGGGTTTTGGCGCCAAGATTCTCAGTGGCGATAAAACCCGTTCAGCCCTCATCTTGCAAGCCTTCTGCCAGCCCGGCGAAACCTTGGCCGGTTGGATCACGCTGGGCACGCCCAACAAAAAGCCAAGTACCAACAAGCCCAAAGACTGGAGGCAAGTCCTCAGTCCTTGGTAGAAGAGGCTTGCAGTCAAGGGTTTTACTCGATGGTTGAGGGGGCTGTTCAGGGGCAATAATCAGAATCGACTTTTTCCAATCAATAGATGGAGCATTCCTGTGAAGTTTGGCCAAGCCCTATCGCGTCGTCGTTTTATTCAATCCAGTGCATCTTTGGCTTTAGCGGCCAGTCCAATGTCTTGGGCCCAAATGGGAGACAAGCGCCCCGTTAAATTGTTGGTGCCTTTCACGCCCGGAGCCGGTCCTGACATATTGGCCAGGCTCTTGGCGCCCAAGCTCACCTTAAGGTGGGATCTGCCGGTGATTGTGGAAAACCGCCCAGGGGCATCGGGCACCATTGGTGCCGATGCTGTGGCCAAGTCTGCGCCGGATGGCCACACCTTGATGGTGGGTCCAGCTTCATCTCTCACGGGGCCACACCTATACCCCAAGTTGCCCTTTGACATCATCAAAGATTTGCAGCCCATCACCAACGTGGGCACCACCAGTTTGGCTTTGGTGGTTCACAAAGGTTTTCCAGCCAACAATGTTCAGGAGTTCATTGCTTACGCCAAAGCGCGTCCGGGTCAACTCAACTATGGCTCACCGGGCAACGGCACGCACCACCATTTGTGTATGGAGTTGCTCAAGCTCCAAGCAGGTATCAGCTTGGTGCACATTCCTTACAAAGGCTCATCGGGCGCAGAAAACGACCTCATTGCCGGCATCATCCCCACCATGTTTTTGCCTATTCACGTGGCATTACCCAAGTTGCGCGCCGGGCAAATCAAGGTGTTGGGCTCCAGCCTTAAAGAGCGTCACCCGCTGTTTAAAGACATTCCTTCTCTGCACGAGCAAGGTGTTACCGGTTACGACGTCGACCTGTGGCTGGGTGTTTGGGGGCCTGCTGGCATGTCGCCTGCGCTGCTCAACCGTTACAACGCCGACATCCGAGCCATCGTGGCGCAGCCCGACACACAAGAAAGATTGGCCGCCCAGGGCTTGGTGCCCAACACCAGCACGCCAGAGCAGTTTTCTCGCTTGGTGTTGCAAGAGTGGGAGCGTTGGGGCAAGGTCATTAAAGACGCCAAAATTACCGCAGACTGAACATGAACCCCATTCATTCAGTGGGCTTGTTGGGCCTAGGAAAAATGGGCGCGCCCATGGCAGGGCACCTGATACGCAAGGGCTTCAAGGTGGTGGGGTTTGACCCAACGCCTGCAGCTTGCGCTCAAGCCAGCGCCTTAGGTGTTCATATGGTGCCCAGCCCTGCTGAGGTGGCGCGTCAAAGTGACATGGTGCTGGTGGTGGTGGGCTTTGACAGTGAGGTAGAAGACGCGCTTTGGGGACCAGAGGGCGTGGTGCAAGGTGCAGCGCCTGGCCTTATTGTGGCCTTGGGCTCTACGGTGTCGCCCAGCTATGCCCGAACGCTGGGGGTGCAACTCTTGCAAAAGCACCTCACCCTGCTTGATATTCCTCTAACCCGCGGGGAGGCTGCGGCCATTTCCGGAAAAATGTTGATCTTGGGTGCGGGCGAGCCTCAAGCCTTTGAGGCCTGCCGTCCTGTGTTTGAAACCTTTGCTTCTGATATTTTCCATTTGGGGGATACAGCGGGTGCGGGGCAAGTGGGAAAAATGGTCAACAACTTGATTCTGTGGGCCTGTACCGCAGCTAACGATGAAGGTCTGCGCTTGGGCGAGGTCATGGGCGTTGACCCTCTCAAAATGCGCGCCGCGCTGCACCACAGCAGCGCGCAAAATTGGGCGATGGACGAGCGCGCCGACCTCAGCGGCATGCCTTGGGCTGAAAAAGATATGAACATCGTGCTGCAAGAAGCCGATCAAGCGCGCATCAGCTTGCCCTTGTGCGGCACCATTAAAGAAGTCATTAAGGGTCTCAAAATTCGTATGGGTTTGGGCATACCGCAAGTGGTTGTCAAGCTCAATAGCAGGAGCGCTTAATGGACTATGTCGGTCTGGAGTCGGTGAGCTTTGGCTCAGAAGATTTAAAGCAGTCGCGCCAGTTTTTTACCGACTGGGGCCTTCAAAAAGTGGGCCAAGGTCGAGACTCTTTGACCTTTCAAGTGGGTAACGAAAGCCGCGTGCTGGTGCGTTCGGACCAAAGCCCCAAGCTGGCCCCAAAGTTGCACCCCGATTCGCAGTTTCGTTCGTTTGAGCTGGGGTTAAAGCGCCAAAAAGACCTTGAAGCCCTTGCGGCCGATCTGTCTAAAGACCGTGCGGTGCATGAAGATGCAGAGGGCAGGGTGCATTTTCAAGACGACGCAGGTATTTACGTGAGCTTGAGTGTGAGCAAGCGGCTGCACGTCAAGCCCCCGCAGGGCATTGCCCGCAATGAACCAGGGCGCCGTGCCCGGGTCGACCGCATCAGTCCTGTGTACGCTAAAGCGGCGCCTTGGCAAATGGGGCATATCGTATTTTTTGTGCCCAATACCAAAGAGGCTGAAAGCTTTTACATCAAGCGCCTAGGCTTTTGCTTGTCCGACCGTTACGTGGGCGGTGCGGGTGTATTTTTGCGTTGGGCACAACGCAGTGAGCATCACAATTTGTTTTTGATCAAAAGCCCGCACGGCAAAGCCATGCTGCACCACATTGCGTTTGAGGTGCGAGACCAACACGAGGTGTTTGGGGGCGGCTTGGCTTTCTCAAACAAGGGCTGGGCGACCGAGGTGGGCCCTGGTCGGCATCCCATTTCTTCGGCCTACTTTTGGTACTTTAAAAACCCGCATGGCGGCTCCATTGAATACTTTTGCGACCCAGACTTTGTGACCGAGCAGTGGAAGCCACACCAGTACCGGGTCAACCGCTTCAGCGAATGGCATTTGCCACACGGCATCCAGCAAGTGGACGACGGCAAAAAACGCCCCTCTTTGGCGGTGGCCGTTGAAATTGAAAAAAACCGCACCCATAAAACAACGGAGACCCCTTGAAAGAGCAACACGTCGAATTTGTATCCCAAGGCCATCGCATGGTGGGCATCGTGCGCTGGCCCGACCAGTTGGATAATGCAACTCAGCACCCAGCCATGCTGGTGCTGCATGGCTTTGGCAGCAATATGTCTGCTGAAAACGTGCTGGGTCCCTGTGCCGAATTAGAGGCTATGGGCTACATCACCATGCGTTTTGACATGCCGGGCTGTGGCGGCAGCGAAGGTCCTCGCGGTCATTTAATTTGTATGGAACAGGTGCAATGCACCCAAGACGCGCTGACGTGCCTGATGCAGCAAACCAGCGTTAACCCCAAAGCCATTGGCGTCATGGGGTCCAGCTTTGGCGCTGCTGTTGCGGTGTATGCGGGTGCTGTAGACCAGCGGTTTGCCGCAGTGATTTCATCGGGGGGCTGGGGCCATGGTGAGCGCAAATTTAAGGGCCAGCACCCCACCCCAGAGGCCTGGAGCAAATTCACCCACATGCTGGAGCAAGGGCGTCAACACCGAGCCTCCACCGGGCAATCGCTGATGGTGCCGCGTATGGACATCGTGCCTATTCCGCAGGGTCTCAAGCGGCAAATTGTGCCGGGCTCTATTCAAGAATTTACGGCCGAAACCGCACAAAGCATGTTTGACTTTAAGGCAGAAGAGGTGGTGCACCGCATCAGCCCCAGGCCATTGCTGTTGCTGCACAGTTCTAAAGATTCAGTGACGCCTACCGAGCAATCCATTGCCATGTTTGGCCGCGCCCAGTTGCCGGTGGAACTCCACCTCTTTGCCGACACCGACCACTTTATGTTGGCCGAGGGCAATGAGCGGGTGTGGAATGTGGTGGGGGACTGGTTGTCTAAATTTCTGCCCAAACCTTAACTTGGAGCGCTTTGCCATGTGGAGTCGTTTATTGAGTTCTTTGCTGTTGGCCTTGGCCAGCATGGGTTTGGTCTTTACCGCGTCGGCGCAAGACTACCCCTATAAACCTATCAAAATCATGGTGCCCTACCCACCGGGTGGAGTCACAGATGTGGCTACCCGCATGGTGGCGCCCAAAATGAGCGAGACCTTAGGCCAGCCCATCATCATTGAAAACATTCCTGCCGCAGGCGGCGTGGTGGGCACCAATGCGGTGGCCAGAGCTGCACCCGACGGCTATACCCTGATGTCTGCCTTTGACAGCTTTGCCACCAACCCCTACATGTACAAAGGGGTTCAGCACGACCCCCTTAAAGACTTTGTGCCCATCTCGCTCATGGTTAAAAGCCCTCAGTTGTTGGTGGTGCATCCTGGCTCCGGCATCAAATCCATTGCAGACCTGATTCAGCAGGGCAAAGAAAAAAACAAAGTGTTTTTTTCAACCCCCGGGGCCGGTACTTCAAGCCGCTTGTCGGCGGAGCTGCTCAAGTCCATGGCGGGCATGGACATCACCTTAGTGTCCTACCGGGGCGGAGCTGCGGCTTTGAACGATTTGCTGGGCGGGCAGGTCACCGGCATGATCGCCTCCATGGGCTTGGTGTTGCCTCATGTGCAGAGCGGCAAAATCTTGGCCATTGGAGTGTCGTCTCCAACGCGCTCGGCTCAGCAGCCCAATGTGCCCACTATTGCTTCAGTGATTCCTGGGTTTGAGGCCCAGTCTTGGACCGGCATGGTGGCACCTGCGGGCACACCTAAACCCATTCTCGACAAAGTTCATGCCGCATTGGTCAAAGCCTTAGCCAGCCCCGACGTTAAAGACAAATTGGCTGCACAAGGTATTGAAGTGGTGGGCTCCAGCTCTGCGGAATTTGCAGATTGGTTGCAAAAAGAAACCGTGCGTTGGAGCAAGGTCATCAAGGATCGGAGCATCACGCTCGAATAATGAGGCGATGTTTTAGCCCTATCACTTCCCCTAGCCAATTAGGGCCCGGTGTTAGGCTGACACGTTACCGGGTGCTTTGCTCGGTATTGTGGTTCGGATTGGTGTTCGGGGGGCTGTGTTTAGGCGCGCCTGCTCAAGCCAAATCATTCAGCGGCAAAGTGCTCAGGGTGGTGGACGGAGACTCCATGGAGTTGCTGGACGCAAACGATGACGTGCTGCGCATTCGGCTTGAGGGTATTGACGCCCCAGAATGGAACCAGCCGTTTGGCGATGTGTCCAAAGCCTATTTGCGCCGAACCATTGAAGGCAAGACGGTTTGGGTCAACACTCGCAAGCAAGACGTGTACGGCCGCTGGGTAGCGCAGGTGCGTATCCGCAAAACCGATGTGAGTCTGTTGCAAGTGCAGCAGGGCTTAGCATGGGTGTTTCGCCGCTATGAACACGAGCTCACAGAGCCACAGCGGCAAGCTTTCAATACCGCTGAAGCGGCAGCTCAAAACCAAAATCTGGGCCTTTGGCAACATGCGAGCCCCATGTCACCTTGGGAGTGGCGGCGGCTCAACAGCCATCACAAATAGTCACTTCAGACCAAACAGATGAAGTGCATTGGTTCTGCCAATTTTCAGGCGGTCTGCCTCGCTGATGCTGGCGTTGTCAAACCAAATGGCGGCTTGGTCCACGTTTTCAAAAGGCCAATCTGTGGAGAACAAAATGCGGTCTGCGCCCACTTCCAGCATGGCGTCAATGAGCGATTGGGTTCTGAAGTTGCCTGAAGTGGTCAACCAGAAGTTTTGGTGAAAGTAATCCGCCAATGGTTTTTTGGCGGGGTAGGCTCTGTCTTTAGGCGTCCAACCATTGCGGTTGTCTACCCGCCACATGCTGTAGGGCAGGCCTTCGCCCAAATGACCCAGAATGATTTTGAGTTGGGGGTGGCGGTCAAACAGGCCGCTGGCCATCAAGCGCAACGCATGCACAGCTGTTTCTTGCCCAAATGCCCACGTGGGGCCCATGAGCCAAGGATGCCCTTCGTAAATTTGTGCCCAGCTGGGTAAGGGGTTGCGCGGGTGCAAGTAAAAGGGCGCGTTCAACTGTTCGCACAAAGCCCAAAAACCTGCAAACTGCGGCGCGTCGTAATACACCACGTTGTCGGGGGTGTCCACCTGCGAAAACCCATTGACCAAGGAGCCTTTAAAACCTAAATCTTGAATGCACCTTTGCAGCTCGCGGCAAGCGGCGTCAGGGTCTTGCATGGGCAAGGCCGCCAAGGCCTGAAACCGGTCCGGCCTTAGGGCTACTTGCTCAGCCAAAAAGTCATTGGCCCTTTGGGCAATCTCAATGGCTTTGCTGCGAACGTGCAGGGCCTGCACGGCGGGTGCATTGAGTGACAAAATCATCATCTCCATGCCATGGGCATCCATTTCGCGCAGTCTGCGTTCTTGAATGTCCATGAGCCTTGCGCTCAGCTCTTGCCAGACCACGTCCGGTAAAAAGCCGTTGGAGTCCTGAAGGGTTTCAGGAATGGCGAAATGCTCTTCGAGTCCTATTTTTCCCTGCATGGCGTTGTTCCTGTTGATTCTTCTGATGCTGAAAGGCCTTAGGCCATGCTGTGGGTGAGTTCGCCAATGCCGTCAATGTGCATACGCACCACATCGCCCGCTTTTAAGAACAGGTTTCGGCCCATACCTACACCTGCAGGTGTGCCTGTGAGGATGAGGTCGCCAGGGTGCAAGGTCACGCGCTCTGAAAGTGCTGCAATTTGCTCGGCCACATTAAAAATCAGCTGGCTGCTGTTGGAGTTTTGCATCAACACGTCGTTGACCCAAAGCTTCAGGGCCAGTTGGTGTGGGTTTTTAATTTGGTCGCTGGGCACGATCCAAGGGCCGATGGGGCAGCCGCCGTCAAAGCATTTTTGGCCAATCCAATCCATATGGAAGGGCGATGTCGGTGGATTTTTGGGGCGGCGCATCAGGTCTCGGGCCGACAAATCATTGGCAATGGTGTAGCCCGCCACGTAGCTCAGGGCCTTGTCTACCGACACATTTTTGGCAGTTTTTCCAATCACGGCGGTAAGCTCAATTTCCCAATCCATCTTCTTGCAGGCATCAGGAATCTTGACTTTGGCGCCTGGCCCGGCAATACAAGAGCGGCCCGATTTGATGAAGTGCCAAGCGCGTTCGCCCAGCTCCTTCATGTTGGGGCCCTCAGGCACACCGGTCACCTTGGCCATTTCTGCCATGTGGTCAGAGTAGTTGGCGCCCGCGCAATACAACTGGCCAGGCATCAGCACCGGAGCTTGCAACTTGGCTTTTTTAAGCGCAATGCCCTGAGCTTTGCCTTTGCCTGCCAGCACGGTTTTTTCAAATTCCCCAAGCGCTTTTTTAGCCTTGGCCCACTGCGCCAAGACGCCCATCATGCTGACAAAGCTAGCTTCTTTGGTGATTTTTTGAATGTCGTACACCACATCGTTGATCAGAACACCGGCTCGGTCTTCTTTGTTGGCGCGGTAGGTGACTAGTTTGTAAGTGGTCATGTGAATTCCAATAGGTTAAGCAGTAATCAATTTTTCAGAACAATTAAGGAGACACCAAACGTGCTCCAGGCGCTGCAAACTCTCTAGGCCAAACCACCACCCATTTGCCGTTTTGAACTTGCTTGACCCGGTACAAATCGTTGCCACCCATAAAGTTGTTGGTGCCGTCCCAACGCATTTTTCCAATCACGGTATCCACTTGGTTTTTCTTCAACCACGCAGCCAGTGTTTTATCGTCTAGAGACTTGGTAGCGGTTACTGCTGCATCCAAAGCCTGCCAAGTGGCATAGGCCACAGCGGCAATCAACTCCACAGAGTAGTCCTGTAGGTTGGCTTTGGCGGCTCGCTCATGAAACAGCTTGATAAATTCCGCGGCCACCGGTTGGGTTGAGAAAGGGGGGTGTTCTTCAAAGACGGTGAGCGCCAAAACACCCTTGCCATCAGGCGACTTGAGCATGGGGCTTGATGCGGGAAAGGTAATAAAAAACTGGGGTGGCACGTAATCAATTTTTTTCATGGCATCCAGCAACAGGTTGCCGTCTAGGCCCACGCCACCCACCCACACCATGTCGGGTTTGGCGTCTTTAACGCGTGCTGCAATGGCACCATAGTCGCGGTTGCCAAACTCCCACTCCAAATAGAGGGCTTCAGTTAAGCCGCGCTTTTTTAAGACCTCCCGGGCGCCTTGGGTTACAAAATGCACCGAGGGAAACTTGCTGGTCAGCATGGCCACCGACTTAGGTGTTTTGACTCCAGACGCAACGGCATCAAATACCAAGTTGGGCCAAACGGATTCAATTTCGTAGGCGCCGCCTGATACTGAAAACTGCATGTCGTACTTGGCCATGGCGGGCAGGCCAAAGGTGTTGTGCAGCAAAATTTTGTTGTACCTTTGGGCCACACCCATAGCCGACAAAATAGCGCCAGTAGCATAGGGGCCGGTCACCAGATCCACTTTATCTACGGTAATGAGTTGCTCGTAAAGCGTGCGTGCCACGTCGGGCTTGGATTGGTCGTCCTTCAACACGTATTCCACGGGGCGCCCTAACCAGCCGCCCCGTTTGTTGAGTTGTTCCACATAAATCTCACTGGCAATTTTTTGCATCACCGCAGTGGCGCTGAGCGGACCTGTTAGGGCCAGCGTGCCGCCCACCTTGATGGGCTGGGTTTGGGCCAAAGCTGCACAACATAGAAGTCCAGCGCTCAGGGCGCTTATCACCAAGGTCAATCGTTTCATGAGGTTCATGGGCTTTCTCCGGGTTGGGGTGGTTAGGTGTGGCTGGATAGGCAAAGGATTTTCAAACCTTGAGCTCATCTAGATTGGCGGCGTCTCCTGCTTCTTCCATGGTGAAGCGATCACCAAAATCAAAAAAGTCGTCATGCTGAAAACCGTTGGCGTAGTTTTGTATCTCCCACCAGTTGTGGTCTAGGTCTTCTAAGTAGAAGGAATACACGCCGTGCATCTCTTGTTGAGGCAGCACTTGCCGAATGCCGTATTTGTCTTTGAATTCAATAGCCTTGGCGTGCGCGTCATCCACCTCTTGGCGCGTGGCCACATCGACGCCCCAGTGATTGAGCAAGCTGCAAGGGTGTATTTGGTCGCCTACCTCTACACACACCACATGAAAACGCATACCCAATCGAATCACCATGGCTGGTTTGCCGTGGCGCACGCACTCCAAACCTAAAAACTCTTCATAAAAGCGACGAGAGTTTTTAAGGCTAAAGCACTCCAAAGTTCCATGGCTCATGCAGTAGGGCTTGATGACCGATGAGCGTTCTTGAGGAATCACCGTACAGTTTTCTGGAAGCATAAGGGTCTCCTTATCGTGGGGGTATGCGGGGTTTAAATGGGCGCAGTTGAGGCCGTTTGGGCTCTATCGGCTTCAGACAAAAACGCATCAGCAAAAAATGCATCTGTGGGGAGCTCTGCAAGCTTTGCAAAATCACTGCGCGCAGCGTCCACCATGGCGGGGGCGCCACAGGCGTAGACCTCATGAGCACATAAGTTAGGGTGGTCTTGCAAGACGGCTAGGTGCACATAACCGGTACGACCACCCCAAGCATCTTGTGCCTTGGCCTCGCTTAAGACGGGCACAAACTTAAAGTGTGGGTACTGGATGGCCCACTGGGTAGCCAGTTCCATGTCATAGAGGTCTGCCTTTTGTCGCCCACCCCAATACAAATGAATTGGCTGGGCTGGGGGCTTTTCAAGCTCAATGTGCAGCATGGATTTGATAGGCGCAAAACCGGTACCCGAGGCTAAAAAAATGAGGGGCTTATGGGCAGCCTCGTTTATGCAAAACGACCCCAAGGGCATTTCAATTTGCCAAATTTCTCTGAGTTTTAGGCTTTGGAACACATGGTCCGTAAACCGTCCGCCGGGCATATGCCTAATGTGCAGCTCAAGTTGACGCACACCTTCTGCCTTGGGCATGTTGGCAATGGAATAGCTTCTTCTGGCACCATCCGGCAGGAACACATCTACAAACTGGCCAGCTCTGAATTGCATGGGCTCGTTGGCGGGCAAGCCAAGGGTAATAACACGCACATCAGGTGCCACTTCTTTAAAGGACAAAACCCTAGAAGGTATGCGTTGTGGCTTGAGGTGTTTGTGTGGATCAATTTCGTCAATTTCAATCACCACGTCGCTGGTGGGCATGGCGCAGCACAACAAGGCCAAGCCATCAGCACGCTCTGCATCTGACAGGTACTTGACGTGTGCGGCCCCAAAGTCAACCGTACCTTGCACCACGCGACCACGGCACGAGCGGCACATGCCCGAGCGGCAACTGAAGGGAATGCGAAAACCAGCAGCCAACCCCGCCTTGAGCAATTCCACACCCTCAGGGCATTGAAATTCGTGCCCGCTAGGCGAAAGCGTGATGTGGTGGTTCATAGGGCTATGCATATTGGCCGAAAAAATAATATGCATGCATAGGGATTTACCCGAGATTGCGAGATGCCGCACAAGATGTTCAACTCACTCGATTCCCCCAAACAAGCAAAAGAGGTGCACTTGAAGTCCGATAAAGTTTGTTTAAAAGCCCAATGGCTTTGTGGTTTGGTCAGCCTACTTCTGTTGCAAGCGCTGCAGATGGTGCTGCCCACTATGGCGGCGGCGCAGTCCGATACCACGCGCCTTTTGGTGGGCTTTCCGCCCGGTGGCAATATTGATTCGGTAGCGCGCTTGCTCAGTACCGAGGCCGCCAAGGTGATGGGGCGCACCATCGTGTTGGAAAACCGAGTGGGTGCGGGGGGCGCGGTGGCCGCTGAAGCGGTGGCCCGCTCTAAGCCTGATGGGCAAACTTTGTTGCTGACTTCTTCTGCCAACACCATCTTGCCTGCGTTGTCCAAGTCGCTGCGCTACGACGCCATTCAAGATTTTGAATGGGTCACCGTTTTTGCGCGCTACCCCTTGGTGGTAGCTGTCAACGCCAAGTCCCCCATTCAAAACTTGGCCGAACTCTTGCAGCGCGCCAAAGCAGCCCCCAGCCGCTTGACCTTCAGCACCCCGGGCAACGGCACCACACCGCACCTAACTACCGAACTTTTGGCCAGCACGGCGGGCGTGAAGTTTTTGCACATCCCCTACAAAGGCGAGGTGCCTGCCATGTTGGACTTGTTGGGCGGGCAGGTTGACTTTTCATTGCTCACCGGCCCTACCGTACTGCCACGCGTGAAGTCCGGCGAGTTGCGTGCCCTGGCCGTGACGACCCAACAGCGTTGGAAGCCATTGCCCGAAGTGCCCTCTGTGGCGGAGTCGGGCTACCCCAACTACAACTTATCTTCGTGGCTGGGTTTGGCGGTGGCCAAGGGCACACCCGCTGCTGAAGTGGACCGCATTTTTAAGGCCTATTCGCAGGTGGCCCAAATGCCCGACATTCAAAAACAACTGGAAAGCCGCGGCATTGATCCGGTCATTTTTTCGCCTGCCGAAACTTTGGATTTGGCACGAAAAGAAATCAAACAGTGGCAAGAGCTGGCCAATGCGGCCGGTTTAAAGCCCGAGTAAAACAAGTTCATTCACCTTCAACCTCACGCCAAGCTTTATGCGTACTTATCAAATCTTTGGAATTTGCGGCAGTTTAAGGACGCAGTCTTTCAACCTCTCAGCCCTTAAAGCGGCTGGAGAACTTATGCCGCAGGGCATGCAGCTGAGCGGGCACACCAATTTGCTGGACCTGCCCATGTACAACCCCGACCATGAGGCACAAGGCTATCCGGATTCAGTGTGCGCCCTGCGCGCCCAAATTTTGACGGCAGATGGGCTGCTGATCTCCACGCCCGAATACAACTGGACCATGAGCGCTTCGCTCAAAAATGCCATAGACTGGATTTCGCGGTTTAAAACACCCCACTCGCCTTTCCACAACAAGCCGTGCGCCGTGTTGTCGGCCACCACCGGCCCACTGGGTGGCGCCCGCGTGCAGTACGACGTGCGCCGTTCTATGAGCAGCGTGGGTGCTTTGTTTTTGCAGCGTCCAGAGGTGTTTATTGGTATGGCGGGTCAAAAATTTGACCCACAAGGCCAGCTCACCGATGCCACAACGCGCGACTTCATTTCGGCGCAAATGAAAGCCTTTGCGCAATGGATCGACTGGAACCAACCCCCTGCCTAAGCTTGCGCTTTTTATGCAGTGCGCAGGTGCGTTTTAGAACAACTCGAGTTCGCCAGCATCCACCAGCTGTTCCATTTGGGCTTGGTTGTCTTTGTAGTCGTCGGGCGACCAGCCTAGGTTGAACACAAACCGTTGGAAGATTTCGACCGGTTTGCTGTTTTCATTTTCGGGATCGGTCAAAACGCAGCGCAAGCTGAGTTGCGGGTTTTTAGAGCCAAACGAAATGTAGCGGTCTAAATGCTTGATGACTATAGGCACTTGGGGCAAGCTGCCTGCCACAGCTTGAAAGTCGTTAAAGCGGTTTTTAAACGCGCCCCACACCATGTTGGTCACCTCGCCAACAAAGGCGTATTGATCAAAGGCATTTTTGTTTTCGGGGGACTCAAAACGGGTTTTTTCTGCCAGCACAAATTCCACCAACTCTTCTTCGTTGGCTTGCAGGCTCATGTAGCCACGGCACCAACTGGTTTCTATAGGGATGAGGGTAAAAATATCGCCGTAAATAAGGTGGTCGGACACAATAAAAGGCGACTCGACTTCCAGTTTTAAGTTTTTAAACTGGCTTTGCAGGGTGAGTTGGGTAATTTCGCAAATACCCCGAACAAACTGGTTGGGGTAGAGGTGGCTGGAAATAGACTTTTCCAGGTCTTGCGCCAGATCAGCGATCTGTTCAATTTGGTAGCCCTGGCGAAAAGCGCGTTGCTCATTGGCTTTTAAGTCGGCCAAGCCGGTGGTGTCGTCGCGGCGCAAATACAGGGGCAGTTCGGGGCGAATTTTGCGAATTCTTTTGCCCAAATCAATGCCACCTTGTTTGTCGGACTCCAAACGCTCCGAAATAAAAATGGCACCCAGGTCAACTTTGCTGCTCAAGACCGACAGCATCTTCTTTTCGGTAACGCGCATGGCCTGCAAAAAATGGGCCTCGCAAAACGCGTCAATGTCAGATGCGATTTTTGAATCAATATCGAGCACTAGAACCTGTGCTTTTAATTTGATGGTGTCGGTCATGAAATTCCCTAGATGAACAAAATGGTTTTTGTGAATTTAGAGGCCAAGCAATTTGAATGCATTGCCAAAATAGATTTTACGTGCGTCGTCCACGTTCAGGTTCAGGTCTTCAATGGAGCGAATGCCTTCGCGGATGAACATAGGGCCTTCTTCGGGGTCAAACGGGCAGTCGCTGGCAAACACCACTTTGTCAGCGCCAAAAAAGTCTAGTCCGCAACGCAGGGCAGAGCTGGAGCCGCCCAATACGGTGTCGCCATAAAACATTTTGAAGTAGTCAATGGGCGGCTTGGAGAGCTTTTTGAGCACTTCGGAGTCCGCAGGGTCGACACTGCGGCTACCCAGTTGGGCCCACAGGGTTTCAGCACGGCCTGAAAAGTAAGGCAGCATGCCGCCGCAGTGGTGGGTGATCAGTCGCAATTCAGGCAAACGCTCCAATAAACCCGAAAACACCATGCGCGACATGGCCACGCTGGACTCGACGGGCCAGCCCAGCACTTGCCAAATTTCGTACTTGGAGGCGCTTTCGTTGGGGTAGTCGGCACGGCTGCCTGGGCGGGTGGGGTGCATCCACACCGGCATGCGGTGGTGGTTCGTGATGCGCTCAAAAATCGGAAAAATATCCGGCTCATCCAGCGGACGGCCGTTGACGCTTGTCAAGATTTGAATGCCCTTGGCGCCCAATTGGGTGATGGCAAAGTCCATTTCTTCCAGCGCCGCTGCGGGGTTGTTCATGGGCAAGGACGCCACAAAGTAGGGGAACTTGGTGGGGTATTGCTTGCAAATGGCGGCCATACCTTCATTGGCCACACGGGCAAATTCAGGCGATTGCTCGGGGCCGCCCAGCATGTCGGGCGAGGGCACGGCCAGCGAAATGACTTGTTGGACGTCCGGAAAATCGTCCAGCATTTTGGCGCGGGCTTCCATGTCCCAGAGCATGCGCAAATTGCTCATTCGCTTGATCATTCCGGGCTCTTTGCCGTATTTTTTGACCAATTCCACGTAGCTAGGGGGCATGACGTGGTTGTAAATGTCAATTTTGGGGGAGTTCATGGGCGTAAAGCTGTTTTTTTGATGTCATTTGATAGCTTTCAAGTATCTCATGTACGCCGCAAACCAGAGGCAGAGAAGGGGTGGAAACCTAGATCTCTAGATGCTTTAGGGTTTTTGGGGGGGCTCTTAGGGCGTTAAGGGATGGCGAGGTCGTGAAACCCAAACCGGCCGCTGCGGCGGTCTTCAAAGAAGCGTTGCAGTGTTTCGGCCACGGTTTTAAAGGCCAGCTCTTCCCAGGGAATGTCAGCTTCTTCGTACAAGCGGGCTTCCATGGTTTCGTGCCCGGGGTCGAATTGGTCGTTCAGGAGTCTTGCGCGGTAAAACAGATGCACTTGGCCCACGCGCGCCACATTGACCACGCTGAACAAGCCTTCAAGCTCCACTTGGGCACCAGCTTCTTCTAAGGTTTCGCGGCAGGCGCCTTGGGCGGTGGTTTCGCCCAGCTCCATAAAACCGGCGGGCAGGGTCCATTTGCCTAAGCGCGGTTCAATATTTCGTTTGCACAGCAGCACGCGACCTTGCCAGTGCGGAATGGTGCCCACCACGTTGAGTGGGTTTTCGTAATGCACTGTCGTGCACGCGGTGCAAATGGCCCGCGGCTTGGTGTCGCCGTCATCAGGCAGCCGGTAGGCCACCTGATGGCCGCAGTCTTTACAGTGTTTGATGGGGTTTCGATTCACCCATACAGTTTAGTACTCAAACCACGCGCAGCGTGATGGGTTCTAACCCTGTAATGCCCCCCACCAAGGTGTCGCCTTGCATCACAGCGGCCACGCCCTCCGGGGTGCCGGTGTAAATCAGGTCGCCAGGGCGCAACTCCCAAGCAGTGGTCAAGTGTTCTATGGTTTCGCTGATGTTCCAAATGAGTTTGTTGATGTTGCTGCGCTGTCGGTCTTGTCCGTTTACTTGCACCCAAATGTCGGCGTTTTCAATGTCGCCCACCTGAGCCGCAGGGGTAATGGGGCCAATGGGGCAGGATTCGTCGAAGGTTTTGCCCACACACCAGGGGCGGCCGAGCTTTTTCTGCTCGCCTTGGCGGTCGCGACGGGTCATGTCCAGGCCCACGGCGTAGCCCCAAATGTGCTTTAGGGCGTC
>CAMAXR010000002.1 GCA_945862195.1 Hylemonella gracilis
CGCTGAGCGGTCGCAAAACAGCTGGCCCTTGTGTTTTTCATGAAACGCAATGCCGTGTCGTTGCAGCAAATCTAAAAAGTCTTGGGGGGTGTAGCGCGAGAGCGCCGAGCGACAAAAATTTGGGTTTTGGCTGATGAAGTGTTTGTGAGCTGAGCGGGAATCTAGGTCGCGGTTGGTGAAGTTGCAACGCCCACCGCCAGATATACGAATTTTTTCTGCCACCTTAGCGCTGTGATCCAGCACTAAAACTTTAAGTCCCAATTGACCCGCCACACCAGCGCAAAAAAGACCAGCAGCGCCAGCGCCTACAACTGCAACATCAAATGACTCCATTAAAAGAAATCCATCTTCTAGGTGTTTTAAGTAGGTATGTGATGCTTAATAAAAGAAGCCCACTCCCCACCAATTTTGTCCATTGTGTAGTTTGGTGTGACAACTTCTTGAGCAAGAGATATTTTTAGGGAATATTTGTCTAAACTGTTTAAAAAATCATCTATTTCTGCGGATTGCAGATCAAAGTAATAATCTGAATAAGGAGCATATGAAGGAATGTTAGATGCAGCCGTGGGAAGCCCAAGGGCGAAAGATGTAATCAATCTATTCGAACTTGCCCCTGATTTTTTAGGGTCTTGTGGGTCAGAAGGTATGATGCAAGCATCCGCAATTCTAGATGCTGCAATCATATTTGAAATTGACCACTCTGCTAAATTGATTTTTAATTTAAGGCTAATTTTTGGAGGGTTACGAACTAAAAATTCAAGGCTAGCCTTATCTGATAATATTAAAAGTTCAAAAAACTGAGTGCTATTTGATTTGCTTTGTAAGTAGTTTAGCAAATATTGCAAATTTGAACCATGGCCAAACCATAAAATTTTTTTTACACCGTGAGTTAAAATTTTTGGTATTGAGTTTGATATTTCAACAGGGTCGTAAATAATGTTGTTCTTGCCCTTGTAGTGTGCATTTAGCAAGTTGGCCATATGCCTAGATGGGGTAATGGTGTAATCTATGTATTGCAATGCAGACTTATAAAAATCTGCCATCTGACTATTTGGTAGGCCTAAGTGGTTGTCGGTGTAATCAAGCATGATGACTTTGCCGGCGGATTTGAAATTCTTTAGATATTCAAGCCATTTTCCTGATCGACCATTATTGCAGTCGGCACCAATTTTTCCAACAAACACTCCATCTATATTGTTTATATTAGAAAGACTTTCTCCAAAGCTTACATTAATGCCAGCTTTTTCTGCAATTCCTATAGCTAAAGCGCTTCTAAGTCTTATGCTTGCTAAGTTTGATCTGCTTAGGTCTTTGGTTGTAAAGTAAGTGCCAGGAATTAGCCAATGAAGCCTCATTTGTTTAATTTTGTAGGATTAATGCTTAGATTTACTTGCCCATACGAACTACCAGCTATTTTGAAGCCTGAATTTGTGGATTTGGGCTTTATGCCTGTGATTCGCATATCTCTAGGCTCTCTAAGTTTAAACTGAGCAGCTTCTTGTTTAACATCTATAAAGCCGCAACTATAAAGAACTTGAGCTAGAGATTTTGGTGTGTAACCCCACCGATGAACCATTAGGGGATCTTGCCATCTAGGATCACCATAAAGAACCCACATCGTTCTTTGCCCTTCTGGTCCCGGTAAAGAGCCCAGATCGGGATTTTTAATAAATTCCTCACATGCAGACTTAAGGTTCGGACATTCAAGAATGATTTTACCGCCAGGCTTGAGTACGCGCATCCATTCCTTAAGGATGGGTTCTACTTCCCATCTCCAAAAATGTTCGATTACATGAACTGATAATATTTCATCACAGTAATTGTCTTGAAATACTTGGAGTTTTCTAATGTCGCAAACGATATCTGGCTGCCTTCCAGATCGTTCTTGAACAACGTCGACATTTATATATCCGTCGATAATCTTGTCTCCACAGCCAAGATTTAGTTTGATATCAGACATTGTTGTAACCCTGTAATTTAAATCGCCACTTTCTGGCAGGCCATAATCTCCATCTGCCCCAATAACACATCCCCCACCACAATCACACAAGGACTGGCAAATTGCTCTTGAACCATAGTGGTGTGCAGTTGGGTTAGCGTGGTGGTGGTATGGCGCTGGTTGGGTAGGCTGGCATTTTGGATGAGTGCCACAGGTGTATGGCCGGGCAGACCTTTGAGCAATCCTTCTTGGATATGCGCAGCGCTGGCTACACCCATGTAGATTACCAAAGTCAATTTGGCTTGATGGGCGGCGATTGCCAGGTTGGCCCAGTTGGGGCCGTCATCGCCGGGTTTGGCGTGGCCGGTTAAAAACACCACGCCATGTGCATGTTCGCGGTGGGTCAGGGGTACGCCCAATGACGACACGGCTGCCAACCCAGATGTAATGCCGTTAACCACTTGCACATCTATGCCTGCAGCTTGAAGGTGTTCCACCTCTTCGCCGCCGCGCCCAAAGATAAATGGGTCCCCGCCCTTGAGGCGCACCACGCGCTCGCCTTGTTGAACCGCGTGAATCATGAGCTTTTCAATAAACGCTTGTGGGGTAGATTGGCACCCTCCGCGCTTGCCCACGTGCACGATGCGAGCTTTTGGGGCGGCATGGGTCAACACCTCTTCGTTGACCAAATCGTCCACAAACAATACGGTGGCTTGGCCAATGGCCTTAACGGCTTTGAGTGTGAGCAGCTCAGGGTCGCCAGGCCCAGCGCCTACCAAGGTGCAGGTACCTAAGTAGTTGGCAGGGATATGGGGGTTGTTGTGCTTCACGGGCGGTTTTGCGGGGTAGTTGCTTGGTCGCAATTTATGAAATTTGAGCGTGCGAAATTTGTGTGTGCATTTGCACGATATGAGCCACCTGAGTGGCAATAGAGGCCGGCACTTCTGGCTGGCCGTCGAGTACTGAACGAATATAAACCGAAGTTGCTTGTGACTCTAGGGCGTCTGTGTGCGTTGGTGCAGATTGTCTGCGTCTTTAACGATTTCGGACAAGCAGAGAGCTTATGGGCTGATGCTGATCGGGCGCTTTAACTCGGGCACGCAGGACACGCACTGTGTACCGCAGCCCAAGTGTGGTTGAAGTGATGTCGGGCGGTCTTGTGGGGAGCCTTTGCAGCCAGTGGTGTTTACAATGCAATCTTGCTCCGGGGTGTTTTCCTGCTTAGTCAGGAGGGCTGAGATGGTCAACCAAACCCGCGAACTTGACTCGGATCATGCCGACGTAAGAAGAGCTGTCAGGCACCCCAATCATCCTGTCGACTTTCGGAGCACAAAAGCAGGCTTGCGTCAAAGCAGGCCATTGTGGTGACCGTTAAGGACAAGATGTTTTCTCCTGCCCATCAATCCCATGCTGTAGCAACCCAAGCATCCTTGAATCCGCCTATGAACGGGCTGGTGGATGAGCTTTTGGCGTTTATGGCGCAAGCTGACGCCGGGGAACAGGCTTTTAACAACTTGGCACTCAAGCTTTTTGCGCACCATTTTGAGTTCAATGTGCCGTTTCAGCGGTTTTGCCGACAGCGCGCCCGAACCCCCAGAAGCGTGCGGCATTGGCAAGATATCCCGGCGGTTCCCATTGCCGCATTCAAGGACCAGACGCTGAGCTGCTGGCCCCCCGAGCAGTGTGAACGCGTGTTCATGACCAGTGGGACCACCCGGGGCGATGTGCGCGGCAGGCACTTTCACCCCCATTTGCAGGTGTACGACACCTCTATGCGGCTTCATTTTCAGCAGCGGTTTATGGGGGCGGCATTTTCTGAATCTGCTCGGCATCCTCTGCAATCCATCCGCATGGGCGTGGTGTTTCCAGATGAAACGCTCATGCCCAACTCTTCTTTGGCGCACTACCTGCAATTGGCCCATCACACCTTTGGTGCACCCGGCAGCCGTTGTTTGGTTTCAGCTGCAGGCCTGCAAGTGGACGATATGGTGGCGAGCCTGAAAGATGCGGTGGCTTTAGACCAGCCCTATGCCTTGCTGGGGGCCAGCTACAGCTTGGTGCATGTGATGGATGCCTTGCAGAAACGCGGGTTGCGTTTTGTCTTGCCCGAAGGCAGCCGTATTTTGGACACGGGTGGTTTTAAAGGCCAGTCGCGCGAGGTGCCCATGCAGGTTTTTTATGAGCAATTGACCCACTTTTTGGGTGTGCCTGCCAGCCACTGCATCAACATGTACGGCATGACCGAGCTCAGCACGCAGTTTTATGACGCGGGCAACGCCCAGCTGCCGTCTTTAAAGTCGGGGCCCCACTGGATTCGGTCTCGGGTGGTGGACCCTTTAACTGGTTTGGACATGCCCGTAGGCGAGCGCGGCATTTTGGTGCACTGCGATTTGGCCAACTTCAATTCTGTGTCCACCATCCTCACTGAAGATGTGGGTTTGGCGCAGCAGGGGCTCGATGGCGAGTCCGCAGGGTTTTATTTGCTGGGCCGCGCCCAAGGTGCACAAGCTAAGGGATGCTCTATGGCTGTGGATGAATTTTTAAGGGCCACGCAGTTATGAACCTGCTTCGCCTAGGCCAACTTGAAGTCATGGGTTTAGCTTGGCACACCCTCAGCTACGAAAACGCTGGGCACACTTGGCAGATCGAGGTGCCCCACCACAGCCCAGATCAGTTGGCCGTTTTGGCCCAGCGAGTGCGTGCTTCGGGCGCTGCGCTAAAAGCTATGCCATTGAGCCAAATCATGGCGGCGGTGGATCAGACTATGGCCACGCTGTTGGATGCGCAAAACCCCCAGCGCCAGTTACTTGAGCTTTGGTTGCCGCGCATCACCGGCCTAGACGCCGAGATGGTGCGTTTGGGGCTGAACGCCTGCTTTAAAACTTTTCGCACCCCCCAGTTGCAGCGTTTTGTGGCTCAAGACTTTGGCAACCCCAAGTGTTTGGATGAGTTTCAGCCCAGCCCCAAGGGCGGCATGGTGCGCGCTGTGGGGCCTGAGCTGTTGGTCCATGTGTGGGCGGGCAATGTGCCGGGTTTGCCTCTGTGGAGCCTGATCAGCGGCCTGTTGGTTAAGGCGCCGTCTGTAGGCAAGGTCAGCAGTGCGGAGCCCTTGGTGGCGCATGTGGTGGCCCAGGTATTGGCTGAAGTGGAGCCCCGTTTGGCACCACATGTTGCGGTGGTGTGGTTCCAAGGGGGGGATGCTGCCCGAGAGCGTGTGCTGTGCGAGGCAGCCGATGTGGTGCTTGCCTATGGCGGCAATATAAGCCTGGCTGCTTTGAGGGCCCAAGTGCCGGTGACCACTCGGTTTTTGCCGCATGGGCACAAGCTCAGCGCGGCTTTGGTGTCTCCCGCTGCCTTGGATGTGCACACGGCCTCCCACACCGCGTACCAAGCTGCGTTGGATGTGGTGCGTTTTGAGCAACAGGGCTGTTACTCTCCGCAAGTGGTGTATGTGGCGCGGGGCGGCCGTGTATCGCCTAAAGAGTTCAGCGAGCTTCTGGCGCAAGAGCTGGCAGCTTTGCAGCATAAATTTCCAAGGCGGGGCTTGTCTTTAGAAGAATCAGCGGGCGTGAGCACTTGGCGGCAAACCCAGGAATTTGCCAGCGAGCCCAGTACCTATGTGCTGGGAGACGCCGCTGCCCCTTGGGCTGTGGCCTACGTGGATTCAGCCAGCCAACTGGCTCCCAGCGCTTTAAACCGCACCCTAAAGGTGATGGCGGTGGACCACTTAAGTGATGCGGTGCCGCTCTTGGCCGCACAGCGGCGTTTTGTGCAAACGCTGGGTTTGGCGGTGAGCCCTGAGGAACTCCAGCTTTTGGCAGAGCCCTTGGCCTTGGCTGGCGTGACGCGTTTGTGCGCTTTGGGGAGCATGACATCGCCCGAGCCGGGGTGGCACCACGATGGGCGCTTTAGCTTGCTCGACCTAGTACGCATGGTAGACCTAGAAGCTTCAGCAGAATCTGCGGCCGAAAGCTATGCAAGCTACCGAGATTGAACCCTTTGCTCCCATTGCCCCCTATGACTCCCGCCCTTGATACCCCATTTTTAAATTTACAGGGGGTGAGCTACACCTACCCAGGCTGGCCGCCCGTGGTGCAGGGCGTGGACTGGCGCTTGGCGCGAGGCGCGTTTCATTGTTTGGTGGGGCGCAGCGGCTGCGGCAAAACCACCTTGCTCAAGCTCGCTGCGGGTTTGTTGCAGCCCGATAGTGGCGGGGTGTGGCTGGATGGCCAAGCCGTCACCCAACCCAGCCCCATGGCGGGTTTTGTATTTCAGTCGCCCACCTTGTTAGATTGGCTCACCATTTGGGACAACGTGCTCTTGCCCGCCCAATTGCGTGGCAAATTGAGCGGCCTTGTGGGCCAAAAGGTGCGCGACAAAGCCGCCGCACTGCTGGAGGCCATGGGGCTAAGCGCCTATGCCCAACAGTACCCCCATCAACTCTCCGGTGGGCAGCAAAGTCGTGTGGCCATTGCCCGCGCCTTGGTGTTAGACCCCGCGGTATTGCTGATGGATGAACCCTTTGCCGCGCTAGACGCCATCACCCGCGAAGAACTGCAACTGGAGTTATTGAGTTTGTGCCGCAGCCAAAACTCCACGGTGATGTTTGTGACCCACGACATCACTGAGGCCGTGTTTTTGGCCGACCGTGTGGCGGTCATGGACAGTGGCTTCATGACCCAAGATGTACCTATTCCTTTACCTAGGCCCAGAGCCAGCGCCATGCGCTACAGCGCCGAATTCAACCAACTGTGCGCCCAACTTAGGGCTGCAATGGACGCAGGTGCACGATGAAGCGCTTGCAACAGTTTCCTAAATCTTTGGCCTTGGGAGTGCTTGTGGTTCTGCTGGCCCTTTGGGAGGCTTGCGTGCAATGGATGGGCTTCTCGCCCTTGGTGTTGCCCGCGCCCAGCTTGGTGGCGGCGGCCTTGTGGCGCGGCCTGAGCACAGGTTATTTGTGGCCCCACATGGCGCAAACCGCCTTGGAGCTGGTGTTGGGCTTGGGGCTAGGGTGCAGTTTGGGCTTTTTGGGGGGCGTGGTTTTAGGTGAGTCTGCGCTAACTCGACGCCTGCTTATGCCCTATGTAGTGACCAGCCAAGTGGTACCCAAGCTGGCTCTGGTGCCCTTATTGATTGTGTGGTTTGGTTTTGGCACCACCCCTACGGTGGTGATTACCGCTTTGATTTGTTTTTTCCCCTTGCTGGAAAACACCATGACTGGCTTGGCGCATGTGGATGTACAGCGCTTGGAGTTGTTTCGCATGTTGGGCGCCAGCCGCAGCCAAACCCTGTGGCGCTTGAAAATCCCAGCCTGTTTGCCCGGCATTTGGGCGGGCATTCGGGTGGCCGTGGTGCTGGCCTTGGTGGGCGCGGTGGTGGGCGAATTTATAGGGGCCAGCAAAGGTTTGGGTGCACTCATCATTGCCACCCAGGGGTCTATGGACACGCCCTTGATGTTTGCGGTGTTGTTCCTCATCACCCTGATGGGCTTGGTGACGTATCACACCGCCTTGACTTTAGAGCGCTATGCCCTGAGAACTTACGTTAAAAAAGGAAATGTTGAATGAATACATCTGTAGCTTATAGGTTGGCAGCCCATTTTTTTCAAAAGCCTCGGGCTTTGATGCTGGCCTCGCTCGCCTTGGCAACTTGGTGTGCTGCGGGAGTGGCTGCTTCACAATCCGTGGCGCTTGAAAAAGTCACCTTGGCCAGCTGGGGCAAGCCCATCAGCGAGGTCACCAATGTTTTGGTGGAAGAAGACAAGGGCTTTTTCCGCAACCGCGGCATAGATTTGAGCTTTATGCCTGGCGCAGGTGGGGGGGATGCCATTCGAAACCTGCTCAGCGGGCAGGCGGATGTGGCGTTTACCGATCCCGGCTCTTTTTACTTGGCAATCGACAAAGGCGCCAAACTGCGCGCCATTTACGACATTTATCCCCAAAACATCTTCAATGTGGTGTCTTTGAAGTCCAGCGGTATCACCAAGGCGGCGGACTTAAAGGGTAAAAAAATTGGGGTGTACAGCCTCAACAGCGGCACCCGCACCAATTTGCAAATATTGCTCAACCAAGCTGGTTTGACTGAAGCCGATGTGACGCTGGTGGTGACGGGCCTACTCAACTTTGCACCCTTGATGCAAGGCCAAGTGGACGCCACGGCCGCCACCGACACCGGTTTGATGGTGGGGCGGCAAAAAGGATTAGCGGATGTGAATGTGTTGGAGGTGAAAAATTTTCTCAACTACTCCAGCGACATTTTTGTGGTGCGTGAAGACACTTACCGCTCTAAAAAAGACCTGCTCAAGCGCTTTTTGGCGGCGTATCAGGCCAGCGCAATGTGGATGCTGGCCAATCCGCAAGAGGCAGCCAAACTGGCTATCAAGCGCGCTTTGGATGGACAAAACGAAGCCATCAACCTTGAAGTGATCAAGTTGCGCAACCTCAGCACCGTATCGCCATTAACCGATCGCCAAGGTTTGGGCGCTATGGATGTGGACACGATGCAAAAGGCGGCAGACGCTTACCTGAAGATCGGATTGATTGAAAAACCCTTAAAGATTCGCGACTATGTGGCCCAAGACTTGTTGCCAGGCAAGTGAGCCGTGGTTGAATCTGTTTATGTGCATTCCAACATTGAATTTCCTAGAGCCGTTAAGGCGGCGCGCTGCTGGTGTGGTCGCTAGCCTCGCTAATGGTTTGGTTGCTTTGGGCTTGTGCAGTGCCTTGGGCGCGGACGTTGCTCAGGCCCAAATGCAGCCCCAGGTGCAACCCTTGTTTCCGGGCAAGCCGGTTGAAATTACCGTGGGTTTTGCCCCCGGCGGCGGGGTGGACATTTTGGCCCGCTTGATTGCGCAGCATTTGAGCGGGCAGGGACAAGCCATTGTGGTGGAAAACCGCCCGGGCGCGGGCAGTACCTTAGCAGCCCAGTATGTGGCGGGGCGCCCGCGGGACGGGCATTCGCTCTTCATGATGAACGACTCCTACGCCATTGCGCCCGCCATTTTCAAAAACCTGAGCTACGACCCTAAAAAAGACCTAGAGGCCGTGACTATGGTGGCCTCAGCCCCGATGTTACTTTTGGTGTCGGCCCAATCGCCCTATAAATCTGTGGCGGAGTTGGTGGCCGCCGCCCGCGTGAGGAACGCCAAAATGTTTTACGCATCCTGCGGTAACGGCACCAGCCCGCATTTGGCGGGCGAAATGTTCAATTTGGCCTACGGGGTGGGCCTTACGCACATTCCTTACAAAGGTTGTGGGCCAGCACTCATTGACATGTTGGGCGGACAGGTGGAAATAGGCTTTATCACCATTTCCGGCGCAATTCCCCATGTGAAGTCTGGCAAATTGCGAGCGCTCGCTATCACGTCTAAGCAGCGTTCTCAGGTGTTGCCCGATGTGCCTACGCTGGCTCAAAGCGGAGCGAGCGACTTTCAGTTGGTGCAATGGCAGGGTTTGGCGGTACCCGAGGGGGTGCCCGAGAGCATGAAGCTGGCCATTCACGATCGGGTGTCCAAAATCATGAAGCTCGACGAGGTGCAGAAAAAAATGACTGAGCTGGGCTATTTGCAAGCCAGCGAAGGCCCCGAGGCTTTTCAAAAAATCGTCAACCAAGACATAGACCGCTTCACCAAGTTGGGGCGGCAAATTGGTTTGCGGCTGGACTGAAGTCCGCTGAAAAGACCCGCATGCAATTTAAAGATCAGGTGGTGTTGGTCACCGGTGCAAGCCGGGGCATTGGCGCAGCCATTGCGCGCGCTTTCGCTGCTGAAGGGGCCTTTGTGGTGCTGAACTACCTGAGTCGCCACGCTCAAGCCGAGACCGTGGTGGCCAGTTGCCGCCAAGCCGGTGGTGATGCTTGGGCTTTGGCTGCCGATGTGCGTTCCAAGGCAGCGGTAGTCGACATGGTGCAGCGCGTTATTGCGGAGCTGGGCCGTGTGGATGTGCTGGTGAACAACGCCTTTGCGCCATATAGCTTTGACCCAGAACAGCGCCAGCGGTTTTGGGAGCTGGGTTGGGACGCCTACCAAACGCAAATTGACGGTGCGGTGCAGTCGTGTTTTCACATGTGTCAGGCGGTGTTACCCGCCATGCGGCAGCGCCTTAAAGGCAGCATCATCAATCTGGTGTCTGACCTAGTGGAGCAGCCCGTGGTGCCTTATCACGACTACGCCACAGCCAAGTCTGCTTTGGTGGGCTTTAGCCGCCATTTGGCGGCGGAGTTGGGCCCCCTGGGCATACGCGTCAACTGTGTGGCGCCGGGGTTGGTGGTGCCCACAGACTCCAGCCGCGCCACGCGGGAGGCTGTGCAGAGCAGCATTGCAGCTCTTACACCCTTGAGTCGCTTGGCCACGCCTGAAGATGTGGCCGGCCCCGTGCTGTTTTTGGCCAGCGAATGGAGCCGGTTTGTCACGGGGCAAACCTTACTGGTGGACGGCGGATTGGTGATGAGATGAGTGTTCGGGTGCTCGGCATTGAGTCGTCTTGCGACGAAACCGGTGTGGCTTTGGTCCAAACCCGTTGTGGGCAAATCCCCGATTTGTTGGGGCAGGCCTTGTACAGCCAAATTCAATTGCACCAAGCCTATGGGGGCGTGGTGCCCGAGCTGGCCAGCCGCGACCACATTCGCCGTGTGCTGCCCCTTACCCAACAAGTGCTGCAAGACACGCAGCTGCAACTGCAAGATATAGATGTGCTGGCTTTTACCCGCGGCCCAGGGCTGGCGGGCGCTTTGCTGGTGGGGGCTGGAGTGGCCTGCGGTTTGGCGGCGGCTTTGGGCAAGCCGGTGCTGGGGGTTCACCATCTGGAGGGGCATTTGCTTTCTCCGTTTTTAAGCGCTGACCCGCCTGAATTTCCGTTTGTAGCCTTGTTGGTTTCAGGCGGTCACACCCAGTTGATGCGGGTGCAGGGTGTTGGCCGCTACGAGCTGCTGGGCGAAACCGTGGACGACGCGGCGGGTGAGGCGTTCGACAAATCGGCCAAGCTGCTGGGCTTGGACTATCCCGGCGGAGCCGCTTTGTCAGTACTGGCAGAGCAGGGCGACCCCAAAGCCTTCAAGTTGCCTCGCCCATTGCTGCACAGCGGGGACCTGGACTTTTCTTTTGCCGGCCTAAAAACAGCGGTTTTGACCCAGGTTCAAAAAGCCGGAAATGAACAGCCCATGCCCACTGCCGCTGGGCAAGAGACTTTTCGTTGCAATTTGGCGGCATCCACACAAGCGGCCATTGTGGAGGTGCTGGTGAAAAAATCGCTCATGGCACTGGACCAAACGGGCCTAAAGCGTTTAGTGGTGGCCGGTGGCGTGGGGGCCAACCGAGTTTTGCGTGAGCAGCTGCAACATAACTGCGCCGCCCGTGGCATTCGGGTGCATTACCCAGAGTTGCATTTGTGTACCGACAACGGCGCCATGATTGCCCTTGCGGCGGCTATGAGGATTGAAGCGGGCGTGGAGTCGACCCAAGCGGACTACAACTTTGAAGTCAAACCCCGCTGGCCCTTGCAGACATTTGCAAAAGATGCATCGACATAAGTGGATTTCGTAAACGAAGACTCTAAAAACGGCACATCAACAGCGCTTCATCGCCGCTTAAGCGTCAATTTGCCTGTGAGCTACAATCTGCCACCCTGTAGAAGTTATAACTTTTATAGAAAGCACGTCAGTTGCAGTTCCAGCGGCTGTCGCAAGTTCAACCGGAACCTTGTGCCCCCTTTAATTTAGGTGGCTTGGTTTCATTTAAGGAAAACACATGATTGCATCCAGTATCAAGGCTGAAGTGATTCAGGCCAACGCCCGTCAGGCCGGCGACACCGGTAGCCCCGAAGTTCAGGTGGCTTTGTTGACAGCACGTATCAACGAATTGACTCCCCATTTCAAAACTCACGCCAAAGACCACCACGGTCGTCGCGGCTTGTTGCGTATGGTGAGCCGTCGTCGTAAGTTGTTGGATTATTTGAAAGACCGTGATGCCGACCGCTACACGGCCTTGATTGCCAAGTTGGGTCTGCGCAAGTAATTTTTGCCGCACCATGAACTTTCAAGCGTCTGAGTTGGCAAGCTGGCTCAGGCGCTTTGTCGTTTAAATGGTGGGTGAGTCGGAGAGGCGAAAACAGAGCGAAGCTGTGTCATTCCAAAGTGGTTCTGCAACATTTTTGTAGAAGTACCTCTGGAATGGCATCGTGTTCTGAGTCGTTTGCTTCGGGCTTTGGGAGGTGGCCTGCACCGCCCGTGATTGTTCAGGAGTATGTAAATGACGATGTTTAATAAAGTCACCAAAACCTTCCAGTGGGGCCAGCATTCGGTCACCATGGAAACCGGCGAAATCGCTCGCCAATCGACCGGCGCTGTGTTGCTGGATATGGAAGGCACCGTGGTTTTGGCCACAGTAGTAGCCTCTAAGTCGGCCAAGCCCGGCCAAGACTTTTTCCCTCTAACGGTTGATTACATTGAAAAAACCTACGCTGCTGGCAAGATTCCCGGCAGCTTTTTCAAGCGCGAAGCCAAGCCTAGCGAGCTGGAAACCTTGACCAGCCGCTTGATTGACCGTCCTATTCGCCCTCTGTTTCCAGAAGGGTTCTTGAACGAAGTGCATGTGGTCATCCACACCCTGTCGCTCAACCCCGAAGTGGACGCCGACATTGCCGCCATGATTGCCGTGTCTGCCGCTTTGGGCGTGTCCGGTATTCCATTCAGTGGCCCGCTGGGCGCGGCTCGCGTGGGCTATGTCAACGGTGAATACGTGCTCAACCCTGGCCAAACACAGCGCAAAGACAGCCTATTGGATTTGGTGGTGGCGGGTACCGAAGCCGCAGTGCTGATGGTGGAGTCTGAAGCGCAGCAACTGTCTGAAGAGGTGATGTTGGGTGCTGTGGTGTTTGGCCACGAGCAAGGCAAAGTGGCTATCAACGCCATTCACGACCTGATTCGTGATGGCGGCAAAACCGCTTGGGACTGGCAACCCGCTGCCCGCGACAGCGACCTAGACGCCAAAGTCTTGGCTTTGGCCGATGACAAGCTGCGTGCGGCATACCAAATTCGCAACAAACAAGCGCGTACACAAGCTTGCCGTGAAGCCTACGTCGCTATCAAAGCTGGTTTGGCCGAGCAAGGTGTGGTGGTGGACGGCTCCAAGGTCGAAGGTTTGCTGTTTGAAATTGAAGCCCGCATTGTGCGCAGCCAAATTTTGTCGGGCGAGCCCCGCATTGATGGTCGCGACACCCGTACCGTGCGTCCTATCGAGATCCGTCACGGTGTGTTGCCCCGTACCCACGGCTCCGCTTTGTTCACACGCGGTGAGACTCAGGCTTTGGTGGTGACCACTTTGGGTACTGAGCGCGATGCCCAACGTATTGACGCTTTGGCTGGCGAGTTTGAAGACCGCTTCATGTTCCACTACAACATGCCTCCCTTTGCCACCGGCGAGGTGGGCCGCATGGGTTCCACCAAGCGCCGCGAAATCGGCCACGGCCGTTTGGCCAAGCGTGCTTTGGTGGCTTGCTTGCCCACCAAAGAAGAGTTTCCTTACACCCTGCGCGTGGTGTCTGAAATCACCGAGTCCAATGGCTCTTCTTCCATGGCTTCCGTGTGCGGCGGCTGCTTGTCCTTGATGGATGCGGGCGTACCTATGAAAGCACACGTGGCAGGTATTGCCATGGGCTTGATCAAAGACGGCAACCGCTTTGCGGTGTTGACTGACATTTTGGGTGACGAAGACCACTTGGGCGATATGGACTTCAAGGTGGCAGGCACCACAAACGGTATTACTGCGTTGCAAATGGATATCAAAATCCAAGGCATCACCAAGGAAATCATGCAAGTGGCTTTGGCTCAGGCCAAGGAAGCTCGCATGCACATTTTGGGCAAGATGCAAGAAGCCATGGGCCAAGCCAATACCGAGGTGAGCAACTTTGCACCCCGCCTGTACACCATGAAGATCCATCCGGACAAAATCCGTGACGTGATTGGTAAGGGTGGCGCTGTGATTCGTGCCTTGACCGAAGAAACCGGTACCCAAATTGACATTGCTGAAGACGGCACCATCACCATTGCCTCTACTGACGGCGGCAAGGCAGACGAAGCCAAGCGCCGTATTCAAGAAATCACTGCTGAAGTGGAAATTGGCAAGGTGTACGAAGGTCCCATCACCAAAATATTGGACTTTGGTGCCTTGGTTAATTTATTGCCAGGCAAAGACGGCCTGTTGCACATCAGCCAAATTGCCCACGAGCGTGTGGAAAAAGTCACCGATTACTTGTCCGAAGGCCAGATCGTCAAGGTCAAGGTTTTGGAAACCGACGAAAAAGGTCGTATCAAGTTGTCTATGAAAGCCTTGCTGGATCGTCCCCAACCTCAAGAGGGGGCCGATCAGGCCTGATAGCCCTGATGCCAATCTGGTGACATCTTCATAGCTCTAAAAAATGAAAGCTGTTGAAATTTCCTCGTTTGGAGGCCCGGAGGTTTTGCGTCTGGTGGATCGACCTGATCCCCAGCCGCAAGCTGGCGAGTTGCTGATTCAGGTGGCTGCTAGCGGTGTGAACCGCCCCGACGTGGTGCAGCGTACCGGCCACTACCCCGTGCCTGCGGGCGCTTCAGACATTCCAGGTCTTGAGGTTGCCGGTTTGGTCGTTGGCGGAGATTCGGCAGAACTGGCGCAAGCCGGCCTAAAGCTGGGCGACCATGTGTGCGCTTTGGTGGCCGGTGGCGGCTATGCCCAACTCTGCACCGCGCCAATTGCCCAGTGCTTGCCTTACCCGCAAGGCTTGAGTGATGTCGAAGCGGCTTCTCTGCCTGAAACATTTTTTACGGTGTGGAGCAATGTGTTTGACCGCGCTGCTCTACAAGCTGGCGAAACTTTGTTGATACAAGGCGGCTCCAGCGGCATTGGTGTCACCGCTATTCAGCTGGCCAAAGCGCGCGGCGCGCGGGTGCTGGTGACGGCCGGCAGCGATGAAAAATGCGAAGCCTGCCTCAAATTGGGTGCCGACCACGCCATCAACTACAAAACACTAGACTTTAAAGAAGAAGTCAAACGCCTGACCGATGGGGCTGGCGTGAACGTGATTTTGGACATGGTGGCTGGCAGCTATGTGGCCCGAGAGGTGGAATGCTTGGCTGAAGATGGTCGGTTGGTCATCATTGCGGTGCAAGGCGGTACCAAGGCGGAGTTCAACGCGGCTTTGGTGTTGCGCAAGCGCCTGACCATCACCGGCTCCACGCTGCGTCCGCGCCCCATTGCGTTCAAGCAACGCATTGCCCAAGCTTGTCTGGAGCAGGTTTGGCCCCTTTTGGCCAACCGAACCATCAAGCCGGTGATCTACACCACCTTTGCTGCACAGGATGCGCAAGACCCCACAGGCAGCGGGGCTGTAAAAGCCCACAGCCTGATGGAGTCCAACCAGCACATTGGCAAAATTGTGCTGACTTGGTAAATGGCGTGCTCACCATGACCCAGTCCAATCCGCAAAAGCTCATCGTGGGCAACTGGAAAATGAACGGTAGCCTCGCTGGCAATGGGGCGCTGATTCAAGACCTTTTGAAAGGTTGGCCTACGCACCAAGTATCTAGGCGCGTTCAGGCTGCTGTGTGTGTGCCCTCTGTGTACTTGGCTCCATGCGCTGGGCTTTTGCATCATTCGTGTTTGGATTTGGGGGCGCAAGACGTGTCGGCGCATGACGCTGGCGCCTACACGGGCGAAGTGTCAGCCGCTATGTTGCGCGATGTTGGGGCGCGTTACGTGATCGTGGGCCATTCTGAGCGTCGCCAATACCATGCTGAAACCGATCAGTTGGTGGCACAAAAAGCTCAAAAGGCCCTGGCTGCTGGCATCACGCCCATTGTGTGTGTGGGCGAATCTTGGTCAGAGCGTCAGGCTGGTCAAACAGCAGAAGTGGTCAAGCGCCAGCTGGCTGCAGTGATTCAGCTTAACGGTCATTGCGTGTGCGAAATCGTGGTGGCCTATGAGCCCGTGTGGGCGATTGGCACCGGCCAAACCGCCTCGGCAGAGCAGGCCCAAGAGGTGCATGCCTTGTTGCGTGCTCAACTGAAGGCGGCGGTGGCCATGCATGAGCGTATTTTTATTTTGTACGGCGGCAGCATGAACGCTGCCAATGCCAAATTGTTGTTGTCCACCCCCGGCATTGATGGTGGGTTGATTGGTGGCGCTTCCCTTAAGGCGGCAGATTTTCTGTCCATCTTGGCTGATGCAGATGCAGTCAGCCGGGTTTAAATTGTTTTAGGAGTGATGATATGAGCGTGGTGGTCACAATTTTGTTGGTGGTGCAGGTGCTGTCTGCACTGGTCATGATTGGGTTGATTTTGATCCAGCAGGGTAAGGGTGCCGACATGGGGGCTGCGTTTGGCAGCGGATCTTCGGGCAGCTTGTTTGGTGCATCGGGTAGCGCCAACTTTTTATCGCGCACTACAGGCGCTTTGGCTGCAGTATTTTTTGTGTCCACCTTGCTTTTGGCTTATTTTGGGAATGTGCGGCCTACTGGCGGCACCAGCGTTTTGGAGGGTGCGGTGGTCAACACGCCCGTTCCAGCCGCGGCTCAGCAAATTCCGGGTAACCAGCCTTCGGCTGTGGGATCAGACAACTCCATTCCTGCGCCTGCTGGCAGTGTGCCTGCAAGCTCGGGCGCTGCGGGTCAAATCCCTACCAAATAACAAGTTCATGTGTTTGGTTAAGGCTTTAATAAACAGCTCCACATAAAGGATCGTTCAAGACAGACATATTTACAATGTAAACTCGTAGGCTGCCCAATTCGCAAAATCCTCTTGGCATGCGGGCGACGAGTTGAAGCCGTCGTGGTGAAATTGGTAGACACGCTATCTTGAGGGGGTAGTGGCGAAAGCTGTGCGAGTTCGAGTCTCGCCGACGGCACCATCAGCAGGTTGATGTGCAGCAATGCCCTCAACTAGGTGAAACCTAGATTTTTTTGAGATGAACTTAGATCAGTATCTGCCAGTCCTTCTGTTCATCTTGGTGGGTATCCTTGTGGGTATCCTGCCTCAGGTCATTGGCTCTATCTTGGGCCCCAATCGGCCTGACGCCGCCAAAAATTCCCCCTATGAATGTGGCTTTGAAGCGTTTGAAGACGCCCGCATGAAATTTGATGTGCGCTACTACTTGGTGGCCATTCTGTTCATCTTGTTTGATTTGGAAATCGCCTTTCTCTTTCCTTGGGCAGTAGCGCTCAAAGATGTGGGGGCATATGGTTTTTGGGCTGCCATGGTGTTTATCGCCATTCTGGTCGTCGGCTTTGCCTACGAGTGGAAAAAAGGCGCCCTCGATTGGGAATGATCAGGAGCTTGCATGTCGATTGAAGGCGTCTTGAAAGAAGGTTTCATCACCACCAGTTACGACACGGTGGTGAACTGGGCCAAAACGGGTTCTTTGTGGCCTATGACATTTGGCTTGGCATGTTGTGCAGTAGAAATGATGCACGCCGCCACCGCCCGTTACGACTTGGCCCGCTTTGGCGCAGAAGTGTTTCGTGCGAGCCCCCGACAGTCTGATTTGATGATTGTGGCGGGCACACTGTGCAACAAAATGGCCCCCGCTTTGCGCAAGGTCTACGACCAAATGAGCGAGCCGCGTTGGGTCTTGTCTATGGGTTCATGCGCCAATGGTGGTGGCTACTACCATTACAGTTATTCGGTGGTGCGGGGCTGTGACCGCATTGTCCCTGTGGATGTCTATGTGCCAGGCTGCCCGCCCACTGCAGAGGCTTTGATTTACGGAATCATTCAGCTGCAACAAAAAATTCGGCGTACCCAAACCATTGCCCGCGTTTAAAGCATGACCATATTTGCCATTACCCCCGAAGCGACCCAAGAGCATGTGGTGACGGCTTTGGGAGACAAGGTCAAAAACACATCAATTCATTGGGGTGAAGTGACGGTGGAAGTTTCAGCTGCCGATTACTTCCAGGCAGCGCAGATTTTAAAAACAGCACCGGGCTGCAATTTTGAGCAGCTGATGGACTTGTGTGGCCTAGATTACTCCACCTACGGTAACGACGTGTGGGAAGGTGCTCGTTACGGCGTAACCCTGCATTTGCTATCTATTTCGCTGAACCAACGTGTGCGCCTGAAGGTGTTTGCCACAGACGATGAATTTCCCGTGCTCGATTCAGTCAACAGCATTTGGAATTCGGCCAACTGGTATGAGCGCGAGGCCTTTGATTTGTTTGGCATCGTGTTTGAAGGGCATGACGATTTGCGCCGCATCCTGACCGACTACGGCTTTATTGGACACCCCTTCCGCAAAGACTTCCCGCTCAGCGGTCAGGTGGAAATGCGTTACGACGCCGAACTCAAGCGTGTGGTCTATCAACCTGTGAGCATTGAGCCGCGTGAAATCACGCCCCGAATCATCCGCGAAGACAACTACGGAGGTTTGCACTGAGCTTGCGTCTCAGGTCATTCCCAACCACTCCCTATGGCTGAAATTAAAAATTACACCCTCAATTTTGGGCCGCAGCACCCCGCCGCGCACGGTGTGTTGCGCCTGGTGTTGGAGTTAGATGGCGAGGTGGTTCAACGTGCTGACCCGCACATCGGTTTGTTGCACCGCGCCACTGAAAAACTCGCCGAGCACAAAACCTACATTCAGTCTTTGCCTTATATGGACCGCCTGGACTACGTGTCCATGATGTGCAACGAGCAAGCGTATTGCTTGGCCATTGAAAAAATGCTGGGCCTAGAAGTGCCTCTGCGCGCCCAGTACATCCGCACCATGTTTGGCGAAATCACCCGCCTGCTCAACCACCTGATGTGGCTGGGCTCTCATGGAAACGATTGCGGCAGCTCCACCATTCTCATTTACACTTTCCGTGAGCGTGAAGACTTGTTTGACATGTACGAAGCGGTGTCCGGCGCTCGCATGCATGCGGCCTACTTCCGTCCGGGGGGTGTGTACCGCGACCTGCCAGACCAAATGGCGCAGTACAAGCCCAACAAAATTCGCAATGCCAAAGCCATTGCCGAGCTCAACACCAACCGCCAAGGTTCTTTGCTCGACTTTATTGAAGACTTCACCCAGCGCTTTCCCAAGTGCGTGGACGAATACGAAACCTTGCTCACAGACAACCGCATCTGGAAGCAGCGCACCGTGGGTATTGGCGTGGTCACCCCAGAGCGCGCCTTGAACCTGGGCATGTCTGGCCCCATGCTCAGAGGCTCTGGAGTTGCTTGGGATTTGCGTAAAAAGCAGCCTTACGACGCTTATGGTCTTGTGGACTTTGACGTTCCGGTGGGAAAAACTGGCGACAGCTACGACCGCTACTTGGTGCGTGTGCATGAGATGCGCGAGTCCAACAAAATCATTCAGCAGTGTGTGAAATGGTTGCGTGCCAACCCTGGACCTGTGATTGTGGACAACCACAAGGTCGCCCCGCCGGCACGTGAGTCCATGAAGTCCAACATGGAAGAGTTGATTCACCACTTCAAGCTCTTTACCGAAGGCTTTCGCGTGCCCGCCGGTGAGGCCTATGCCGCCGTGGAACACCCTAAAGGTGAGTTTGGTATTTACTTGGTGAGCGATGGGGCCAACAAGCCTTACCGCCTCAAAATTCGCGCCCCTGGTTTTGCGCACTTGGCCACCTTGGACGAATTGGCACGCGGCCACATGCTGGCAGACGCGGTGGCCATTATTGGCACCTTGGACATTGTGTTTGGAGAAATTGACCGATGAACACCGCATCCCACGGTCTTCAAGCCACAGCGCTCACCCCTGAGTTGCGTGCCCGTTTTGATAAAGAAGTGGCCAAATACCCCGCCGATCAAAAACAATCTGCGGTGATGTCTTGCTTGTCCATAGTTCAGCAGGTTGCAGGTTATGTCAGCGCAGGCGATGAGCGCATGGTGGCCGAATATTTGGATATGCCCTTGATGGCGGTGCACGAAGTCACCACCTTCTACAACATGTTCAACCAAACTCCGGTGGGCAAGTTCAAGCTGAACGTCTGCACCAACTTGCCTTGTCAGTTGCGGGACGGCAGCAAAGCCTTGAAGCACTTGGAGCGCAAATTGGGTATTGCTATGGGAGAAACCACCTCGGACGGAATGTTTACCTTGCAGCAGAGCGAATGTTTGGGTGCGTGTGCGGATTCTCCAGTGATGTTGGTCAACGACCGCGCCATGTGCAGCCACATGTCCAATGAAAAACTAGACCAATTGATTGATGGCCTTCAAGCGAGCGAGGCCACATCATGAACGTTTCCCAAATTTTGTCGCAATTTGCCGCTACAGGTGTTCAATCTTGCTTTCATGGCAGGCACATCACGCCTCAAATTTATGCTGACCTCAATGGCAGCAACTGGCGCTTAAAAGATTACGAATCCCGCGGGGGCTATCAGGCCTTGAGGAAAATTTTGGGTGTCGATGGGGCGCCACCCAACCCTGATACCGGTGTGGCCGGCATGACGCAAGACCAAGTCATTGCCACCGTTAAAGAGTCTGCTTTGCGTGGCCGAGGCGGTGCCGGTTTTCCCACTGGTTTGAAGTGGAGCTTCATGCCCCGCCAGTTTCCTGGTCAAAAGTATTTGGTGTGCAACTCCGACGAGGGAGAGCCCGGCACCTGCAAAGACCGCGATATTTTGATGTTCAACCCTCATATCGTGATTGAGGGCATGGCCATTGCCGCTTATGCCATGGGCATTTCGGTGGGTTACAACTACATCCACGGCGAAATTTTTTCAGCCTACGATCGTTTTGAAGAGGCCCTTGAGGAAGCTCGTGCCGCTGGCTTGTTGGGCAACCAAATTTTGGGCAGCAGCTTCAGCTTTCAGTTGCATGCGCACCATGGTTTTGGTGCATATATCTGTGGCGAAGAAACCGCTTTACTGGAGTCGCTGGAAGGCAAAAAAGGGCAACCCCGCTTTAAGCCGCCTTTTCCTGCCAGCTATGGCTTGTACGGCAAGCCCACCACCATCAACAACACCGAAACTTTTGCGGCGGTGCCTTGGATCATTCGCAATGGTGGTGCAGCCTATTTAGCGTGTGGCAAGCCCAATAACGGCGGCACCAAAATCTTTTCTATCAGCGGTGATGTTGAGCGACCTGGCAATTACGAAATTCCCCTTGGTACTCCGTTTGCCAAGTTGTTGGAGCTTGCGGGCGGCGTGCGCGGCGGCCGGGCTTTAAAGGCGGTCATTCCTGGTGGGTCTTCTGCGCCCATCTTGCCCGCCCACATCATGATGGACATCACCATGGACTACGACGGCATTGCCAAGGCGGGTTCCATGCTGGGTTCTGGAGCTGTCATTGTCATGGACGACACTCGTTGCATGGTCAAGTCACTCCAGCGCCTGTCTTACTTTTACATGCACGAGTCGTGCGGCCAGTGCACACCGTGTCGCGAAGGCACTGGTTGGCTGTCGCGCGTGGTGGATCGCATTGAGCAAGGCCAAGGCCGCGAAGAAGACATGCAGCTGCTTGACAACGTGGCCGAAAACATTCAAGGCCGCACCATATGCGCTTTGGGTGACGCGGCAGCTATGCCAGTGCGCGCCATGATCAAACATTTCAGAACCGAATTCGAATACCACGTGGCTCACAAGACCTGCATGGTCCCTGCTTACGTTTAAGCCTGATCAAAGACTATGGTTGAAATCGAACTCGACGGCAAAAAAGTAGAAGTGCTTGAAGGCAGCATGGTGATGCATGCTGCTGAAAAATCAGGCACCTACATTCCTCATTTCTGCTATCACAAGAAGCTCAGCATCGCAGCCAACTGCCGCATGTGTTTGGTGGACGTGGAAAAAGCCCCCAAGCCCATGCCCGCCTGCGCCACACCTGTGACGCAAGGTATGGTTGTGCGCACCAAAACTGACAAAGCACTTAAAGCTCAAAAGTCGGTCATGGAGTTTTTGCTGATCAATCACCCCTTGGATTGCCCTATTTGCGATCAGGGCGGTGAATGCCAGTTGCAAGATTTGGCGGTGGGCTACGGTGGGTCTTCTTCACGCTATGAAGAAGAAAAGCGTGTGGTGTTTCACAAAGACGTAGGCCCCCTTATTTCCATGGAAGAAATGAGCCGTTGCATCCACTGCACCCGTTGCGTGCGCTTTGGTCAAGAAGTAGCCGGTGTGATGGAGTTGGGCATGTCCCACCGTGGCGAACACTCCGAAATTGAAACCTTTGTCGGCCAAAGCGTGGACTCTGAGCTTTCGGGCAACATGATCGATATTTGCCCTGTCGGCGCCTTGACCAGCAAACCCTTTCGTTACCAAGCGCGCACTTGGGAGTTGAGCCGCCGCAAATCCGTAAGTCCGCATGACTCCACCGGCGCCAATTTGGTGATGCAGGTTAAAAACCAACAGGTCATGCGCGTGGTGCCCTTAGAAAACGAAGCCGTCAACGAGTGCTGGATTGCTGACCGCGACCGTTATTCTTATGAGGCCTTGAACTCACCAGACCGACTCAAGCAGCCCATGATCAAGCAAGGTGGTCAATGGACCGAAGTGGACTGGACCACCGCCCTTGAATACGTTGCCAATGGCTTGAAGTCCATTGCCGCAGACCATGGTGCTCAAAGCGTGGGGGCTTTGGTTAGCCCGCACAGCACCTTGGAAGAACTGTATTTGGCCGCTCAACTGATGCGCGGCATAGGTAGCGACAATATTGACCACCGGTTGCGCCAAGTTGAGTTGGCCCCTGGCTCAGGCGTGCACTGGCTGGGCATGCCTATTGCAGAGCTCAGCCAACTCCAACGTGTGTTGGTTGTAGGCAGCAACTTGCGCAAAGACCATCCGTTGTTTGCGCAGCGTTTGCGCCAAGCCACGCGCCGCGGTGCGCATCTTCACGCCATCACCACCAGTGAATCACTTTCCAGCCCACAGGCTTGGGCCATGACCTTGTCTTCCAGCCAAGTGGTGGCTTCTCAAGCTTGGCTCAAGACCTTGGCTGATGTGGCTGTGGCTGTGGCTGCACAAAAGGGTGTGGCGGCTCCAAGCTTGGTCGCTTCATTAGGCGCCAGCGCTTCACCAGAGGCTGCTGCCATCGCCAAGTCTTTGCTCGGTGGTGATCGCAAGGCGGTGTTGCTGGGCAATGCCGCGGCACACCATCCGCAAGCGTCTGTTTTGCTTGCTATTGCCAATTGGCTAGGGCAAGAAACCGGCTCAACTGTGGGTTACCTGACAGAAGCCGCCAACACCGTAGGCGCGCAGTGGGTGAAAGCCCAGCCGCAAGCCCAAGGCCTTAACGCTGCCCAAATGTTAGGTGGGACGCTCAAGGCAGTCTTGCTGCTCAACACCGAACCTGTGCCCGACAGTGCGGCAGGTGCTTCGGCTGCAACACAGTTGGCCAAGGCCCAAATGGTGGTCACCATGAGCCCCTTTAGAGCGAATATGGAATTCAGCGACGTGTTGCTGCCGGTGTCACCTTTTTCTGAAACCTCAGGCACGTTTGTCAATGCCGAAGGCCGTGCGCAGAGTTTTCATGCAGTCGTCAAACCTTTTGCTGAGACCCGTCCGGCATGGAAGGTATTGCGTGTGTTGGGCAATATGTTGGGTCTGCAAAGTTTTGAGTACAACACCTCTCAAGAGGTATTGGCTGACGCGACCCGCTTGCCAATTCATTTGAATAATGCGGTCAGCCCAGACTCATTGTCGTCTGACCCTTCCGCTTCAGCGGCTTCATCTTCAGAGCCCGTGGTGGCTGCCATCTATCAGCTAGATGGTTTGGTGAGGCGTGCGCCTTCTTTGCAACTCACGGCTGATGCCCGCCAAGCGCTTGAGGTGGTTGCATGATCGATGCACTGCACCAGTTCGGATTGACCCTGATAGACGCAACTTGGTGGAGTGGCTTGGTCTGGCCTGTGGTTTGGACTCTCATGAAAATTGTGGCTGTTTTGTTGCCGCTGCTTTTGTGTGTAGCGTATCTAACCCTTTGGGAGCGCCGTTTACTGGGCTTCATGCAAGTGCGTCTTGGCCCTAACCGCGTCGGCCCGTTTGGCTTGTTTCAGCCTTTTGCAGATGCACTCAAGCTCTTAACCAAAGAGCTCATCCAACCAACAGCTGCCGCCCCGGGCTTGTTCCGTTTGGGTCCAGTGCTCGCCATCATGCCGGCTTTGGCCGCTTGGGTGGCCATTCCGTTTGGGCCTGATGTGGCCCTGACCAACATCAACGCTGGCTTGCTGCTGGTGATGGCCATCACGTCTATTGAAGTCTATGGCGTCATCATTGCGGGTTGGGCGTCCAACTCTAAGTACGCGTTTTTGGGTGCCTTGCGCGCTTCCGCGCAAATGGTCAGCTACGAAATTGCAATGGGTTTTTGTTTCTTGGTCGTCCTGATGGTGACCGGCAGCATGAACCTGACCGACATTGTCATGGCCCAAGGCAAAGGCATGTTCACCGACATGGGCCTGAACTTTTTGTCTTGGAACTGGTTACCCCTGCTGCCTATTTTTGTGGTGTACCTGATTTCCGGTGTGGCAGAAACCAACCGCCATCCTTTTGACGTGGTGGAGGGCGAAGCCGAAATTGTGGCCGGGCACATGGTGGAGTACTCCGGTATGGGCTTTGCCCTGTTCTTCTTGGCTGAATACGCCAGCATGTGGTTGGTGTCCATCTTGGCGGTCATCATGTTCTTGGGGGGCTGGATGTCGCCTGTGGACTTTGCCCCATTCAATTGGGTTCCGGGCTGGATCTGGTTGGGCCTTAAAACATTCTTGGTGGTGTCCATGTTCATTTGGATTCGTGCCACCTTCCCGCGTTTTCGTTACGACCAAATCATGCGTTTGGGGTGGAAAGTTTTCATTCCAGTGACCTTGGTGTGGTTGTTGGTGGTGGGCATCTGGATGCAGACGCCTTGGAACATCTGGAATTAAGTGGGTTGACGACTATGTCTGCAGTGGCTACACAGTTTTCGTTCAAGGACTTCATCAAAAGTTTCATGTTGGTGGAGCTGTTTAAAGGTATGGCGCTGACCGGGCGTTATGCCTTAAGTCGCAAAGTGACACTTCAGTTTCCTGAAGAAAAAACGCCTCTGTCACCTCGCTTTAGGGGCTTGCACGCCCTGCGCCGTTACGAAAACGGTGAAGAGCGTTGCATTGCATGCAAATTGTGCGAAGCCGTATGCCCCGCTATGGCCATCACCATTGAGTCCGATGTTCGTGCCGATGGCTCACGCCGCACATCTCGCTATGACATAGACCTGACCAAATGTATTTTTTGCGGTTTTTGCGAAGAGAGCTGCCCCGTGGACTCCATTGTGGAGACGCATATTCTGGAATATCACGGTGAAAAGCGTGGCGACTTGTACTTCACCAAAGACATGTTGTTGGCCGTGGGAGACCGGTATGAATCCGAAATTGCCGCTGCCAAATCTGCAGATGCCAAATACCGGTAACGCCCCTCTAAACGCTTCAATCAGCGCCGTACGGACAACCCAAATCTACAAAACTCAATAGTTCATGGACGTTAAAACCGGTTTCTTCTATGTGTTTTCTCTGGTGCTGTTGTTTGCAGCATTCAGGGTCATCACTGCGCGCAACCCTGTGCATGCGGTGCTGTACCTCATGTTGTCGTTTTCGCAGGCCTCGGCCATTTGGTTGCTGTTGAAGGCTGAGTTTTTGGCCATCACTTTGGTGTTGGTCTACTTAGGCGCGGTGATGGTGTTGTTTTTGTTTGTAGTGATGATGTTGGATATCAAAATTGATTCGCTCAAGCAAAGCTTTTGGAAGCACTTTCCCCTAGGCGCCACATTGGGTGCCATTGTGGTGCTTGAAATGTCGGCCGTGTTGCTCTCGGGTTTTAAAGTCTCAGAGTCGCCCAAAGCTTTGTTGGTGTTGGGGCAAGCCCAAGAGTTGTCCAACACCAAAGAGTTGGGTAAATTGCTCTATACCCAGTACGTGTATCCCATTCAAGTGGCCGCAGTGATTTTGCTGGTGGCCATGATTGCAGCCATTGCTCTGACTCTGCGTGAGCGCAAAGACACCAAAGCCATTGATGCCTCATTGCAGGTGCGCGTGAAGGCTTCCGACCGATTGCAGGTGCTGTCTATGGAGCCCACCCGCGCAGCCCCCCCGCCTTCAACAGCCCCTGAATCCGCCCTTGCGTCTGCAACACCCGAGGTGAAACCATGACCCTAACGTTAGGCCACTTTTTGACCTTAGGCGCCATGTTGTTTGCCGTGGCGGTTGTCGGTATTTTTTTAAACCGAAAAAACCTGATTGTGTTGCTCATGGCGGTGGAGCTCATGCTCTTAGCGGTCAACATGAACTTTGTGGCCTTTTCCCACTACTTGGGCGACATGCACGGTCAAGTATTTGTTTTTTTTATTCTGACGGTGGCGGCAGCTGAATCCGCTATTGGCTTGGCTATTTTGGTTCTTTTGTTCCGCAACAAGTCCAACATCAATGTTGACGAACTTCAAACGCTCAAGGGTTAAAGCAACATGAGTTCAACCCTGTCTGCCACAACTTTATTGGCCGTGCCTTTAGCGCCTCTGGTGGGCTCGCTTGCTGCGGGCGTTCTTGGGACCAGCTTGGGTGGCAACCTGATTGGTCGCCGCTTGTGCCACAGCGTCACCATATTGGGTGTGCTGGTGTCGTTTTTGATTTCAGCCGTGACCCTGTATCAAGTAGCGTTTGAAGGCGCACGCCTCAACGAAACCTTGTATACATGGATGGTCGTGGGCGACCTGAAAATGGAAGTAGGCTTTTTAATTGATGGCCTCACCGCCATGATGATGTGCGTGGTGACCTTTGTGTCCTTGATGGTGCACATCTACACCATTGGGTACATGGAAGAAGATGAAGGCTACAACCGGTTCTTTGCCTACATTTCGTTGTTTACCTTCTCGATGCTCATGCTGGTCATGAGTAACAACTTTTTGCAGTTGTTTTTTGGCTGGGAAGCCGTTGGTTTGGTGTCCTATCTGTTGATTGGGTTTTGGTTCAACAAGCCAACCGCCATCTTTGCAAATATGAAAGCCTTTTTGGTTAACCGCGTGGGTGACTTTGGCTTCATCTTGGGTATTGGCCTCATTGCGGCATTTGCGGGCACCTTGAACTACACCGAAACTTTTGCCAAAACATCTGAGCTTGCTCAATTGTCTTTTCCGGGCACAGAGTGGATGCTGGTCACCGTGGTGTGCATTTGTCTTTTTATTGGAGCCATGGGCAAATCGGCCCAGTTTCCCCTGCATGTTTGGCTGCCCGACTCCATGGAAGGGCCCACCCCTATTTCTGCCCTGATTCACGCGGCCACCATGGTGACCGCTGGAATTTTTATGGTGGCCCGCATGTCGCCTTTGTTTGAGTTGAGCGATACAGCGCTGAGCTTCATCATGGTGGTGGGCTCTATCACTGCCTTGTTCATGGGCTTTTTGGGCATCATCCAAAACGACATCAAGCGCGTGGTGGCTTATTCCACCTTGTCTCAGTTGGGCTACATGACGGTGGCATTGGGTGCCTCTGCATATTCTGTAGCGGTGTTCCACCTCATGACGCACGCATTCTTCAAGGCTTTGCTGTTCTTGGCTGCGGGCTCAGTCATCATGGGCTTGCACCACAACCAAGACATTCGTTGGATGGGGGCGGTGCGCAAGTACATGCCCATCACTTGGATCACCTGTTTGTTGGGTTCGTTGGCCTTGATTGGTACGCCTTTGTTTTCGGGCTTTTACTCTAAGGACAGCATCATTGAAGCGGTTTTAGAGAGCCATTTGTGGGGCAGCGGTTTTGCCAGTTTTGCGGTGCTGGCCGGTGTATTTGTGACGGCGTTTTATTCGTTCCGCATGTACTTTTTGGTGTTTCATGGTCAAGAGCGTTATGACCAAAACCCCGATGCGCATCACCATGACGCTCATCACGACCACCCCAACAAACCACACGAGTCTCCTTGGGTGGTAACTCTGCCATTGGTATTGCTCGCCATTCCTTCGGTTTTGATTGGTTACTTCACCATTGACCCCATGCTTTTTGGTGACTTTTTCAAAGACGCTATTTTTGTAGATGGCTCCAAGCACCACGCTATGCAAGAGTTGGCCGAGGCCTTCCATGGCCCATGGGCTATGGCTGTGCATGCTTTAAGCACTTGGCCGTTTTGGTTGGCCTTGGCAGGTGTGGCCTGCGCGTATTACCTGTATATGGTGCACACCACCTTGCCGCAACAGATTGCCAAAGTGCTCAGACCCATCGAAGTGGTATTGGAAAACAAGTACTACTTGGACTGGTTCAATGAAAACATTTTGGCCCGTGGTGCTCGTATGTTGGGTATGAGCTTATGGAAGGGCGGAGACCAGACCTTGATTGATGGCGCGGTGGTTAACGGTTCTTGGAAGTTGGTAGGCAAGTTGGCAACCGTGGTGCGTCACTTTCAAACCGGGTTTTTGTACCACTATGCCCTAGCCATGATCTTGGGCATCGTGGTCTTAATGTCTGTATTCGTTACTTGGCCTACATTGCGTGACTGGCTCAACCGATAAGGAGAAAAATTCATGGGTTTGTTGAGCCTGGTGGTGTGGTTGCCTATTGCCTTTGGCCTCGTGTTGCTGGCTATTGGGCGGGATGATCAAGCGACTTCTGTTCGTTGGGTGGCTTTGATCGGCTCGGTGGTGAGCTTCTTGGCCACCTTACCCTTGTACTTTCGCTTTCAGATGGACACGGCAGACATGCAGTTTGTCGAAAAAACGCCTTGGCTGGAGCGCTTTAATGTCAACTACCACTTGGGAGTGGATGGTATTTCGGTGTGGTTTGTCATTTTGACCGCCTTCATCACTATGGTGGTGGTGTTGGCGAGCTGGGAAGTGATCACCCGCAAGGTCAACCAATACATGGGGGCTTTCTTAATACTCAGCGGGCTCATGATGGGTGTGTTTTGCGCACTCGACGGTCTGTTGTTTTACGTGTTTTTTGAAGCCACGCTGATACCTATGTACCTCATCATTGGTATTTGGGGTGGTCCCAACAAAATTTACGCGTCTTTCAAGTTTTTTCTCTACACCTTGCTCGGTTCTTTGCTCACGCTTATTGCCTTGATCTTCTTGTATACCAAGTCAGGCGGTAGTTTTGACATTCAGGCGTGGCACCAACTGCCCTTAGATTTGTCCACGCAAACCTTGTTGTTTTTTGCGTTTTTTGCGGCCTTTGCGGTCAAGGTGCCCATGTGGCCCGTACACACTTGGTTGCCCGATGTACACGTTGAAGCACCCACAGGGGGCTCGGCTGTGTTGGCCGCCATCATGCTCAAGCTAGGCGCCTATGGCTTTTTAAGGTTTTCTTTGCCCATTGCGCCGGATGCGTCGCATGAGTGGGCGTGGCTCATGATTGCCCTATCGCTCACGGCAGTCGTTTATGTGGGCTTGGTGGCCATGGTGCAGCAAGACATGAAAAAACTTGTGGCGTATTCATCAGTAGCGCATATGGGTTTTGTGACATTAGGCTTCTTTATCTTTAATGATCTGGGCATTGCCGGCGGCTTGGTGCAAATGATTGCCCATGGCTTTGTATCGGCCGCCATGTTTTTGTGCATTGGTGTCTTGTACGACCGCGTGCATTCGCGCGATATATCTGCCTATGGCGGGGTTATCAACACCATGCCCAAGTTTGCAGCTTTTGCCCTGTTGTTTGCCATGGCCAACTGCGGTCTACCTGCCACGGCAGGGTTTGTGGGCGAATGGATGGTGATTTTGGGTGCTGTTAAATTCAACTTTTGGATTGGCGCTGCTGCCGCCAGCGCGCTGATATTTGGCGCAGCCTATACGCTTTGGATGTTCAAGCGCGTGTATTTGGGCCCAATAGCCAATGACCACGTGAAGCATTTATCCGATATCAATGCCCGTGAATTTTTAATGTTGTCGCTTCTGGCTGTGGCTGTGTTGGCCATGGGCATCAACCCCAAACCCTTTACCGATGTGATGGACAGCTCTGTGGCCGAACTGTTGCGCCACATAGCGGTATCCAAGCTGAACTGATAACGAAAGACCGACGATGACTCAACCACTCGGCTGGATAGCGGTGTACCCAGAAATCGTGCTTCTGGTCATGGGCTGCGTGATTACGCTCATCGACCTTGGCGTCAAGTCGCGCATGCGCAACCTCACCTATGTGCTGTCTTTACTGACTTTAGGTGGCATTGCCGCCTTGTGTGCATGGAATGCCAGTGAAGGGCAAACTTTGTACGCGCTAGGCAACTTGGTGGTGAGCGACCCATTAGGCAACTGGCTCAAGTGCTTTGCTACTGTAGCTGTGATGGTGACGCTGGTGTATTCACGGCCCTACGCGGCAGATCGCGATATGTTGCGCGGCGGAGAGCTGTTTTCCTTAAGTTTGTTTGCGTTGCTGGGCATGTACATCATGATTTCTGGCAACAACTTTCTGCTCATCTACCTCGGTTTGGAGTTGTTGACGCTCAGCAGTTACGCCTTAGTTGCTTTGCGCCGCGACCATGCCACCGCCACTGAAGCCGCCATGAAGTACTTCGTACTTGGGGCACTGGCCTCGGGCTTTTTGCTTTACGGCATGTCCATGATGTACGGCGCCACCGGTTCACTCGAAGTGGGCGAGGTATTTCGGGCCATCAATTCCGGCGTCATCAACCATCAGGTGCTGGTGTTTGGCTTGGTTTTTATTGTGGCGGGCTTGGCCTTTAAGCTGGGCGTGGTGCCCTTTCATATGTGGATTCCAGACGTGTATCAAGGCGCCCCTACAGCGGTGACCTTAATGATCGGTGGCGCACCTAAGTTGGCGGCATTCGCTATCGTGCTGCGTTTGTTGGTAGAGGGCATGCTGCCCTTGGCCATCGACTGGCAGCAAATGTTGTTGTTGCTGGCGGTTGGTTCCCTGGCGGTGGGTAACTTTGCCGCCATCATGCAAACCAACATCAAACGTATGTTGGCGTTTTCCACCATCTCGCAAATGGGTTTTGTGCTGTTGGGCTTGGTGTCGGGTGTGGTCAACGGCAGCGTGCTGTCTGCAGCCAATGCCTACAGCTCGTCCATGTTTTACGTCATCACTTATGTGCTCACGACCTTAGCCACTTTTGGCGTCATCATGCTGCTGGCCCGCGAAGGCTTTGAGAGTGAAGAAATATCCGACCTTGCTGGTTTAAACCAGCGTAGCCCGCTGTATGCGGGGGTCATGGCTGTATGCCTGTTTTCTTTGGCGGGTATTCCCCCGCTGGTGGGCTTTTATGCCAAGTTGTCGGTGTTGCAAGCCTTAGTTACGTCTGGCCAAACGTTGTACATTGGGTTGGCCATATTTGCCGTGCTCATGTCTTTGGTGGGCGCGTTTTACTACCTGCGCGTGGTCAAGGTCATGTACTTTGACGATCCCATCACCGCCGCCACCGTGACCGCACCTTTGGATGTGCGTGTGGTTTTGTCTATCAACGGTGCTTTGGTACTGTTGCTGGGGTTGATGCCTGGCGGCTTGATGGCATTGTGCGCGCGGTCTATTGTGTTGATGTTCAGCGCTTGATACTCCGAGGCTGACGTCAGGGTTGAACAACCTTGTGTTTGTGGTTTGCTCCCGCCCTATACCAATCAATATGATTACAGTTATTGTCGCTTCTTACAAATACGGGCACCTTGCTGCACATTGCATCGAGTCATTGCTTTCTCAAACTACACTTCCTAGAGGCATTCTATTTGTTGATGATGGAGGGTTGGATTGCAGTCATTTGCCAAGTCTATATCCCGATATTGAATATATTTTCAGGAAAAAAAATTTGGGAGTTGTCGATAACTTTCAAGACATGCTGTCTAGGGTAAATACAGAGTATGTGTTATTCATAGGTGCTGATAACTGGCTGCGTTCAGATGCAATTGAGTTGCTCTCAAACGCCAGCACTGACATTGTCACCTATGACATTGTTGTCACTGGTGAATTAAAGGAAGAAATATTAACAAGGGTGCCGGGTGAGACGCTACCTTATCAGGGTGATTTATATTGGAATCGTCAGGATCAACATCATGGATCAATGATGTACCGAACAGCTTTTGGACAAAAAATTGGGTATAAAAAGAGATTTGAAGATGGCGCCCATCCTCAAGAGGATTGGAATCTGTGGGATAAGATGTTAGAACAAGGTGCTACTGTAGCTAGCATCAAAGAAGGTCTTTTGTTTTACAGAAGGCATCGAGAAAATTTCCTGAAATATTCTCATGAGTCTTTACGCTTGCAAGAATTAGATTTGAGTTGCGCTTTAGAAGAGTGAATATATAAATCGGCATATCTAATTGCCCAGATCTAAAGAAATACTAGCCATTTTTTCAACTTGTTTGGCATCTGTATGAGCTTGAGCTTTTTCTGAGGGCGCAAGCTCGATGAGGACGTAAAGTTCTTAAACTTGTGTCAGTCATAATTGCTTCATGAAAGTTTTTAATTTAGGTTGCGAGCTCCAGCACGGGTTTGAAGGCTGGTTTGCTTCAGAAACCGACTATGACGACCAAGTAGCCCGCGGTTTTTTGGAGTGTCCTGTGTGCAGCAGCAAGCAGGTGGTTCGCCTGCCCAGCGCTCCACGTTTAAATTTTGGAGCCCGTTCTTCAGATACCGCTTCTGACACTTCAGCACCAGCGGATGCTTCCAACAAAGCACCAACTTCCGCGGTAAAACAAGATTCTGCAGATGTGGTGACAGGATCTTCAGACTTGGCTTTGCAAGCAGCTTGGTTGCATATGGCGCGGCAGGTGCTGCAAAGCACCGAAGATGTGGGCCAACGTTTTGCTGAAGAAGCCCGAAAAATCCATTACGGCGAAGCAGAAGAACGCGGCATTCGTGGACAAGCCACACGCGAGCAAACCGAGTCTTTGCTGGAAGAGGGCATTACGGTCATGCCATTGGTGTTGCCTGAGTCATTAAAAAGTCCGCTGCACTAACTATGCACTGAAGTTACGGAGCGATTTGGAGCAGCGGTTCGCCCAGTTTGATGCGGTGGCCGTTTTCAATGCCTTGGGCAAGCATCATGCCTTCAGGAGCAAACACGATGATGGTGGAGCCGTGTTCAAACCAGCCCATTTCTTCACCTTTTTGTGCTGTAGCGTTGCAACTGATGGTTTGGGGGCCGGTGTAGTCGTGGTGCAGCTGCAAGTCTAGGCAGTGCAGGCGGATGCTGGCTACCAGCACAGCCCCCACAGGTACAAGGGTTAGAGGTTGCTGAGAATTGGTTAATGTCGTTTCAATCACGGCGCGTTCGTTGCGGCAAAACAGGCGCTCGACCCGCTTGAGCGCTATGGGGTTGACGTTCCAAGTGTCGCCCTGAATGTGCGTCACGCGTTGCACCGAGCAGTCGGCCGGTGCATGGAAGCGGTGGTACATGCTGCTGGTAAGGCGCAGGGTCACGTAAGTGCCGTTTCGGTGGCGGTTGGCCACTTCATCGCTGCCCATCAGCTCTTTAAGGCTGTAGGGCATGCCCTTGGCTTGAAAGATTTGGTCGTTTTCAATGGCGCCACATGCGCCGACTATGCCGTCACAAGGGCTGCAAATGGTGTTGGGGTTGGGGTCAAAAGGGCGCAGGCCGGGTTTAAGTTCCCTGATAAAACAGTCGTGCAGGCTGTCAAAGCTGTTTTTTTTGGCTTCAGAAAGGTCGAGATCGGAACACATTTTCCAAAGGGCAATGGAAACGTCCCGAACTATGGGGTTTTTAATTTTGCTGAATTTGCCCATCCAGCGCGTGAGGGCAATACGGGGAATTCGGTTGGTTAGCAGAAAGTTCAGGTCTTCCTGTAACAAAATACGGTCACGAAGTTCTTTGAGAGTCATGGATATTTCACAAGCGTGTAAAAAATTTTCAATAAAAGATCTAATTAACTTAAGCAGGATCACATGGCCTACGAAACAGCAATATTGGTTGGCGCACTGGCCGCCGCATTTCCTTCCATCAAGCGTCGCCTCGAATTGTCCCGTGCCAAACACCCTTCTTTGGCGGGACATTCGCGCATGGCCAAACGTTTGGCGGGTTGGATTCCAGGTTACGCCTACGACGAAGCCATGTTTTTCAATTGCGATGGAGCACCAGACGCCATTGTGCAGTCTCGCAAGGCTGGTTTTCATGCCTTGGGCGGAAGATTACAAGCCAAGTCACCAAAATCGATAGAACTTTCGGCTCAAGCCCGCGAAAGCATTCCCGATTTGCGTTTTACTGGCGCATACCGTGTGCCTTACCAGTTCAGCCCCTATGTGCGCCAACACCTTAAAACCGGCAGCTTTGTTCAGTCGTCTGAAGGTGTGACCGTTACAGATTTAGATGGCCAGCGCTACATCGACCTGACCGGCTCTTACGGCGTGAATGTGATGGGCACAGACTTTTACAAGTCCTGCATTGACGCGGGCGTAAGTATTGCCCGCGATATAGGCATGGTGCTGGGGGCCTACCACCCTTGCGTGGCCGATAACGTGGAACGGCTCAAAAAAATATCGGGACAAGACACGGTGTCTTTCCACATGAGCGGCACAGAAGCGGTGATGCAGGCGGTGCGCTTGGCGCGCTACCACACCGGCAAGCGCCATTTGGTGCGCTTTTGTGGGGCTTACCACGGGTGGTGGGAAGACGTGCAACCTGGCCCGGGCAACCCGCTACCCCCGAGGGAAACCTATACCCTACGAGATATGCACGAGGCCTCTTTGCGCGTGCTTCGCACCCGTAAAAACATTGCTTGCGTGCTTATCAATCCCCTACAGGCCCTGCACCCCAATAAAAACGCCCCTGGCGACTCCACCTTGCTCGACAGCAGCCGCCAAGCGGGCTATGACCGCGCGGCCTACACCCAATGGTTGCACGAGGTGCGCAAGGTTTGCACCGAGCGCGGCATTGTGTTGATTTTTGATGAGGTGTTTTTGGGCTTTAGGTTGGCCCCCGGCGGCGCGCAAGAATATTTTGGTGTGCAGGCCGATATGGTCACCTACGGTAAAACTCTTGGAGGAGGCTTGCCCGTGGGGGTGGTCTGCGGCAAAAACGCCTTGATGCAAAGGTTTCGCGACAAGCGCCCCGCAGATGTGTGCTTTGCAAGGGGCACCTTCAATTCGCACCCTTACGTGATGGGGGCCATGAATGAGTTTTTACGCCGTTTAGAAACTCCAGAGGTACAGGCCTTATATGAGGGCCAAGACGAGCGTTGGAACCACCGCCGTGAGGTGTTTAACGCCCGCATGAAGGCCGAAGGCATTCCGGTAGAGGTGGCCAATATGTCGTCTATTTGGACGGTGAGCTACACCCAGCCTTCTCGTTACAACTGGATACTGCAGTACTACTTGCGCGATGCGGGTTTGGCCCTAAGCTGGGTGGGTACGGGGCGTTTTATCTTTAGCCTGAACTTCACAGAAGAAGACATGGCCGAGGTGGCCGATAGGTTTGTGCGCGCAGCGCAGCAAATGAAGCAGGATGGCTTTTGGTGGCATTCGCCAGAGTTAACCAACAAATCGATCAAGCGCACTCTATTGAAGGAAATGCTGGCCCACATGGGGCGTTGAGTTCGCTAGCTGAGTTATGGGGCGGGCGTGAAGCGAGCCCTGGCCAAGGCGCTTAGTGCGCTTGGAGCAAATAGGGCGCTGCATCACAAGACAGCGCCGCATAAAAAAGGGGAAGATAAATCTTCCCCTTTTTTATTGACCCCGAGGTCTTATTACACGTGGCGACTTTCCAAATTGCTCTGGTCAATCAGCTCGCCTTTAAGCAAATACAAAGGTGATTTGCAATACAGCTTCACGTCATGGAAGGGGTCGGTGATGATTTTGATGGCCCAAACCAAGCCGGTTCTGAGGTCTTGTTGAACGTACAACTGGAATACGCGGAACACCAAGCCACCCACGCCAATGAACAGCCAAACCCAGCCCACATTGATCATGAACTCATACAAGCTGGTGTGCGCCTCGACCAAACCGAACAGATCGGGTTCCAAATAGACAAACAAGGGTGATGCAGCCCAAACAGCCATCAGCACAATTTTGCGCTTGATGTTGTAGCCCACTTTGATTTCTTCTTTGAATTCGTTGGTGGCTTGGTTGACGTGGTCGTAACCCTTAGGCTCAAAAAAGAAGTGGCCAGCTTGGCGACTGGTCATGGACACGAGCCATGCCATGAGCGCGGCAATAGCGGGGTTGATGAACAACATCACATAAGAAGCTAAAAAGGACAGGGCGCTGATCAGGTGCAAAGACTGATTGATGCGGCTGTGATGGTAATAACGGTGGTCATCCCAGCGCTGAACGCGCAAAGTTTCTAGAAAAGAACTCACATGGACTCCTGAAAAAATTCAACAGAAAAAATTCTGAACAAATCACTAAGGCAAACGCCGAGGCAAATTCGACAAAGCTCGAATTATCGCTTAGCTATGGTCGGTTTTAATTGTGAAATTACGATGACATGATTTTGGGTGTCACGTTGTTTTCACACAATTTGGGGCTTAAATGACAGTTGTGTCACGGATTTGTGATCTTGACATGCGAAAGTGGTTATATGCAACAAGACGCGACAGACCTTTTGGTTGAAGATTTGCCCGGCAACCGCCCCCAGTTGCGGGTGGCGGTGGTCACCGAAACCTACCCCCCCGAAATCAACGGCGTCTCATTGTCGCTTAAAAAGGTGGTCGATGGTCTGCGCGAGCGGGGGCACCAGGTGCAGTTGGTGCGTCCGCGCCAGCCTAAGTCTGATGCGGGCGTGATGCGCGAACCCGCGGTTGCAGATGCCGCTGCCGGCGCCAACCACGACGTGTTGTTGCGGGGCATGCCCATTCCGCGCTACCCCAATTTGCAGTTGGGCCTGCCTTCTAGAAAGCGTTTGGAGCCATTATGGACACTCAAGCGCCCCGATGTGGTGCACATTGCCACTGAAGGCCCTTTGGGCTGGTCCGCCTTGAAAGTGGCGCGCAAACTCAAAATTCCAGTCACGTCTGACTTCAGAACCAACTTCCATTCGTACAGCAGCCACTACGGTGTGGGCTGGCTGAGTAAGCCCATCATGGCGTACTTAAAGCGCTTTCACAACCAAACGGCCTGCACCATGGTGCCGACGGCCAGTTTGTCTAAAAGGCTGTCGGATGCTGGTTTTTTGCGTTTAAAAGTGGTGCCCCGTGGCGTGGACTTGCAACGTTTTGACCCCGCGCACCGCAGCGAAACACTGCGCGCCTCTTGGGGCGCTAAGCCGGACACGCCGGTGATCATGTGCGTATCGCGCCTGGCCAGCGAAAAAAATTTGCAGTTGCTGGTGCGGGCTTATGCCCAAGCCAAACTGGTGCGCCCTGATGTGAAGTTGGTGCTGGTGGGTGACGGCCCCGCACGCGCCGAGCTCAAAGGTCTTGCGCCAGATGCCATTTTTGCGGGCGTTCAAACCGGCCAAGCCTTGTCTGAGTATTACGCGTCCGCCGATATTTTTGGGTTTCCCAGCCAAACTGAAACCTTTGGCAATGTGGTGCTTGAAGGCATGTCCAGCGGACTGGCTGTGGTGGCATTTGATTACGCCGCCGCCGCAGAAACCATTCAGCATGGGCAAAACGGCCTACTGGCAAGGCTTAACGACGATGAGGGCTTTGTGCAGCGCGTGGTGGAGCTCACCGTGGAGCCTGACCGTGTGCAGCGCTTGCGGCAAGCGGGCCGCGTGACCGTACAAAGCTGGGACTGGCAACAAATCGTTGCGCAAGTGGAGTCGGTGATGCTGCAGGCTTTGGCGGTCCCTTAACACCAGCACCGCTTTGCACTAGCCCCGCTTAGGTTTGCCAGATACGGTTAGCCGTAGCAGTTGCTTTAGCCGCCACTGTGGCGAATGTGCCGCATCAAGGGCCTGAAACCTTGTCTTGATGGCACTCTGCGCATCAGGATGTAGGTGATGGTGCCCGCTAAGGCCAAACCCACAAAGGCCATGACTGCGCGCACCGGTGTGTCTGCCGCAATCAGCGCAGAGTAAACCCCCATGGTGATCAAAACGCTCAGATTCTCGTTAAAGCCCTGCACCGCAATGGACTGACCAGCCGTCAGCAAGCGGTGGCCACGGTGCTGGAGCAACGCGTTCATGGGGACCACCAAAATACCCCCTAAGGCACCCAGTATCAGTAAAGAGGGCACTGCCAGCTGCCAAGTGGGAATCCATAAAGACAGCAGCAAAACGATTCCCATCAAAATGCCCACGGGCAGCACCGATGTGGCGTGCTTTAAGCGCAAGCGTGTCGCCACCCACACCGCACCCACCACCACGCCCAGGGCCACAATGCCTTGCATGTAGGCGGCTTTGTCTAGCGTGAGCCCCAAAAACTGAACCGACCAGTGCAGCACCGCAAACTGCAACAGGGCTCCAACGCCCCAAAACACGGTGGTGAGCAACAAAGACAAGCCTCCTGAGCGATCACGCCAAAGCATGCGATTGGCCTTCCAAAAGTCTGAGCTCATGTGCCATACGCTCAGAGGTCTGCGGGGGTACACCGCACCGCTGGGTACGATGCCTAGGTTGAGAAAGCCTGAGACCACATAAAGCATCAAGATGACCACGAGCGACACATTCAGGCTTGCCGAAGAAGCCCCCAAAGTCAGCGGCCAAAGGGTAGATGTAAAGCTGACCAGCTCAGAATTCAGCCACAGTTGCGAGACCAGCGCCCCGCCCAGCCCTGTACCCAGCAGCACGGACATGACCACCGCACATTCAATCCAGCCGTTGGCAGACACCAGCCGAGAGGGGGGTACGCTTTCGGTGATGAGACCGTATTTGGCAGGTGCGTAGGCGGACGCGCCCATGCCCACCAAGGCAAAAGCCAGCATGGGCGGCGCACCCCATAGCATGGCGGCAGCACCCACCCACTTGAGGGCATTCATCCAAGCCATGAGGCGGCGCTTGCACACCCGATCGGCCAAGTTGCCAATAAAAGGCGCCAAAAAAACATAGGCCAAGGTGAATGCAAATTTGAGCAGCGGCGCCCACCATTCGGGCGCATTTAAAAACTGCAAATGTGCAATGGCCACAATCAACAGCGCATGGTCGGCTAAGGCCGAAATGAACTGTGCCGAAATCAGCCAAGAAAAGCCGCGCGGCAGGCGGTCTTGCATCGGATAACTTAGGTTGCGGAGGGCGCAGTGGCGGTTTGACGCGCCAAAACATTGCCCCGGCCTATGCCTTGATAGGCAATGCCCAAATCCTGCAGTTGCTCGGGGTCGTACAGGTTGCGCCCATCAAAAATCACGGCTTGACGCAATTGCTGTTTGATCAGCGCAAAGTCTGGGTTGTGGAACTGCTTCCATTCGGTCAGCACCACCAAGGCGTCAGCGCCTGTAAGCGCCGCATTGGGGGTGTCTGCCATGTGCACGCGGTCGATACCGCCCGCAATGTCTGCCAAATCTTCTCTAAGGGCCTGTTGAGCAGCGGGCATGGCTACGGGGTCGTGCGCTTGGATGCGTGCACCGCGCGAAATCAGCTCGCGAATCATGTAGCGGCTGGAAGCCTCGCGCATATCGTCGGTTTGGGGTTTGAATGCCAGGCCCCAAATGGCAAAGGTGCGACCTGTGAGGTCGTTGCCTAAGCGTTGGGTGATGCGGCGCAACAGCACGTTGCGCTGGGCAAGGTTGACGCGTTCCGTGGCTTCCACCACTTCCATGTGGCTGCCGTTTTTAGTAGCGGTTTGCACCAGTGCGCGGGTGTCTTTAGGGAAGCAGCTGCCGCCGTAGCCGGTACCTGCATACAAAAAGCTCGGGCCAATGCGGCTGTCGCTGCCAATGCCGCGGCGCACGGCGTCCACGTCTGCGCCAACCAAATCGGCTAGGTTGGCAATTTCGTTCATGAAGGAAATGCGGGTGGCCAGCATGGCGTTGGCGGCGTACTTGGTGAGCTCGGCGCTGGGTACATCCATCCACACCATGCGCTCATGATGGCGGTTGAGCGAGGCATACAAACGGCCCATAGCCTCTTTAGCGTGTTCACCCATAGGCGTGCGCGGAATGCCCACCACGATGCGGTCAGGGTGCATGAAGTCGTCAATGGCTGCGCCTTCTTTTAAAAACTCTGGGTTAGACACCACCACAAACGGCAGGTCGGCTTTGCCGCAGGCTTTAAGTTCGGCGGCCACCGCTTGGGTCACCCGCTCGGCGGTGCCCACTGGCACGGTGGATTTGTTCACAATGACGATGGGCCCTGTCATGGCGCGCGCTACTTGTTGTGCGGCGGCAATCACGTGTGCCAGATCGGCCGAGCCGTCTTCTTGCGGCGGGGTGCCCACGGCAATGAACATGATTTCGGCGTGGGTCACCGCAGCAGGCATGTCGCCCGTAAAACTCAGGCGCTTGCCTTGGGTGTTGCGCAGAATCAGAGCATCTAGGCCTGGCTCGTAAATAGGCACGCCACCGGCCAAAAGCATGTCCAGCCGAGACTTGTCATTTTCAACACACACCACCTCGTGCCCCAGCTCTGACAGGCAAGTCGCCGTGACCAAACCCACATAACCTGCACCGATCACAGAAACTTTCAAACCACGCTCCTAGAAGTAGCCCGCCATATTGCGGCTTTTTGGTGACATTTGAGTGACTTTACCGTGAAGCTTCGCGGCTAAGTGGGTTCTGATGCGTGACACCTATTGTGCGTATACTGTATTTATGAACAGTATTTGTGTGCCCATGCTCGGAAGCGCGCAAGCGGGGTTTCCCTCGCCTGCAGAAGACTTGCAAGAGCAGGCCATAGACCTGACCCGGTTGCTCGTCACCCACCCGCAAGCCACGTATTTGGTCAGGGCGCGCGGCGCCTCTATGGTGGAGGCGGGCATTTTTGACAACGACCTGATGGTGGTCAACCGCGCCATCAGACCCCGTCACCAGCATATTGTGGTGGCGGTGGTGGATGGGGAGTTCACCATCAAGATGCTGCACCAGCGCCATGGGCGCACCAAGCTTAAAGCCGCCAACCCCACCTATGGCGACATCACCCCTAAAGAGGGCCAAACCCTGGAAATTTGGGGGGTGGTGACCGCCGCCATCCGCCAGTTCAAGCCCTAATAGAGACCCTAACGTGTACGCCTTGGTCGACGGCAACAACTTTTATGTGTCTTGTGAGCGCGTGTTTCGCCCCAGTCTGAACGTGCGGCCGGTGGTGGTGCTGTCCAACAACGACGGCTGCGCCATTGCGCGCAGCAATGAGGCTAAGGCCTTGGGCATTGCCATGGGGGCGCCTTGGTTCAAGATTCGCCATTTTGAGGAGTCGCACGGTTTGGTGGCGTTGTCCGCCAATTTTGCGCTGTACGGCGACATGAGTCAGCGCATGATGAGCTTGGTGGCGGGTTTGGGCCATCGCCAAGAGGTGTACTCCATTGACGAGTCGTTTGTAGACCTGAGCGGTATCCGCGGCGACTTGGTGGATCGTTGCCGTCGCATGCGCGCGCGCGTACTGGGCTGGACAGGCTTGCCCACCAGCATTGGCCTGGGCCCCACCAAAACCTTAGCCAAGTTGGCCAACCACATTGCCAAAACCGCAGAACGCAAGCCGGGCAGCTACCCCGAATATTGGGCGCAAGTGTGCCATTTGGGGGCGGCCTCGCCCGCAGAGCTGGCCCAGGCCATGAGCGCAACCGAAGCTCGCGAAGTTTGGGGTGTAGGACCACGCATTGCGCGGCAGCTGGCAGACGCTGGCGTTCAAACCGTGAGGGATTTGCAGCAACTGGACCCCGCCGCCGTACGCCGAAGGTGGTCTGTGATGCTGGAGCGCACCGTGCGCGAGCTGCAGGGTGTGTCATGTATTGCTTTAGACGATGCGCCACCCCCCAAGCAGCAAATTGCGTGCACCCGATCTTTCGGTCATCCGGTGTTGCCTTTGTGGGAGCTGGAAGAAGCGGTGACCACCTTTGCCAGCCGTGCGGCGGAGAAGCTTCGCCAGCAACACAGTTGCGCGGCCCAAGTGCTGTGTTTTATTCGCACCAGCCCGTTTCGGGACGATCCGCCCTACGCCCGCTCGGTGCTGGTGCCATTAAGCCGACCGAGTCACGACACGGTGTGCATCGTCCAAGCGGCGCTGCTGGGGCTGCGCAGCATTTACCGCAGCGGCTATAGGTACGCTAAGGCGGGTGTGATGCTGGTTGATTTGAGGGACGCACGCATAGCGCAAGGCGAGTTGGCTTTGTGGCCGCACGCAGAAGATGCTTGGGCCATCGAGGCGCAGCGGTCTCAGGGGGTTAGGGATGGCTTGATGCAAGCGCTGGACACCTTGAACCGCCGCTACGGGCGAGGAACCGTGGTGCTGGCCAGCAGCGGGGTGGTGAGCCATGCCTCATCTTTAAATGCGCAGAATTTCATGGGCATTCCGAAGGGCACTCCACGGCACTGGCTGATGAAGCAAGAGCGTAAAACCCCACGCTACACCACCCGAATCGATGAAATTCCTGTAGCGCGCGCTTAAGGGCTGTGTCAGGGTAAATTAAGGGCCTATCATTCAAGTTCAAACTCAAATTCAATCGAGGAGGTTTCCATGTTGCTGCACAAGCCGCTGTTCAATGGTTCATTCAAATTTGGTTCATACAAGTCTGGCCTCGCATTTTTGGTGGGGGCAGCCAGCTTGGCTTGGTGTGCTTTAAGCCCTATTTCTATGGCGCAGGCGCAAACCTACCCGACCAAATCGATCAAGTTGCAGGTGCCTTTTGCGCCGGGCGGCACCACCGACATCATTGCCCGCGTGATTGCAGACCCGTTGAGCAAAGTGCTGGGCCAGCCTGTGGTGGTGGAAAACAAGGCGGGCGGCGGCGGTGTTGTGGGCGCGCTGGAAACGGTGAGGTCTGCGCCTGATGGGTATTCGCTCGGTATGGCTACGGTGTCCACCACGGCAGCTAACCCTGCCATCAACCCCAAAATTCCGTACAACACTCTTACAGACTTCACACCCATCATCAACATTGCGGCCACACCCAACGTGATTGCGGTGCATCCTTCATTTCCGGCTAAAGATTACAAAGGCTTTATTGCCGAGCTTAAAAAATCGCCGGGCAAGTATTCCTACGCCACATCGGGTACGGGCGGTATTGGGCATTTGCAGACCGAGCTCTACAAAAGCATGAGCGGCACCTTCATCACTCACATTCCTTACCGCGGCGCAGGTCCCGCGCTGAATGACACCGTGGCGGGTCAGGTCCCCATTATTTTTGACAACCTGCCTTCAGCTTTGCCCTTTATTCAGAGCGGCAGATTGGTGGCCATTGCCGTGGCAGCGCCTCAAAAATTAGCACAGCTGCCTAATGTGCCCACCTTCAAAGACATCGGATTGGAGCCTGTAAACCGCATGGCTTATTACGGCATCTTGGGTCCCAAAGGGATGCCCCGCGATGTGGTGGACAAAATCAACAGCGCAGTACGCAAGGCCTTGGAAGACCCCGCTGTGCGTAAAAAAATTGAAGACACCGGTTCCCTGGTCATTGGCAACACCCCAGAGCAATTTGCAGCGCAAATCAAGGCCGAATTTGAGGTCTATAAAAACGTGGTGGACTCTGCCAAGTTGACCTTGGAATAACCCGCCAAAATGCCCCGGCCATAAAGAGGTGCCGGAAAGGTGCTGGGGCGCGTTATGGACAACAACTCGATTGATGCCTTCATTGACGCGCTTTGGCTCGAAGCTGGCCTATCGCCCAACACCTTGGCGGCCTATCGGCGCGACCTGACCCTCTACGCCCAATGGTTGCAGCAGGATCACAAGCCTCTGCTGGAGTCCAGCCCCACCGACCTGACCGCCTACTTTGCAGCGCGTCATGACCACACCAAGGCCACCAGCGCCAACCGGCGCCTCACGGTTTTAAAAAGGTTTTTTCGGTGGGCTCTGCGCGAGCGCTTGGTGGTACGCGACCCCACTTTGCAAATTCAGGCGGCCAAACAGGCGCTTCGGGTTCCCAAAACCCTCACACAAACCCAGGTGGAGGCTTTGTTATTTGCGCCCGATGTAGTCACCGATCTGGGTTTGCGCGACAAAGCCATGTTGGAGCTGATGTACGCCAGTGGCTTGCGTGTCAGCGAGCTCGTGAACCTGAAAACTTTTGAATTGGGCCAGCGCGAACATGTGGTGCGTGTGATGGGCAAAGGCCAAAAAGAACGCCTAGTCCCCTACGGTGAAGAGGCGGCCGTGTGGCTGGAGCGCTATATGGCGTCCTCACGCCCAGCGTTGTTAGGCAAAGCTCAAACCGATGATGTGTTTGTAACCCGCAGCGGCAGCAAGCCCGGCACTGCCATGACGCGCGTGATGTTTTGGATGCTGGTCAAACGGTACGCGCTGGTAGCGGGTATTGAATCCCCTCTGACGCCGCACACCCTGAGGCATGCCTTTGCCACCCATTTGCTCAACCACGGTGCGGATTTGCGAGCGGTGCAAATGCTGTTGGGCCACGCCGATATTTCTACCACCACCATTTACACCCATGTAGCCCGAGAGCGACTGAAAACCTTGCACGCCCTGCACCACCCGAGAGGGTAATTTAGACGCCCATGTTTTCGGCCCAAGCCAAGGCCATGAGGTGGGCCATATTGATTTGATGGCCTGTTAAGTCGAGTTCGCTGGCAAGACGGGCAAAGGCCGCTGCATCGGACGACTCGCAAGCCAAGGTTAATTCTAGGTAGGGGGCCAGTGGGCCTTTTCGGTGGAGCAAGGCGTCTTCCGCACCTTCGGGCAACAAGATGCTGCTCAAGGCTTGTTGGAGTGGCATTTTCAGCATGACGTCCAACACAGAAAAAATGCCCACCACAAAGGCGATGTCGCCATCGACGGGGTTGTTGGGGCGCTCGGCCACCAGCAGCTCCATGAGCCGACCCCTGACCACGGCAGTGCTTCGCAGTGCTTGAGCCGAACCGCCATCCTTGGAGGTGGAGAGCAACAGTGCAGCCCAGCGGAACATTTTGTTCAAGCCCAGCAGCATGACGGCTTGTCTGAACGAGGTGATTTTGGCGGTGAGACCAAACCCTGCTGAATTGATGTACTTGAGCAGGTTAAAGGAAATGGTGGGGTCACGCTTGATCAGCGTTTCGATTTGGTCGGTGCTGGCTTGGCGGCGCACCATATTGATGAGCTGAACAATGTTGGCGTGCGCGGGTCTGAGGGTTTGGCCTTGCATCAGCACGGGCTTGGACAGCCAGTAGCCTTGGAAAAATTTGACTCCCAAGTCCATCATGTCGTGGTATTGAAACTCGGACTCCACTTTTTCCACCATAAAGGCGGGCTGGCCTAATTTTTCCGCGTATCGAATGCCCGCTTCTATTTGGTCGCGGCTGGCAACGCTCAAGTCAAACTTGATAAAGCTGGCCAAGGGCAACCACGAGGCATAAACGGGGTTGACCATGCGTTCGTTGAATGCCATTTTGAAGCCGCGTTTTTTAAGGTCCATCAAAGACGGGACTTTGGATTCAATCAGGTCGGCCGATTCATCCGTTAAGGGGGGGATTTCAAGCACCACGCGGCTGGGGTGAATCAGCTCTAGGTGGCCGCCCGCTAAGGAGGCATGCGTGCAATTGATATGGAGAGTTTTTTGGGTGAGTTGGCCATCCGCATTCACCAACGACAGCACGTTAAAGAGCATTTCGGCGTCTGTGGCCGAAGAATGGTCTTTCTGAACTTGAGAGCGGTCAAACAATTCATAACCCACCACCTCTTTGCGAACATTCACAATCGCTTGCCGAGCAATGGTTGAGGACGCCTGCGTGGAGGGCGTTGCGAAATCTGAATCGGTGATGGGTGAAGAAAGCGTTGAGGTGGTCATCGAACCATACTAGCTAAGACAGATAATTTCTTGATGAAGGTTCCCAACTTTTCCCTGGATTCAGCTTCAGTTTTGAGCGCCCCCAACAACTCACCCGCCATAAATCCCGCAGAACTGCGTCAGCTGGCCCTGCAATGGTTTGTGCATGACGATCCTGTGACCAAAGCACAGGCGCTCATGCAAACCCCAGCGGGTTTAGAGGTGGATGCCCAGCGCGAGCTGAACAGCCCCTCACCTCAGCCCGGCAGACGCGCGCTCCCCTTGTTGGTGCCGCACACCCAGATCAAGCCCGCCAAGCTCCATACCCCTGAGGGGCATGCGGCGCTGGTGCATTCGGTGGTTCACATTGAGCGCAACGCCATCGATTTGGTTTTGGATGTGGTGTGGCGCTTTTCGGGCATGCCTGAAGATTTTTACAGGGCCTGGTTTCAGGTGGCTCAAGAAGAGGCGTTGCACTTCAGCTTGCTAAGTGAGCATTTGCAAACACTGGGTTTTGGGTATGGCGATTTCCCTGCCCACGACGGCTTGTGGGAAATGGCCGAGCGCACCCAAAACGACCTCTTGGCCCGTGTGGCCTTGGTACCCAGAACCCTTGAAGCGCGTGGCCTGGATGCTTCGCCCGCTGTTAAAAAAAAGCTCTTGTCTGTGGGTGACCTGCGGGGGGCTGAAATTTTGGACCTGATTTTGCGAGACGAGGTGGGGCATGTGGCGCTGGGCAACCGGTGGTATGCGCATTTGTGCCAGCAGCGGGGGTTGGAGCCGGTGGCGACATTTGCCCAATTGAGGCAGCAGTACCAAGCACCGCGAATGAAAGGCCCCTTCAATTTGCCTGCGCGGCGGGCGGCTGGTTTCAGCGAGGCCGAGCTTCAGGCGCTCCTTACAATGGCGCAGGATTAGCCCCAAGCTTTTGCCCACACCTATTCCCTATTAGTATTCAAAAACCCATCTAACTTGCCGCTAGGTAGATCATGGCCATTTATCAATTGGACGCGTATATACCGCAACTGGCCGAATCAGCTTGGGTTGCCGACAGTGCTCAGGTGATTGGCCGTGTGACCCTGGAGGCCCACACCAGCATTTGGTTTGGCTCCATTTTGCGGGGCGACTCCGAGCACCTCCACATTGGTGCGGGCAGCAATGTGCAAGATGGCTGCGTGCTACATGCTGATGCGGGCATCCCCCTGACCCTAGAAGCCCATGTGTCGGTGGGCCATAAGGTGATGTTGCATGGGTGCACGGTGGGCGAGGGCTCTTTGATTGGCATTGGGGCCGTGGTGCTGAACCATGCCCGAATTGGCAAAAACTGTTTGGTGGGCGCAGGTGCTTTGGTCACCGAAGGCAAGGAGTTTCCGGACGGCTCCATGATTTTGGGTAGCCCCGCCAAGGTGGTGAAAACCTTGAGCGCTGAGCAAATTTTGGGCATCAGGCGCATTGCCGATCACTACATTGAAAACGCCAAGCGCTACCGACTGGGGTTGAAGCGCATTGTCTGAACTTCGTAAATTTTTATTTGAAGGCTTGCCCGTGCGCGGCATGTTGGTGCGCATCACCGATGCGTGGACCGAGGTGCTAGACCGCCGCCAACGCAGCAACACAGGACCTTACCCACCGCAGGTGCAGGCCATGCTGGGTGAAATGGTGGCCGCTGCGGTGCTGATGCAGTCCAACATCAAATTTGAGGGCGCCTTGATTTTGCAAGTCATGGGCGATGGCCCTGTCAAATTGGCGGTGGTGGAGGTGCAGTCGAACTTGCAATTGCGCGCCACCGCCACCTTAAGCGGTGAGGTGGCTCCGCAGGCCAGTCTTGCAGATTTGGTCAACCCCCAAGGTCAGGCCCGTTGTGTGATCACATTAGACCCGCAAGACCGCAGAGACGGGCAGCAACCCTACCAAGGTGTGGTGCCGTTATCAGACGAACATGGCGTAGCCATGGGCAGTGTGGCTCAAGCCCTGCAGTTTTATATGCGCCAAAGTGAGCAGCTTGAAACCACCTTGGTCTTGGCCAGCAACGAGCACATGTCGGCGGGATTGCTCATACAGCGCTTGCCCATTTTGGGGCAGGGCAATTTGGCTGGAGCCGCCACAAGCACCACCGACAAAGAGCACATCGACGAGACCATGGTTGAAAACTACCGCCGCATCGCCACCCTGGCTTCGAGCTTGACTTCAGAAGAATTGTTGACTCTGGACATGGACACCGTGCTGCACCGCTTGTTTTGGGAAGAGCCTTTGCAGCAGATTCGTCCCAAATTCGGGCAAGCACTGCCGCATTTTGGGTGTACCTGCAGCCGCGAGCGTGTGTCTTACATGATTCAGGGCTTAGGCCAAGCCGAGGCACAAGACATTCTGTCCGAGCAAGGTGCGATTCAAGTGGGGTGTGAATTTTGTGGGGCCAGCTACCGTTTTGATGCAGTGGACACGTCGCAGCTGTTTACTTCGGCTGGGATTCAGCCGCCTTCAAGCCCTTCAGTGCAGTAAACAAACGGCGCTCGCAATCGGGGTCTGAGCATCCCTCACACAGGCCCTGCCAACGTGCGGCAGGCGTGTGCTGCGGAACCAAAAACCTAAGCGCATGTTCTAGGCGACTTTCTCCAAGACCGTACACCACACCGTAAGACCAAGCCTGACTTTGCAATTGGGCCCGCAGTGCTGAGTCTTGTTGTGCTTGCTCGTTATGAATTTGGGCGGGAGGTGTCTGAATGGCGTTTGAATGGGGTAAGTCCAAACCCATCAACAAAAGCTGCAGATTTGGGCTGTGAAGGGAACTGTTAAGGGCTTTCAGCTCTGGCCAAGTAGGGGCGTCCCACACCTGTGAATTGGGACCCATGTGTTCTTGGTGTTCGAAGGCTTGCGATGCCAGCCAAGTGCGCAGGGCTAGGGCCAACTGGGTTTTGCCGGTGCCCTTAGCGCCCAAAACCGCAATGATCACAGCGTGCTTATTTGGAAATTTGAACCAAAATTTCGTTGGGCTTGACCATGCCCAACTCGCGGCGGGCTTTTTCTTCCACCATGTCCAAGCCTTCTTGCAGGTCCCGCACCTCGGCTACAAGTTGCTCGTTGACTTGTCGTGCCTGAAGGTTGTGCTGTTTCTGGGTTTCGAGATCCGAGACCGAGCGGTTGACCGCGGGCAGGCTGCCCCTGCCCAGCCACAGCTGGCCCTGCAAGACCAGCAGCAGCAGGATCAGGATGAAAGAAACAGCACGTTGGCCCATAGTGGGTGCATTACAACAGGTCTATTTGAGGTTGTAAAACGCGCTGCGTCCGGGGTAATAGGCCACGCCACCCAAGTCTTCTTCTATACGCAGCAGCTGGTTGTATTTGGCCATGCGGTCAGAGCGGCTCATGGAGCCGGTTTTGATTTGACCAGCGTTGGTGCCCACAGCAATGTCGGCAATGGTAGCGTCTTCGGTTTCTCCAGATCGGTGGCTGATCACGGCGGTATATCCGGCACGCTTGGCCATTTCAATGGCGGCAAAAGTTTCGGTCAGGGTGCCAATTTGATTGATTTTGATCAAAATGGAATTGGCCACACCCTTTTCAATGCCTTCTTTCAGAATTTTGGTGTTGGTCACAAACAAGTCGTCGCCCACCAGCTGCACTTTTTGGCCCAAACGGTCGGTCAGGTGTTTCCAGCCGCCCCAGTCGCCTTCGTGCATGCCGTCTTCAATGCTGATGATGGGGTACTTGTCACACCATGTGGCCAGCATGTCGGTCCACTCTCCGGCGCTCAGCACCAAGCCTTCGCCTTCAAGGTGGTACTTGCCATCTTTATAAAACTCGCTGGCAGCGCAATCCAGCCCAAGGGCAATTTGCTCACCAGCGGTGTAACCCGCTTTGTCGATGGCTTCCAAAATCAGCAGAATGGCCGCTTCATGTCCGGCTACGTTGGGTGCAAAGCCGCCTTCATCGCCCACTGCAGTGCTCATGCCTTTGTCGTGGATGATTTTTTTGAGCGCATGGAACACTTCAGCGCCCCAGCGTACGGCTTCACGGAAGCTGGGCGCACCCACGGGGATGATCATGAACTCTTGCAGGTCGAGGGAGTTGTTGGCGTGGGCGCCTCCGTTGATGACGTTCATCATGGGAACGGGCAGTTGTACGCTGTTCATGCCGCCAAAATAACGGTACAGCGGCAAACCCGCTTCCTCAGCTGCCGCACGCGCTACTGCCATAGACACGGCCAACATGGCGTTGGCGCCTAAGTTGGACTTGTTATCGGTGCCGTCTAGGTCTATAAGGGTTTTGTCTAAGAAGGCCTGCTCTGAAGCATCTAGCCCCAAAACCGCTTCGCTGATGTTGTGGTTGATATGGTCCACCGCCTTGAGCACGCCTTTGCCCAAATAGCGGCCCATGTCGCCGTCGCGCAGCTCAATGGCTTCGCGGCTACCGGTAGACGCGCCTGAGGGCACTGCGGCGCGCCCCATCACGCCAGACTCCAGCAGCACGTCACATTCCACGGTGGGGTTGCCACGTGAATCCAAAATTTCTCTTCCAACGATGTCGACGATTGCGCTCATATATGTTCTTTATTCACTTACAAAACAAAACCAAAAATTTTCAGGTTTAACCCGTTGCTTTACGTAAACCGCTCTTCCAAATAGGTTTTCCGTTTGGTGCATTGGTCCAGTAGCAACAAGGTTTCCAGCAACTCTCGCATGTGCTTCAGCGGCACCGCATTGGGGCCGTCGCTCAGTGCCTTGGAAGGGTCTGGGTGGGTTTCCATAAACAAGCCAGCCACGCCCACCGCCACAGCAGCACGCGCGAGCACCGGCACAAATTCGCGTTGCCCGCCACTGCTGGTTCCTTGGCCGCCGGGCAATTGCACGGAATGGGTAGCGTCAAACACCACAGGCGCGCCAGTGTCGCGCATGATGGCCAGGCTGCGCATGTCGCTCACCAAGTTGTTGTAACCAAAGCTCACGCCGCGCTCGCAGGCCATGAAGTTGTCTTCTGGCAGGCCTTTGGCTTTGGCCGCAGCACGGGCTTTGTCGATGACGTTTTTCATGTCGCCAGGCGCTAAAAACTGGCCTTTTTTGATGTTGACCGGTTTGCCAGACTGCGCCACCGCATGGATGAAGTCGGTTTGCCGGCACAAAAATGCGGGCGTTTGCAGTACATCCACCACCGAGGCCACAGCTTCAATTTGATCCTCGGAGTGGATGTCGGTCAGCACAGGGACTTGAAGGCTGTTGCGGACTTTGCTCAAAATGCTTAAGCCCTGTTCCAAACCCGGCCCCCTGAAGCTGGTGCCTGAGGATCGGTTGGCCTTGTCAAAGCTGCTCTTGAAAATAAAGTGAATCCCCAGCTCACGGGTCATCTCTTGCAGCGTGCCCGCTGTGTCCATTTGGAGTTGCTCGGATTCAATGACGCAGGGTCCTGCAATCAGAAAAAAAGGCCGACGGGGGCCCACTTCGACACCGCAGAGTTGCATCAGGCCACTGCCTTGAGGTTTTTGCCAGAGGACTGATGCCCTAAGGCGGCTTTAATGAACGCATTGAACAAGGGGTGTCCGTTCCAAGGCGTGGAGTTGAATTCAGGGTGAAACTGCACGCCTACAAACCAAGGGTGAACGGTTTGGGGCAGCTCCACCATTTCGGTCAATTGTTCACGCTGCGTTAGGGCAGAAATCACCAGCCCCGAGACGCGAAGTTTATCTAAATAGTGCACGTTGGCTTCATAGCGGTGGCGGTGCCGCTCTGTGACCACGTTGCCGTAAATTTGGTGGGCCAAGGTGCCTTCTGCCACGTTGGAGCTTTGTGCGCCCAAACGCATGGTGCCCCCCAGGTCAGAGTTGGCATCTCGGGTTTTGATGGTGCCGTCCGCATCTTTCCACTCGGTAATCAGGGCAATCACCGGTTGGGAGCAGTGGGGTTCAAATTCAGTGCTGTTGGCCTCTGCCAGCCCGGCCATATGGCGGGCAAACTCAATGGTGGCCACTTGCATGCCCAAACAAATGCCGAGGTAGGGAATGCGGTTCTCACGGGCAAAGCGGGCGGTCTGGATTTTGCCTTCAATGCCGCGTTTGCCAAAGCCACCGGGCACCAAGATGGCATCAAAACGCGCTAGCTGGCTCACCGATGCTTCTGTGATGGTTTCGGAGTCGACATGCTCAATTTGGACTCGCACGTGGTTTTTCATACCAGCGTGGCGCAGCGCTTCGTTGACCGATTTGTAGCTGTCGCTCAAGTCCACATACTTGCCCACCATAGCAATGGTGACTTCGCCTTGCGGGTGTTCCACTTCAAACACCAAGTCGTCCCAGCGTTTAAGGTTGGCGGGTTGGGTGTTGAGGCGCAGTTTGTCGCAAATCAGGCCGTCCAGCCCCTGTTCGTGCAACACGCGCGGCACTTTGTAAATGGTGTCCACATCAGGCATGGAAATCACGCCCCATTGCTGCACATTGGTAAACAGCGAAATTTTGTCGCACTCGTCTTGGGGAATGTAACGGTCGGCCCGGCACAACAAAACATCAGGCTGAATACCAATTTCACGCAGCTTTTGCACGGTGTGCTGGGTGGGCTTGGTTTTAAGCTCGCCTGCAGCCGCAATCCAGGGCACATAGGTCAGGTGCACAAAGGCTGAATTGTTGGGCCCCATGCGCAAGCTGAGTTGGCGCACGGCCTCCAAAAACGGCAAAGACTCAATGTCACCTACTGTGCCGCCAATTTCCACAATGGCCACATCCACCGCATGGTCGGTTTCAAAACCGGCGCCGCGCTTGATGAATTCTTGAATTTCGTTGGTCACATGCGGAATAACCTGCACCGTTTTACCGAGGTAATCGCCCCGGCGTTCTTTTTCCAGCACGCTTTTGTAAATTTGGCCAGTGGTGAAGTTGTTGCTGCGGCGCATACGCGTTTCAATAAAACGCTCGTAATGGCCTAAATCAAGGTCAGTTTCTGCACCGTCATTGGTCACGTAAACCTCGCCGTGCTGGAAGGGCGACATGGTGCCCGGATCCACATTGAGGTAAGGATCGAGTTTGATCAGGGTGACTTTTAGGCCCCGCGATTCCAGAATCGCAGCGAGGGAGGCTGAGGCGATTCCCTTGCCTAGGGAAGACACCACACCGCCGGTGACGAAGACAAATTTGGTCATGTCCAGGGAGCCCGTTGCTCAAGGAGGTGGTAATGGTCAATTATAGGTTCGTCCTCTGCTACATTCGCGGCCATGGGTGACTTGGCTGGTAAACACATCGTTCTGGGGCTCTCCGGAGGCATTGCTTGCTACAAGTCGGCCGAGCTGTGCCGCGCCCTGATTAAAGAGGGTGCTACGGTGCAGGTGGTGATGACCGAGGCGGCAGAGCAATTCATCACCAAAGTCACGATGCAGGCCCTGTCTAACCGGCAGGTGTTTGGTTCGCAGTGGGACGACCGCGCTGCCAACAACATGCCGCACATCAACTTGAGCCGCGAAGCCCACGCCATTCTGGTGGCGCCTTGCAGCGCAGACTTTATGGCCAAACTGCTGCATGGTCGCGCGGATGACCTGCTGAGCCTGATGTGTTTGGCAAGGCCCATGGATCAAGTACCGCTTTTGGTGGCCCCTGCTATGAACCGCGAAATGTGGGTGCACCCCGCCACCCAACGCAATGTGGCGCAACTTAAGGCTGATGGTGTGCAGGTGCTGGACGTGGGCACTGGAGATCAAGCCTGCGGCGAAACCGGAGACGGCCGCATGCTGGAGCCGCAAGACATCGTGCAAGAGTTGGTGGCGTTTTTTGCCCCCAAAACCTTGTTAGGCCAACATGTGCTGGTTAATGCCGGTCCCACGTTTGAGGCCATAGACCCGGTGCGCGGCCTCACCAATTTATCCAGCGGGAAAATGGGCTTTGCCATAGCCCGCGCAGCCCGCGAGGCAGGGGCAAGAGTGACCTTGGTGGCCGGTCCTGTGCATTTGCCCACTCCGCGCGGAGTAGTGCGGCACGATGTGCAGTCTGCGCAGGACATGCATTCCCGTATCGTGGATTTGGTTGACCAGGCCACTGTCTTTGTCGCCACGGCCGCTGTGGCCGACTGGCGCCCTAGCTCGTCTGCCGAGCATAAAATTAAAAAAGACGGCAGCGGGCAAGCGCCC
>CAMAXR010000003.1 GCA_945862195.1 Hylemonella gracilis
CACCTGCTTTAGCGAATTAAGGCGCCAATAAAGCGTTGACGCCCTGTAAGTCGTCGCTCTTGAGGGTGCCATTGGCTTGACGCAGTTTTAGGCTGCCTAACAACACGTCGTAACGCGCCTTGGCCAGGTCGCGTTTGGTTTGGAACAACTGGCTTTGCGAGTTGAGCACATCGATATTGATGCGCACGCCCACTTGGTACCCCAGTTTGTTGGCGTCCAGTGCCACTTGGCTGGAGGTTTCAGCTGCCTCAAAAGCTTTGACTTGTCCCATGCTGGACACCACGCCAAAGTAGGCAGTGCGCGTGGCTTGCTCCACGGTGCGCTGGGCAGCTTCTAAATCAGAGCGGGCTTTGTCCTCAAGGGCCAAGGTTTCTTTGATTTTGTTGGTGGTGGCAAAACCCGCAAACAAGGGCAGGCTGAAGGTCACGCCAATGTTTTGTCGGGTCAGGGTGGAGTCGATGGCGTTAAGGTCAGAACCGCTGGTGTTGCGGTTGATAAAAGAGCTGGCGGTTAAATCAAGCGTGGGTTTATTACCGGCTTGGGCAATAGCGGTGTCCAGCTTGGCCACATCCACTTGCAGCTTGGCCCTCAAAACCGTAGGGTGCTGACGCAGGCCTTGCTCTACCCAAGCTTGGGGGTCGGCGGGCTTGACTTCAGGCAACACCAAGGTAGCTAGGGGCTTGGGCTGGCTGCCGTTTTTGCCCACCAGTTGGTCCATGGCCAATTTTTTAACCCTCAGGTCGTTTTCGGCGGCAATTTCTTGGGCGACGACCAAGTCAAAACGGGCTTGTGCCTCACGGGTGTCAGTGATGGTGGCGGTACCCACTTCAAAGTTGCGTTTGGCTGACGCCAGTTGCTCAGCCACGGCGGTTTTTTGCGCTCTTACAAAAGTGAGTGTGTCTTGAGAACCCAGTACATCAAAATAAGCTTGGCTTACACGCACAATCAGGTCTTGCTCGGCCGTGCTCAGTACCGCGCGGGCTTGCTCCAGCTGCCTTTTGCTTTGCTCCATGGTGGCCGTGTTGGACGGCCTGTACAAAGGCTGAGTGGCGCTCAGCGTGGCGTTTTGGGTCGCGTAACTCAGGTCTTGAGGGCTGGCGGTACTACTGTTGCGCTGGCTTTGCGTGCCCACTGCACCCAAAGTGACCGTAGGAAGCGCCAAGGCGCGGGATTGTTCAGCCTTAAATACGCTGGAGTCGTACAGAATCTTGGCCGACTGGTAGGTGGCGTCATAGCCTTGAGCTGCACGAAACAGGTCCACCAAACTTTGCGCCTGAACCAAGCCGCAGCCTGCTCCCCACGCCAATACCAAGGCCATATGCATGGGACGGAGTCTTGAAGGAAAAATAGTCATGTAAGTCCGGATTCTGTCGAGTTGCATTCAATATATAGGAACCGAGGCATCTACTTGTTCTGACCAAGCATGAATACCACCCTCAATATTGGCCACTTTTTCAAAGCCCTGTTGCACCAAGTAACGCGCCACCTGCATGCTGCGGGCCCCGTGGTGGCACAAGCACGCCACAGGTTGTTGGGGGTTGAGTTCTTGCAAACGTGAGGTGATGTCGCCCATAGGGATATAGACCACTTCAAAACCGTTGCTCGACGCTTGGCCTTGGATGTGGGCGGTTTCCACTTCAATGGGCTCGCGCACATCCAGCACCACAACTGGTGTGCCTACATGCACGGCATTAACTCGCACAGTCCATGCCTTTAAGTCGCCAGGGTGTAGGTGTTCAATCATCACAATTCAAGATTCAAAATTGAAAGCGAGCATGCTCGGCAAAGTTTATGAGGCGGGGCGCCACCGTGTCCCACGCTTGGGTGGTACTGAATTGTCCTGCGCCAGTGCAGGTGATCAGTGTGGCGCGCATCATGGGCAGGTCGCCCACCACCGCCATCAAACGGCCACCTGGTCGCAGCTGTTCCAGCAGCTTGTGCGGCACTTCGGCCACGGAGCCGCTGAGCAAAATGACATCAAAAGGCCCGTCCACTGCGGCACCTTGAGCGCCGTCGCCATGCCGCACTTCTACGTTGTGGATGCCTTGGCGTTGCAAGTTGTCGCGTGCCATCAGGGCCAGCTCGGGCTCAATTTCCAGGGTGATGACGCGCTGGGCGCGTTTGCTCAACAATGCGGCCATGTAGCCCGAACCTGCGCCAATTTCAAGCACTTTGTCTTGAGCGGTCACAGCCAAGTCTTGGAGCATGCGGGCTTCCACTTTAGGAGACAACATGCATTGGCCGGATTGCAAGGCGGCTTCTGAGTTGTTTATTAGGGGGAGCTCAAGATCCGCAAAAGCCAATGCTTTGTGGGCAACAGGCACAAAGTCTTCGCGTTTGACCTCGCTGAGCAAGCGCAGAACATCTTGGTCCAGCACCTGCCAGGGGCGGATTTGTTGCTCGATCATGTTGAATCGGGCGCGCTCAAGATTCATGGGGGCTCCGCAAGGTTGGGGTTGGGTAGTAAGGCACTAACCAAAATTTTAACGTTCGCTTGTGGCAGGGGCCCAAAACCGCTTGATCCAAGACGCCAAATCATCCAAGTAGCAGTAGACCACAGGCACCACTACCAAAGTCAGCAGGGATGAGGTGATCACCCCCCCAATCACAGCTTGCCCCATGGGGGCGCGCTGTTCAGAGCCTTCGGTTATGGCAAATGCGAGCGGCACCATGCCAAAAATCATGGCCAAGGTGGTCATCAAAATGGGTCGCAGGCGCACTCTGGCCGCCAGAAGCAGAGCTTCGTTGCGGCCTAAGCCTGGGTGGGGCGTACCATCTTCAGAGGTGTGTGCCGATCTGGACCGAATGGCAAAGTCCACCAACAAAATGGCGTTTTTGGTAACCAGCCCCATCAACATCACCACCCCAATCACGGAAAACATAGACAGGGTGGACCGGAACATCAAGAGCGCAAGCACCACCCCAATGAGCGTCAGAGGCAAGGAAGTCATGATGGCCAATGGCTGTAAAAAGCTTTTGAACTGGCTGGCCAGAATCATGTAAATGAAAATCACCGCCAGCGCCAAAGCGCCAATGGCATAGCTAAAAGACTCCGACATGTTTTTGGTGGAGCCGCCAAATTGGTAGCGGTAGCCGGGCGCAAAGTTCATACCTTCCATCACGCGGCGTATGTCGGCAGACACCTCGCCTGCTGAGCGCTGGTCCACATTGGCATTGATGGCAACCTCTCGGGTCAAGTCGCGCCGGTTGATTTGGTTCACACCAAAGTCTTCCTTCAGTTGCGCCACTTGGTTGAGCCGCACCACTTTAGAGCTGCCGTCGGCTTGCGTACCCAAAGCTAAGGGCAGGCGTTCTAAATCTTCGGCGCGGGTGCGAGAGCTGGGCTGGAGCCGCACATTGACGTCGTAGGTTTGGTCGTCAGGGGCGCGCCAGTTGCCCACGTTTTGTCCGGCAATCAGGGTGCGCAAGCTGTTGCCAATTTGGTTGATGTTCAAGCCAAATTCAGAGGCGGCTGCGCGTTGCACATCAACCTCCAGGGTTGGCTTGTTGGCTTTGAGGCTGGAGTCCAGGTCCACTAAGCCCGGAATGTCGCGTATGCCTTGCATGGCTTGAAAAGTCAGGCGCTCAAGTTCTCTCAAATCGGGGCCTTGAATCGATAATTCAATTTGCTTGTTGCCCCCCACCGCATCCAGCAGACCCACGTGGGTGATGGTGAGACCACTGATGCGGTTCAAGCGTTCGCGCAGTACGGCAGAGAGTTGCTCTACCGAGCGGCTGCGGTCTTTGCGGTCGACCAAGCGCACATAAATAGAGGCGTAGTTTTTTCCTAAAGCATTGCCGGTATTGAGGGTGGCCAGTGTGTAGCGCACTTCAGGCAGGCTGCGAATGATGTCTTGCACCTGTTGGGCCTTGGCTTCAGTGGCTTCAATAGAAGAACCCACCGGGGTGTAAAAGCTGACGTTGGTTTCCGAGTAATCGGCCTTGGGCACAAATTCGGTGCCCAGCAGGGGCACCATCAGCACACTGGCCACCATCACCGCCACAGCCGTGACCAAGGTCCATACTTTGTGGTTCAAAGCCCATTGCAGCAGGCGTTGATAAGCGTCGCTCAAGCCTTGGGTCAGCCGCTCGAACGCAGCGGTCACACGGCCGATGGTGCGGTCATACCAAGAGCGGCGCTGCAATAAGGCTGACTGTCCCTTTTGGCCATTTGGGGTGATGCTGGGGTCGTGCCATAAGCTGCTGAGCATGGGGTCTAGGGTGAAGCTCACAAACATGGAAATCAGCACCGCCGCGACGATGGTGAGTCCAAATTCATGGAAAAACTTGCCAATGATGCCGCCCATAAATCCAATGGGCAAAAACACCGCCACGATGGACAAGGTGGTGGCCAGCACGGCCAGCCCAATTTCTTGGGTGCCTTCCATAGCTGCTTGAAAAGGTGGCTTGCCCATTTGCACGTGGCGCACGATGTTTTCGCGCACCACAATGGCGTCGTCAATCAGCAGCCCCACGCACAAAGACAAGGCCATGAGCGTCACCATATTGAGGGTGAAACCCAAGGCGTACATGAACAAAAACGTCCCAATGATGGCAATGGGCAGTGTAAGCCCCGTGATGATGGTGGAGCGCCAAGAGTTTAAAAACAAAAACACAATCAGCACCGTGAGCAGGGCGCCTTCAATCAAGGTGCGGCGCACGTTGTCCACCCCCACACGTATGGGTCGCCCTCCATCGGACACCAGTTGCAACTTCAAGCCTGGTGGCAGTTGGGGCGTGATTTGGCTGACCGCGCGATTCAGGCCGTCAATCACATCCAGAGTGTTGGCGTCTTGCGACTTTTGAACAGAAAGCAGCAAGGTGCGTTCACCGTTGTACAGCGCTAAGTTTTCCAGCTCTTGGGGGCCATCCACCACTTGTGCAATTTGTCCCAGCAAGATGGGTGTGCTGCCGCGGCGCGCCACAATAATTTTTGCAAAGTCTTCTGGCCGCTCCATACGCGCATCAAGCTGCACCACCCGTTCATTTTGTAGGGTGCGCAAGGCGCCCAAGGGTAGGTCTTGGTTTTCACTTTTTAAGGCAGCAACCACTTGGTCGGCGGTGATGCCGTAAGCCTCCATGGCTTGGGGCTTTAAATAAATGTTGATTTCTCTCTTGGTGGCTCCGACCAAGTTCACCACGCCTACGCCGCGCACGTTTTCAAGCCGTTTTTTTAGTATTTGGTTAGCCCAGTTGGTCAGCTCCACCGGGTTTAGGGCGGCAGGCGAGGTGGTGTCGGGCACAACCGCCAAAGACCATATGGCCCGGCTGCTGGGATCAAACCGCAAAACACGGGGTTCTTTAACTTCAGTGCGCAGCAGGGGACGAATGGCCGAAATTTTTTCGCGCACATCGTCAGCGGCTTTACGGCCATCTACAGACAGGTCAAATTCAATCACCACCAATGAATTGCCTTCGTAGCTGCGCGAGGTCAGCGCATTGATGCCAGCAATGGAGTTCACGCCTTCCTCCATTTTTTTGCTGACTTCGCTCTCCACAATCACGGCAGAAGCACCGGGGTATTCGGTGATCACCACCACCACGGGAAGGTCAATGTTGGGAAACTGATCCACCTTGAGGCGTTGGTAAGAAAACAAACCCAACACCACAAAAGCCAGCATCATCATGGTGGCAAACACGGGGTTGCCTAGGCTGATGCGAGTGAACCACATGGGGGAGTTCAGTTCACCGGTTCAGGTGAACCAAGGTGCCTTCACGCAGCAGTCCAGCCGAACCCGTCAACGCCAGTTGCCCTTGCAAAGTCTGTACAGCTGGGCTGGCCGCAGGTGCGCTGGCTGAAGACGCGTTCAGGCCCACCATCCAGCCAAGGCCCGTAGGCTTGAGTGGGGTGTGCGCTTGGCTCAACAACTGCCCACGCACGCCCAGTTGCACATTGAGGTGCTTGACCCTGTATGTGTCAGCGGTGGACATGGGCTCCAAAATTTGCAGGTATGGGGCGGGCTTATCGGTACGCACGGCCTCCACGGGCACGGCCAGGGTGCTTTGAGTGGTGGCGCCCACAGTGCCTTCCACATAAAGGCCCTGCCGCAAACCCTCTTGCGGGCCTATGTTGGACTCCAACTTCAAGTACACCAACACGCTTCGGCTGCCCGCTTGCGTGCTGGGGTTGATGCGGGTGACTTTGGCTTGAACCGGTTCAGGCAGGCCCTCTACTTGTAAACGCGCCAGTTGCCCTATGCGCACCCCTAAGGCATCGCCGGGGCTCATCGGGGCCTCTACTTCCAAACTGCTCAGGTCCAAAATTTCCAAAACACGCCCATCCATAGCCACCCTTTCACCGGGCTGGGCGAAACGTTGCGACACCAGCCCTGAAATGGGGGCTTTCAGAACGGTGTCGGTCAAGCTTTTGCGGGCGACATCGGTCGTAGCTAAGGCCGCTTGAAAAGTGGCTTGTGCAGCGTTTAGGTTGGCAATGGAGGTGTCCAATGCGGTTTTAGAAATAAAACCTTGATCCACCAGTGAGCGGTTGTTGTCAAGTTGCCTTTGGGCAATGTCCACCTGCGCCTTGGATGCATCGGCTTGCTGCTGAGCTTGGCGAAGTCGAGCTTCGTATTCTTGGGGGTCAATGCGGGCTAACTCTTGGCCCACCCGAACCGAGTTGCCCTCGCGCACTGTCAGGGCCTGTAGCTCGCCAGCCGCGCGGGCTTTGACCACAGCGGTGTTCATGGCCCGCAAGGTGCCAGTTAAAGGCATCACGTGTTGCAGGTCTTGCATTTGAATTTGCAACACATCTTGAGCATTGAGCTCAATAAGCGACTCGGCCCTTTGCTTTTGGTTCTGCAGCAAGTTGCTTTGTTGGGTTTGCCGCGCTTGCAAGGCCTTGAAAATACCGTAAGCCAAGCCCACAACGACTGCGAGCAACAAGACCCAAGGGGCCCAACGTTTGAAATTCATGGGGTGGCTGATCTAATGTGGGGGGTAGTTTCGTTAACCAAAGCTTATTGTGAGGTAATTCAAGGGGACTTGACTTTGTTGCGGATCAGTGTGGGGTCATAGTCTTTGCTCTATGGCCGCATGTTTATTTTTGTATTTAGACTCATCACCATGAATTCAACCTCAACCCCTAACCCCAACCTTTTAACTCTAGTGCTCGGCGGCGGCTGCTTTTGGTGCACCGAGGCCGTGTTTAAAGAAGTGTGCGGCGTGTTGGACGTGGAAAGCGGTTACTGCAACGGCCAGGCCGTTAACCCCAGCTACGAGCAGGTATGTACCGGTACCACCGGTCACAACGAAGTGGTGCGCTTGGATTACGACCCTCAAGTTGTGAGCACTCGCCAACTTCTTGAAGTGTTTTTTGGCACGCACGACCCCACCACGCTCAACCGACAGGGCAATGATGTAGGCACCCAATACCGCAGTGGCATTTACTTCAGCACGCCAGATCAAGCCCAAGATGCCCGCGATGTGGTGGCCGAACTTCAGGCGCAAAAAGTGTTTGGCGCGCCTATCGTGACAGAGGTGCAGGCGCTTTCCAACTATTGGCCAGCCGAGGCCTACCACCAAGATTATTTTGAGCACCACCCCAACCAAGGCTATTGCTCTTATGTGGTGGCCCCCAAAGTGGCTAAGCTGCGCCAAAAATTTACCGCTTTGCTCATGACGTAAAATTTGGGCCTTAGCCCGGTTCAGCATGCAACACACTCTTCCCCATATACCAGATCGCTTGCGCTTCAATGCAAGGGGTTTAGGGTCATGCGTGTGGGCAGCGGTGTTGGTGTTGGCCTTAGGGGCCGCTCAAATGCTGGGTTTGGTGCACCAAACTTTGCACCATGCGGGGCTGCCCATTGTTACAACGGCTGCCACATCGCTGATGGCCGAGCCCTCGCAAGGGGTGCTGGCGCATGTGTTTTCAACTCAAGGTGACTTGAGCGAACGGGTCGATTCAAAAGATTGCCGTCTTTACGACCAATTAGCCCATGCAGATGCATGTGCCGCGGTGCCATGGGTGTGGCACATCGTTCCTAAACCCCAGCCACTTTTGGCACCCCCCGAGCAGGCTTGGGTTGCCGACACCTTCACGCACTTCTCAGCACGCGCGCCTCCACCTTCACAACAGGCTTGATGGTTTAGTTCAGTGCTAGGGCTTGCCTTGGCATTGGAATTTTTTAGCTTTGTGAAACACCACGGTGTGAGAGGTACATATGAAATTTCTAAGAAATGTGATGGGGGCTTGGGCGCTAGTTTTGAGTGGGATGGCTTTGTGCGGCTTGGCTTTGTCTGAAACCAAAACCCTGGAAGCGGTGACCGTGACCGCCAACCCCTTGGGAGCTGCCGATTGGATTGCCCCTGTGATGAGCCTGACCGGTTCCGAGCTGCTGCTGCGAACCCAGCCCACTTTGGGCGAAACGCTCAGTGGCCTGCCCGGGGTCAGCAGCACTTACTTTGGACCTAATGCCAGCCGCCCTGTCATTCGCGGCCTGGATGGCGACCGGGTGCGCGTGCTGCAAAACAGTGGGGCCAGTGGCGATGTGTCGGCACTCAGCTACGACCATGCCGTGAGTCTGGAGCCGATGCTGGTGGAGCGCATCGAGGTGTTGCGCGGACCGGCTGCCCTGATGTACGGTGGCAGCGCTGTAGGCGGCGTGGTGAACGTATTGGACAACCGCATTGCCCGCGAGGCTATGTTTGAGGCGGGTGGAGGTGTGTTGGGTAAGGCCAATGCAGGCTGGGCCAGCGGGAACCGCGAGCAAAGTGGAGCTGTGATGGTGGAAACAGGTACCGACCGCTTCGCCCTGCATGTGGATGCCATGTCGCGCAACACCCAAGATGTAGCCGTGCCTAAAGACCAAAGCTGCACCCGTGGGGGTGTGACCACAGTAGCCCGCAGCATGTGCAATTCCGCCAGTCAAAGTTGGGGAGGTGCGGTGGGGGGCTCTGTGTTTTTTGACCAGGGCTATGTGGGTGCATCGTTGTCCACACAAGGCATGAGCTACGGCACAGTGGCTGAGGATCAAGTGCGCATTGGCATGCTTTCAAGCCGTTTGGCCTTGGAGGGGGAGCTTAAAGACCTGCGACGCAGCGAGGCTTTAGGCGGCTGGCTGCAAAGTGTTCGAACGCAGTTCAGCCGCAACCAGTACCAACATACCGAATTTGCAGCCGAAGTGCCCGGAACGGTATTTGCCTCAACCGGTAATGAGCTTCGTTTGGAGGCCCGACACCTCAAAACCGCGGGTTGGGAGGGGGTGTTGGGGATGCAGCTGGAGTTCAACGAATTTTCAGCGGTGGGTTCGGAGGCTTTTGCGCCCTTTAGCCAAACCCGTTCTCAAGGCCTATTTGTCCACGAGGAATACCCCACCCAGTGGGGGCGTTGGAGTGCAGGCGCCAGGGTAGAACAGGTGCAAGTGGAGTCTTTGGGGCACCCCACCTTGGCCCGCTTTCAGGCAGCCAGTCGCAGCTTTACGCCGCAAAGTTACGCATTGGGGGCTTTGTGGCGGGTGGCCTCGGATTGGCAACTCACCAGCAACCTGACTTGGAATGAGCGCGCACCCAAAGACTACGAGCTGTTTGCCAACGGCACCCATGTGGCCACCAACACCATAGAAATTGGGCAGTCCAATTTAGGCAAAGAAAAGTCCAGCAATTTAGATGTGGGCGCCGCATGGAAGCGCGGCGCTCATCGGGCTCAGGTGCAGGTTTTTGTGCATGAGTTCAGCAACTTTATCTCGCTGGAGCTCAGCGACGCCAGCACCGAGCTCCCCACCTACACCTACACCCCAGTTCAGGCCCGACTCACGGGCATGGAAGCCAGCGGTAATTTGCGCTTGCTGGGCTTGAGCCAAGAGCAAGAGTCTGGTGTGTGGACTCACACGCGCGGCACATTGGATTTAGGGGTTCGGGCCGACACCGTGCGCGCCGATAACACCAGCACAGGACAAGCCTTGCCGCGCGTGGCCCCTATGAGAGTCGGCGCTCATTTGCGCTGGACCCAAGGCCCCTGGAGCTCGCGCTTGGGCGTAGATCAGGTGTCTGCGCAAGACCGGGTGCCCACAGGCCAGCTGGCGACACCCGGATATCAGATGTGGAACGCAGCTTTGAGCTTTCGAGAAAAACGAGGTCGAACCCAGCTGCAGTGGTTTGCACGTCTGGACAATATGAGCGATGTGTTGGCCTATTCAGCCACTTCCATACTGACCCAAACCGCTCCGGGCAAAGCCCCGCTACCCGGACGCAGCGTGAAGTTGGGCTTGCAGGTCAGTTTTTAATATTCACTTCAATCAAAACAACACCTGTTGTCCCTTCATGGCATAGGCGGGGTCTTCTCGGCGCTTGATGCTGAACGATTAGGGTTTGCATGGAGTTACCATCAAGTCGCATGAATTCCCCAGTTTTGACATCGCTCCTGCCTGTGGTGGTTCTGGTGCTGACAGGCTATGCGGCGGGCCGATTGCGCTGGGTGCGGACCGACGCCATCAAAGACTTGTCCAACCTGGTGTTTTTGGTGCTGTCCCCTGCGCTGCTGTTTCGCACTATGGGGCAGGTGAACACGCACCAGCTGCAATGGGGGCCGCCACTGGCGTATTTTTTAGCGACCCTTTTACTTTACGCAGGCATGCTGGGCGTGCTGGGCTTTAACCGCCGTGCGGCGGTGCTGGCTTTAGCAGCCACTTACAGCAACATGCTCATGATTGGCATTCCGTTTGTCACTCTGTCTTACGGTGCAGACGGGCTGGTGGTGCTGCTGACGCTCGTGTCCTTGCACTCGCTGATTTTGCTCACAGCCAGCACACTGGTGATTGAGCTGGCTGTGGCGCACGAAGCAGCCCCTGGCCACCAAGCAATCCGTTGGCGCGCCACCTTAAGCACGCTGGCAACCGCCACGCGCAACGCCTTGTTGCACCCCGTGCCCTTGCCCATTGTGCTGGGGCTGCTGTATTCGCTCACGGGGTGGGGCATTCCGGAAGTGATCGACAAGCCCATGCAGTGGCTGGGCAGTGCGTTTGCCCCCCTGGCACTGGTGTTGTTGGGCATTACTTTGGCCACGGCCAATTTGGGCGACCACTGGCGGCAGGCACTGGCCATTGCAGGCGTGAAAAACATGGTGCTGCCCCTAGTCGTGGCGGGCGTGGCCGTGCTGATGGGCTTGCAAGGCCTGCCCTTGCTGGTGGTGGTGGTAACTGCGGGCTTGCCCATTGGCGCCAATGTGTTTTTGTTTTCGCAGCGCTACGAGGTGGCGCAGGGCTTGGCCACCTCAAGTGTGACGGTGTCCAACCTGTTGGCTTTGATCACGCTGCCCTTGATCATGGCCGCAGCGGCTTGGTTGGCTTTTTAAGGCTGGCTAAGGTTGGTTAAGGCGCTAGACGCTGCCTGCCCCAAAACGTGTCCTGATCTGAGCGGCTGTAGACCAAGCGGTCGTGCAGTCGGCTGCGGCGGCCTTGCCAAAACTCCCAGCGGTCGGGCACCAGGCGGTAGCCGCCCCAGTGCGGTGGGCGAGGGGGTTGCAACAAATACTGGGCAGCGTATTTGGCCGCTTGGGCCACCAGCACACTGCGCCCTTCAATGACTTGGCTTTGGGGGCTGGCCCACGCGCCAATGCGCGAATCCAGCGGGCGACTTTGGTAGTAGGCGTCGCTTTCTTCCGCACTGATTTTCTGCACTTGACCTTCAATGCGCACCACGCGCTCCAGTTCTACCCAGTGAAACTGCAATGCCGCATAAGGGTTGCCCGCCAGTTCTTGACCTTTGCGGCTGTCGTAATTGGTGTACCAAACCAAACCGCGCGCGTCATAGCCCTTGATCAACACCATGCGGGTGGAGGGTCGGAGGTTGCTGCCCACGGTGGCCAGCGTCATGGCGTTGGGTTCGGGCAGTTCTGCGCTTAGGGCTTCTTTGAGCCATTGGTCAAACTGTTCCAGTGGGTCGGCATGCGATGCGTCCTCGCTCAGCTCCGCACGTTCGTAGCTTTTGCGAAGGTCTGCAATGGAAGTCATGGGCGCTTTCTAGGGTTTTCCTGATTTTAGGACCGGGCGTTACATGCGGTCTTTGACCTATGATGGAAAACCTTATGAGAACACTATGGACAGTCTAGATCTGCGTGTACTGGCTGACGTCTTGGCCTGGCGTCAAGCGGGCCATGCCGTCACTTTGGTGACTGTGGTGGAAACCTGGGGCAGCGCGCCCCGTCCCCCCGGTGCGTTGCTGGCGGTGCGCGACGACGGCTTGGTCAGCGGCTCGGTATCGGGCGGCTGCATAGAAGACGACTTGATTGCCCGAACCCGGGCCGCGCTGCAAGCTGCCCCAGCTTTGGATGCCACTGCCCAAACGTCAAATGCGGCATTGCTGCCTTCCATGATCTCTTATGGCGTGACCAAAGACGAGGCGGCGCGGTTTGGTTTGCCCTGCGGCGGTACGCTGCGTTTGGTGCAAGAACCGGTGTTGCACTCCCAGTGGCTGGAAGACGTGTTACAGCGCACGGCTGCACACCGTTTGGTGGCCCGCACCCTGACGCTATCTACCGGCGCCGTTTCGCTAGCCGATGCAGCGCGCGGACTGACCATGTCTTTTGACGGCACCACCCTCACCACGCTGTTTGGTCCTAAGTGGCGCTTGTTGCTGATAGGCGCCGGGCAACTCAGCCATGCCGTCGCTCAAATGGCGCAAATGCTGGACTTTGAAGTGCTGGTGTGCGACCCCCGCGAAGAATACGCCGCCAACATGGGGATTGCTGGGGTGCAGCACCTCAAGGGCATGCCCGACGATGTGGTGCGCGAGCTCATGCCCGATGCGCATACCGCTATCGTGGCCCTCACCCACGACCCTAAGCTCGACGACATGGCTTTGTTAGAAGCCCTCAAATCTGCCGCGTTTTACGTGGGTGCCTTGGGCTCCAAGCGCAACCAAGCTGCTCGCAAAAAACGGCTGGCCGAGCACTTTGACTTGACTGCAGATGAGCTCGACCGCCTGCATGGGCCGGTGGGTTTGCAAATAGGCGCCAAAACACCCGCCGAAATTGCCGTGTCTATTGCGGCCGAAATGGTGCAAGCTAAAAATACCGTGTTGACCAGCGTGCCAGCGCAACCGGGTTGCGAGCTGGCTTGACCGAGCCTTGCATCATCGTTCTGGCTTCTGGCCGGGGCGAGCGCTATAGGGCTTCGGGCGGACAAACCCATAAATTACAAGCCCAACTGGGCTCGCAAACCGTGTTGCAGCACACGGTTCAGGCCGCTCGCGCTACGGGATTGTTGGTGCATGTGGAAGACGCGGGCCACCCCGGTATGGGTGACTCCATTGCCGCGGCGGTTCGGCGCACGCCGGATGCCAGCGCTTGGCTCATTTTGGCGGGCGACCTGCCCTTGGTCTTGGCCCGCACCATTTTGCAAATTGCCCAAGCCCCCTTGGAGTATGCGGTGGTGCGTCCCAACTTTGAGGGACAGCATGGGCATCCGGTGCGTTTTGCTCAAACTTGCCATCAAGACCTGCTGCAACTCAGCGGCGATCAGGGGGCTGCGCCACTGGTCAAGCGTTTGGGCGTGCACGCCATCGCGGTGGACGACTTAGGCTGTGTGACCGACATAGATACCGTGGCCGATCTAGAGCGCGCTCAGGTGTTGTGGGCTGAACGGCAAAAGTTAAGAGCCCGAATACCTAAAGATCCGATTTGAACTGTGCGGTCAAGTCCATTGCGCTGTGCAAAATCCGCTCAATACGCACAAGGTCTTTTATTGGGCGAAAGAAAATGACGTAACGCCCATGTACACAGCTGCGCAAACCACTTTCCAGCTCTAATCTTGCAACGTAGGCCAAAGGTGCCAAACAAATTTTCTGGCACTGCCCACGTAAAGTTTGGATAAAGCGCAAGGCATTTTCTGGGCTGTCTTGGGAGATGTAGTCACCAATGGTTTCAAGGTCGCTCAGTGCCAGTGGCGAAAACTCCAGACGCATCAACACTTATCCGCAGTATTCGCCGAACCAATAGCTTGAGCATACTTTTGCTCCAATCGTGCAAAGACTTCTTCAGCTGGAACGCCCTGACCGCTAGCGGCTCCAGCCTGAATGGCCGCGCGCAGCTCCTCTAGTTTCAGCGCATGAGCATGCTCTTGATCTTCCAGCAAGCGTAGGCCTGCACGCACCACTTCGCTGACATTATTGAAGCGGCCGGTGCTCACTTGTTCCTTCACAAATGACTCAAAGTGGGGGCTTAAGGCGACACTGGTAGGCATAGCGCTTCCTCGAAATTAATATTAATTAATCATAACTAATATTAATTAAATCAACATAGGGGAGTTCCCCCCCCCTTCAGTCCCAGTCGCGCTGAATCAGCTCTATCTTGTAACCATCGGGGTCGGTCACAAAGGCAATTTCGGTATTGCCGCCCTTAACCGGACCAGGCTCTCGGGTGATGCTGCCGCCAAATGTGGCGGCTTTGGCCAGAATCTGTTCACAAGCTGCGTAAATGTCGGGCAGCCCCAGCGCAATGTGCCCATAGGCGCTGCCCATGTCGTACTGGGTAACGCCGTAGTTGTAGGTCAGCTCCAGTTCGGCATGTTCTGGGTTGGGGCCAAAGCCTAAAAAGGCGAGTGAATACTTTTGCTCCGGCCTGTCGGTGGTGCGCAAAAGCGTCATGCCCATGACCTGGGTGTAAAAATCAATGGACCGCTGCAGGTTGGTCACCCTCAGCATGGTGTGTAGAAACCGCATGCCTGACTCCTTGTAAGGGGAAAAAAAACTTACCGTGAAAACGGGCTTCTCGGACCCTTGTTGCCGCTAGAGCCCCGGCCTGGACCGCCATAACCGCCTCCGCCAGATCCACCACCGCCGCCAGACCCACCGCGTCCTCCGCCACCAAAACCGCCGCCGCGACGGGCGCCCCGGGCGGCCATCATGTCCACGCTGGTGCGCAAGGGGTCGGGTTGACCGCCCGGTGCAGCGCCGGATCGGCGGCCTTCGGCTGAGCGTTGCTCACCACGGTCGGGGCCTCGATCAGGTCCTCGATCGGGACCTCTGTCTGGGCCACGCGAGCCGGATCTGGGTTTTTGAGGGCCGTTGCCTCTGGGGCCGTTGGGCTTAGGACCATTAGGTTTAGCGCCCGCGCCTGTGGCGGTTTTGTTTTCGCGGATGCGCTGCATCATGTCGGTGCGGGCGGCTTTGGCCGCAGCGGCCATCACTTCACGGCTGGGTGGTTTGCCCAAGCCGCCCCAAATGGTTTGGCGACCCATGGCAATGGGCTCGGCCCGTTCGGTAGATTCAGGCCCAAAGCCCTCTACCGGCACCACTGGAATTTCTTGCTTGGTAAAGCGCTCAATGTCGGCCATAAAGCCTTCTTCGTCCAAGCAGACCAAATTCACGGCTTGCCCTTCTTTGCCTGCGCGGCCGGTGCGGCCAATGCGGTGCACATAGTCTTCGGACACGTTCGGGATTTCGTAATTGACCACGTGGGGCAGATCGTCAATGTCAATGCCGCGGGCGGCAATGTCGGTAGCGACCAGTGCGCGCAGGCTGCCGCTTTTAAAGCCTGCCAAAGCTTGGGTGCGTGCGCTTTGACTTTTGTTGCCGTGCAGCGCCATGGCGGTGATGCCATTCTTTTCTAAAAATTCAGCCACATGGTTGGCGCCAAACTTGGTGCGCGTGAACACCAGCACCTGGCTCCAGTTGTGTTGTTGGATGATGTGGGCCAACAGGGCTTTTTTCTTTTCGCGGCCCACGGGGTGCACCACTTGGCTGATACGCTGCACCGTGGTGTTGCGCGGCGTCACTTGCACGGTTTGCGGGTTTTTGAGCAGGGTCTGCGCCAGTTGGCGAATGTCGTCGCTGAAGGTGGCCGAGAACAGCAGACTTTGCTTGTTGGCGGGCAGCAGGGCCAGAATTTTTTTTACATCGTGAATAAATCCCATGTCCAACATGCGGTCTGCTTCGTCCAGCACCAAAATTTGCACGCCTGATAAGTCCATAAAGCCTTGCTGCTGCAAGTCCAGCAGGCGGCCTGGGGTGGCCACCAAAATGTCAAGTCCGCTCTTGATTTTGGCAATTTGCGGGTTCATGCCCACGCCGCCAAACACCACGGCCGATTTGAGCTGCAAGTGTTTGCCGTAGGTGCGCACCGACTCTTCCACCTGAGCCGCCAGTTCGCGGGTGGGGGTGAGCACCAAGGCTCGTATGCCCGTGCCGCCAAACTTGTTGGTGGCGCTGCGGCTCATCGCCAAGCGGTGCAGCAGGGGCAGGGTGAAGGCTGCAGTTTTACCCGTGCCGGTTTGGGCTCCGCCTAACAGGTCGTGACCTTCCATGACCACCGGAATGGCTTGAGCTTGGATGGGGGTTGGGGTTTCGTAGCCTTGCTCGTGCACGGCTTTAAGGATGGCAGGAGCCAGTTTCAGATCGTCAAAATTCATATATTAGGGTTCGGTAGGGGGTGCGTTAAGGCTAAAGCCCTATGACGCAGGGTGTATGCCCCGCCTGCCCTAAGAGGCAGATCAGTCCAAGGCAGACTGGATAAAAGGTGAACCCGTCAACAACGCTAAGTGATGAGGAGCAGGCTCGCAGCCGATTGCTGGTGAAGTGCGCGACTGGGGCACAAACACCAACGTATTCTCGCACGTTCGCTCTTCCTGCCTTTTTTGACGCGGATGCCAACGATAATAGGCCTCAGTTCACCCTCATCGCAAAGTACCCCCATGGCTCAATATGTTTTCACCATGAACCGTCTTGGCAAGATCGTGCCACCCAAGCGCCAGATCTTGAAAGACATTTCGCTCTCTTTTTTTCCGGGCGCCAAGATTGGCGTGTTGGGTTTGAATGGGTCAGGTAAATCCACGCTGCTCAAGATCATGGCCGGAGTAGACAAAGAGTTTGAGGGCGAAGCCGCCCCCATGCCCAACATCAAAATTGGGTACCTGCCCCAAGAGCCGCAAATGAACCCCGAAGAGACCGTGCGTGAAGCGGTAGAAGGTGGCATGGGCGAAGTTAAAGCTGCCCAGGCCCGTTTAGAAGAGGTGTACGCCGCTTATGCCGATGAAGACGCCGACTTTGACGCTCTGGCTGCTGAGCAAGCCCAGTTAGAAGCTGTCATTGCCGCGGCCGGTGCGGGCGACGGCTCCGAACACCAGCTGGAAATTGCCGCTGACGCCCTGCGCCTGCCGCCTTGGGACGCCGTGATTGGCAAGCTTTCTGGCGGCGAAAAACGCCGTGTCGCCCTGTGCCGTTTGCTGCTTTCTAAGCCCGACATGCTGCTGCTGGACGAGCCTACCAACCACTTGGACGCCGAATCGGTGGACTGGTTGGAGCAGTTTTTGTCGCGTTTTTCGGGCACGGTGGTGGCCATTACCCACGACCGCTACTTTTTAGACAACGCCGCCGAGTGGATATTGGAGCTCGATCGCGGTCACGGCATTCCCTACAAGGGCAACTACTCCACCTGGCTGGAGCAAAAAGAGACCCGCTTGGAGCAGGAGCAGCGCACCGAAGACGCCCGCACCAAAGCCATGAAGAAAGAGCTGGAGTGGGCCCGTGCCAACCCTAAAGGCCGCCAGGCCAAGAGCAAGGCACGTTTGGCACGTTTTGAAGAGCTGAGCGATTTTGAATACCAAAAGCGCAACGAAACCCAAGAAATTTTTATTCCTGTCGCAGAGCGTTTGGGCAACGAGGTGATTGAATTTAAGGGCGTGAGCAAATCTTTTGGCGACCGTCTGCTGATCGACAACCTGAGCTTCAAGGTGCCTGCGGGCGCCATTGTGGGCATCATCGGGCCCAACGGTGCGGGCAAGTCCACCCTGTTCAAAATGATTGCGGGCAAAGAGCAGCCCGATCAGGGCGAAGTCAAAATTGGCCAAACCGTTCAAATGGCGTTTGTAGACCAAACCCGCGACGACCTCTCGAACGACAAAACCGTGTGGGAAGACGTCTCCGGCGGCTTGGACATTTTGACGGTGGGCAAATTTCAGATGCCCAGCCGTGCTTACTGCGGGCGCTTCAACTTTAACGGTGGTGATCAGCAGAAAAAAGTGGGCATGCTCTCGGGCGGCGAGCGCGGGCGCTTGCATTTGGCCAAAACCTTAATTGCCGGTGGCAACGTGCTGCTGCTGGACGAGCCCTCCAATGACTTGGACGTGGAAACCCTGCGCGCACTGGAAGACGCCTTGCTGGAGTTTGCCGGTTCGGTCATGGTGATCAGCCACGACCGTTGGTTTTTGGACCGGATTTGCACCCACATTTTGGCTGCAGAGGGCGATAGCCAGTGGGTGTTTTTTGATGGCAACTACCAAGAATTTGAAGCCGACAAGAAAAGGCGACTGGGTGAAGAGGGCGCCAAGCCCAAGCGCGTGCGCTACAAAGCCTTGAAGTAAAGCCCGTTGGCCATGCGCACCGCGTTCAGCGTGGCGCGGGCCGTGGCTTCTGCAGCCATCACACTCAGCAACAGCATGTCTGCAGGGGTGGGCTGTGTGCCCGTTGCCAGGGCAAACAAAGTGTCTCCATCCAAAGGGGTGTGCACCGGGTTGATGGTGCGCGCCAAACCATCGTGCCCCACCCGCGCCAAGCGTTGAGCCTGGGCTTTGCTCAGAACGGCGTCGGTGGCGATGACTCCTATGGTGGTGTTCGTGCCCGCATCGGGGGGTGTGATGGGGCGCTGGTGGGGGGTGCCAGACAGCAGTGCTTGCACAGTGTCTTCAAGGTACTTGCCGTCGGCGCTGCGTGCACCTGCCACGAGTTGACCCGTGCTGGTGTCCACCACATCTCCCACCGCGTTACAAACGATCAGCGCAGCCACTGTAAAGCCAGCTGCCTGCACGGAGGCGGTGCCCACGCCACCTTTCATGGCGCGATCCATGCCAAACAGCTTGCCCACTCGGGCTCCAGTCCCAGCGCCTACAGAACCTTGTGCGGGTGCTCGTTGAGACGCCTGGGTGCATGCGCTGTAGCCTGCGGCGGCGTCAGGACGAACGCTGGAGTCGCCCACCCCTAGGTCAAAAATGACGGCAGCGGGCACGATGGGCACGCGCCCGTAGGCCGTGGGCAGGCCAATGTGGTGCTCTTCCAGCCAGCGCATCACGCCGCTTGCGGCATCAAGGCCCCAAGCGCTGCCACCGGCAAGCAACACCGCATGCACTTGCTCCACCAAATTGCCGGGCTCAAGCAAATCGGTTTCCCGCGTGCCCGGTGCCGCGCCGCGCACATCCACGCCTGCCACCGCCCCTGCGCGGGTCAGGATGACGGTGCAACCCGTGGGGCGGCGCGTGTCTGTAAAGTGCCCCACTTCGATACCCGGCACATCGGTGAGGCTGCCGGGGTAGAGCTTGAAGGCTGTAGGCAATTCAGGGTTCATGACAAGGCGTTTAAAGCGTGAGGTGTGAACGCTCAAGGTCTCACAGCAGGGCTTTCTAGCGGCATACCGCGGGCCATGCTTGCCAAATAGGCTTCCAGCTCTACCAACTCCGGCGATCCATATGCAAACAATTGGGCGCGTACCCCGCTCATGCAATTGCGCAAGCGGCGCTGAAGGGAGCCCATGCCTTGCCATTCCAGCCGGTACATGGGGTATCCCACGGGGTGCGACTGTGGAATGACTGTGCCGCCCAACTTCAAGCCCCAGCGTTGATCGTGGCATTGCGCGCAAGTCAAATCAAGCTGTCCCATGCGTTGCTGGTAGCGGGCCGCACCCCTTTGCACCACCGCTTGCATGCGGGGGTCTGTGCTGGGGTTGGTGGGCAAGCCTCTGGACTGTAAAGCCACGTAACTCTCAAGGCTCAGCAATTCCTGACTTTCCAAACGCCATGGTGAGGCCTGCTGGTGGTTCACACGGCACTGGTTGATGCGTTGCTGCAGGTTGATGGCTTGGTTGCTGAGTGCATCAAAGGCGGGGTAGCGTGCGGCCACACCTTTCATGGACTGTGGCGCGGGGCCATGGCAGCTTTGGCACGATGGGTTAGAGGATGCAGCACTCCACAAGGCTTCGCCCTGCTTGACCCAGAGCATGCCGGGATTGCTGGTGTCGTCCCGCTGCATGGCTTGCAGGCTTTCGCCCATCATGTCAAAGCCCGAGCGGCGTGTGTCAGCAGAGGGAGATTGCGCCCAAACCAAGCTGGCTATGCCCCAAAAAGACCCAATTGCCGAAAGGGCCAGCAACCTAAAAATGGGCTGCAGTGCCTTGTGCAATCAAGTCACCTCAAAGGCCACGGTTTCAGTGTGCACAAAGTTTTGGTCGCCTGTCCAAGTGAAGCGCAAGTTGCCGCTGGCCGTGGCCACGGTATGAAATGCGATGTAAGGGTTGGCTGATACCGCAGCAAACAGGTCGGCCTTAAAAATCAGCTCATTGTTGTAATGACATTCAAACCGCTCAATGATGTTGCGCGGCAAGGTTTTGCCGTCAGCCCCGGGGCGAAAGCCGGTTTCCATGGGGTGCCCCACTACGGTGCGAATTTCAAAGGTGTCGCCTTTGCGGGCAGTTTTGGGGAGGGTGATGAGGGCGCGTGTCATATCAAACCTCGTCTCCTTCCAAGCAAGCTGCAATGGCCACAATCACTTCTACGGTGTGGGACCAAAAACTGCCGTCGTTCATTCGAGCGACCGCCACCAGTTTTTGGGTGGTAGCCAAACGAATGCGGGTGGCCACATGCGCGCGACCGGCGCGATGGTTGAGGTAAAAGTTCACCACATCGGATTGGGGGTTGCGCTCATTAAACAAGGCAATATGGGTCACATGGTCGGCCACAGTCATGGGGCTGGCCACCGTAATTTCTATAGGCACGGTGTTGCCGTTGTCCACAATGGGAGATATGGCCAAACGTACTCGTCCGGGTCTCACGGCGGCACCGTTTGCAAACTTGCGGATGGCCGCAGTCATTTCTTCGGTGGTGGCGTAGGCGGGTCGTGTCCAGACGGCGCCACCCAACAAGCTTGCCCCTAGGGCTACGGATGTACCCAGCACACGTCGGCGTGTGAGGCTGTCGGGCGTTTGTAATTCGGGGGAATATTGGGGGGCGTTTTTATTCATGGATTCAGCTCACTCCTTCAAGCTTAATAAATAAGCCACCACGTCTTCAATATCTTGGGCGCTCAGTAGGGTTTTGCCCTGAAAAGCCGGAGCCACCCGGTGCAGGTGGTCGGTTCGGAAATAGGCAGGCATGAAGCTTTCGGGGTTGATTTGGCGCGAATCCACCATGCGCAAGCGCAGCTGCGCGGCGTTCAGGCGCGCACCCACACCGCGCAGGTCTGGCGCCATATTGCCGTGAAAACGTTCGTCTGGCACGGGAGCTTGGTGACACAACACACAAAGTCCCTGCTGGCGATTGGCCACAATGGCACGTCCGCGCTCGATGTCGCCAGGTTGTTGGGTCAGCGGCTGGCTGGGATTTTGTGTGGCTGGGCTCATTGCGCGCGCATAGGGCCAAGCGAAAAGCCAACAGCACAACACCAACAACAAGGCCAGCCCAAGGGGCTGGCCTGTTGGTTTTGGCCTAAAGCTCACGCTTTATGCGCTCTGGCATCAAGCCTTTTGAAGGCTATGGTTTTTCAAAGGCAAATCGCGGATGCGCTTGCCAGTGGCCGCAAAAATGGCATTGAGCACGGCAGGAGCTGCCACGGCAATGGTGGGCTCGCCCACACCACCCCAGAAGCCACCCGACGGAATCAGCACGGTTTCCACCTTAGGCATTTCGTGCAGACGCATCACGGGGTAGGTGTCAAAGTTCTTCTGAACAATGGCGCCGTTTTGCACGGTGATTTCGCCGTACAAGGCTGCAGACAGGCCATACACAAATGAGCCTTCCACCTGGTACTCCACCTGCTGGGGATTGGCCACATGGCCAGGGTCGGTAGAGGCCACGATGCGGTGGATTTTGAGCCAACCGTCGTCTCCAACTGACACCTCGGCGCAAGCGGCCACGTAGCTGCCAAAACCCATGATTTGAGCCAAGCCACGGAACACGCCTTTAGGTGCTGGCTTACCCCAGCCAGCTTTTTCAGCCACGGCATTAAGCACGGCCAAGTGCTTGGGGCTGTTGGCCAACAGCTTGCGGCGCAAGGCCAGGGGGTCTTGACCGCTAGCATGCGCAATTTCGTCTACAAAAGATTCCAAATAAATGGCGTTTTGGTTCAGATTCACACCACGCCAGAAGGCCGCAGGCACATGCGGGTTGCGCATGGCATGGTCGATCAGCAAGTTGGGAATGGCGTAGCCCAAAGTACCCTCAGCACCAGTGGCATCCAAGCCTTGAAACACCACGGGGTCGCGGCCGTTGCGGATGTTTTGCGGTGCCACGGTGGCCAAAATGGACTGGCCCGAAATACGCATGTGCAGCGCATTGAGGTTGCCTTGTGCATCCAAGCCTGCGGTCAGCTTGCACTGGGTCACGGGGTGGAAGAAGCCATGCGTCATGTCTTCCTCACGGCTCCACATCAGCTTGATGGGTGTGCCGGGCATGGACTTGGCAATGATGACCGCTTGGGTCACAAAGTCGTTGCGTGCGCGGCGGCCAAAACCACCACCCAAGTATTCTGCATACACATCGCATTTGTCCACAGTCAAACCGGCTGCTTCTGCAGTGGCCGCCAAAGCAGCTTCAGCGTTTTGGGTGGGCACCCAAACTTCGCATCGCTCAGCCGTCCACTTGGCTGTGGCGTTCATGGGTTCGAGCGGCGCATGGCTGAGGTAAGGGTAGGAATACACCGCTTCAATCTTGCGTGCCGCGTTGGCCAAGGCGGCAGGTGCGTCGCCATTAGAGGAACCCACCACAGCATCATTGGCCGTTAAGCCCGCTTTGAGGGTTTCGCGAATTTGGTCGCTGGACACCTGAGCGTTGGGACCAAAGTCCCAATCAATAGGCAATGCGTCCAAAGCGGTCTTGGCGCGCCACCAGGTATCGGCAATGACGGCCACACCGGTGTCACCCACCTGCACCACTTTTTTCACGCCAGGGCGGTTGGCAATGGCTGCTGCATTAAAGCTTTTGATCTTGCCGCCAAAAACGGGGCAATCTTTAATGGCCGCGTTCAGCATGCCGGGCAATTTGACGTCAACACCGTAGTTTTGGGCACCCACGGTCTTTTTAACCGTGTCCAAACGGGCCAGACGCTTACCGGCAACCGTCCAAGTTTTGGGATCCTTGAGAGTGATGCTGGCGGCCTCTGGTGGCGTGAGCTTGGCGGCGGCTTCTGCAACTTTGCCATAGCTGATTTTTTGCTTGCTGGCTTTGTGAGAAATCACACCTTTGGCCACCGTGAGTTCGGACACCGGAACGCCCCACTGGTTGGCAGCGGCTTGCACCAGCATCATGCGGGCAGCTGCGCCGCCTTTGCGCATGTAATCTTGCGAATCACGAATGCCACGGCTGCCGGTGGCGTTGAAGTTGCCATACACACGCTTGCGCGCCAAGCTTTGACGGGGGGTGGGCACTTCGGTGCGCACTTTGGACCAGTCGCATTCCAGCTCTTCAGCCACCAACTGAGCCAAACCGGTCAGGGTGCCTTGACCCATTTCGGCGCGGGCCACACGAACCATAACGGTGTCGTCAGCGTTGACGACCACCCATGCATTGATTTCAGGCGAGCCGTTTTGCACCAATGCGGTTTGGGCCTGTGCAAAAGGCACATGAAAACCCAAGGCCATGCCGCCGGCTGCGGCGCCAGCACTGGCCAAAAATCCGCGACGTGAAACTTCCATTGGAGTCATTGTGTTGCTCATGCGACGCTCCCATCAGTGTGTTGAATGTCCAGTTTGGCTTGCTTGCTGCCGGTGGCTGCCGCCGCCTTGATGGCCGCGCGCACGCGACCGTAGGTGCCGCAACGGCAAATGTTGGTCATAGCTGCATCAATGTCGGCGTCTGTAGGGTTGGGGCGGTTTTTCAGCAGGGCGGCAGCGGCCATGATCATGCCGCTTTGGCAGTAACCGCATTGGGGCACATCCATCTTGACCCAAGCTTTTTGGACGGGGTGTGAGCCGTTTTTTGACAAGCCTTCAATCGTGACCACTTTTTCGCGGGGGCTCACAGAGTTGGCGGGACGCTGGCAACTGCGAGTGGGCACGCCATCGACATGCACTGTGCAGGCGCCGCATTGGGCCACGCCGCACCCGTATTTGGTGCCGGTAAGTTCCAGCTGTTCGCGCAAGACCCACAGCAGCGGGGTGTCAGGCTCGGCGGTAAATTCCCGCACTTGCCCATTGACGTTGATTTTCGCCATGAAAAGCTCCTCGTTGTTTGGCATATGGGTCGGCACACTGCCAACCACGTCACGATTTATAAGCGACTTACAAGCCCGTTGGGCTTAATGGTCCCCGAAGCAGGGACATTCCTAGGGAAAACACCTAGTGCCGCAAGATTTTGGACAAAAAGTCTCGGCTGCGTTCGGTTTGAGGGTGTTCAAAAAACTCGTGCGGGGTGTTGTGTTCAATGATTTGGCCTTGGTCCATAAACACCACGCGGTCGGCCACAGTTTTGGCGAACCCCATTTCGTGGGTCACGCACAGCATGGTCATGCCTGCGCTGGCCAGTTCAATCATCACGTCCAGCACCTCGGTGATCATTTCAGGGTCCAGTGCCGAGGTGGGTTCGTCAAACAGCATGATTTTGGGTTTGAGGCACAGCGCCCGCGCAATGGCGACCCGCTGCTGCTGACCTCCCGAGAGCTGCAAAGGAAATTTATGCGCTTGTTCGGAAATGCGCACACGCTCGAGTTGCGCCATGGCCAGTTCTTGGGCGGCGTGGGGCGTCATGCCCGCTACTTTGACAGGTGCCAGCGTGAGATTGTCCAAAACGCTCAGGTGGGGAAACAGGTTGAACTGCTGAAACACCATGCCCACTTTTTGACGAATCTGGTCGATCACCTTCAGGTCTGGGCCCGCAGCGTCGGTGCGCAGTTCGTCCCCGTCGACGACCAAGCGGCCGCTTTGAAAACCTTCTAGCGCATTGATGCAGCGAATCAGGGTGGATTTTCCAGAGCCTGAGGGGCCGCACACCACAATGCGCTCGCCCTTTTGCACGGCAAGTTCAATGTCGCGCAGCACATGCAGGTGTTGGCCAAACCATTTGTTGAGGCGTTCAAACTTAATGATGGGTTCGTTCATGAGGGGGTACCGTGAGCCAACTGCCGCTCAACCCATAGGCTGTAGCGTGAAATCGAAAAGCAAAACACAAAGTAAATCAAGGCAATGAACACATAGCCTTCGAGCTTAAAGGGCCGCCAATCGGCGTCTGAATTCAGTGCCAAACTGAGCGCTCCAGTGAGCTCGTACAAGCTCACAATGGTCACCAATGACGTGTCCTTAAAAATGGCAATGAAGTTGTTGACCAAACCCGGCAACACGGCAGTTAGGGCCTGGGGCAACACCACATGGCGCTGGGTTTGCCACCAAGACAAACCCAGTGTGGCTGCTGCCTCTACCTGACCGCGCGGGACGGCTTGCAGCCCACCGCGCACCACCTCGGCCATGTAAGCTGCTGCAAACAAAGTAATGCCCACCAACACGCGCAGCAGCACATCTATGGTGAGCCCTTGGGGCAAAAACAGGGGCAGCATGAACGAGGCCATAAAAAGCACTGATATCAAAGGCACGCCGCGCACCAGTTCCACATACACCGTGCACAAAGCCCGAATAGCAGGCAGCTCAGAGCGGCGGCCCAGCGCCACCAGTATCGCCAGTGGCAGTGCCAGAGCAATCGATACGGAAGACAACAACAAGGTCAGCGGCAAGCCCCCCCAGCGGTCGGTGTCTACGGCGGTTAAGCCCAGTGAAAGCCCCCAGAGGTGCCCTTTCATCAGGCCAAAATAAATGGGCAGGCCCAACACCCACAGCACGGCCAGCCAAGGCCTCCAAAAGCTGCGCAGGCAGCTGACCAGCAGCAAAGCCAACAGCAAGCTGCTGGCCACGACCGGCCGCCATTGCTCTTCCAGCGGGTAGCGGCCCAGCAAAATGACCCGGTATTTCTCGGCCACGACGCCCCAGCAAGCGCCCACACCATCGGCGCGGCATGCGGCTACATCGGGCAGCCATTGGGCGCGTATCACACCCCAATCCAGCAAATGTGCGCCTGCGAAAGCTAAAAGCAACAGCAACACCCCGCTGGCTATCCCGGTGCCCCAGTCGGCAAACAGGTGCGTACGCACAGCAGTCAGCCAGGATGTGGTCGCGATGGGGGCTGTGCGGGCTTGAATCAAGGCGTTGGGGGACAAGTTACCGCTCCTTGAGCGCCACACGTTGGTTGTAGGCATTCATGAGCAGCGCGGTTAAGAGCGAGGTGCACAAATACACCGCCATCACCAGGGCAATGCATTCCACGGCCCGGCCTGTTTGGTTGAGGGCTGTGTTGGCAATGGACACCACATCGGGGTAGCCAATGGCCACTGCTAGGGATGAATTTTTGGTCAGGTTCAGGTACTGGTTGGTCATCGGCGGGATGATGATGCGCAAGGCTTGCGGCAACAACACGTGGCGCATGGCTTGTAGGCGGCTCAGGCCCAGGGCTGCGCAAGCTTCGGTTTGCCCTCTAGGCACCGCCGCCACACCGGCGCGCACCACTTCGGCCATAAAGGCTGCGGTGTACAAGGTCAGCCCCAGCGTTAAGGCCATAAATTCGGGCGAAAGCGCCCATAGGGGCTCTTTGGGAAGAGCATCGACCGATGCGTTGGGTAGAGCTTCACTGTTCCAAATCAGGCCGCCTTTGCTCATTTCCAAGTGCCCCAGCGTGATCGGCGCATCCGTAGCGGGCAGCAGTTCGGCCAGCATGAGGTACCACATCAGCAGTTGCAACAGCAAAGGGATGTTGCGAAACACCTCCACATAGGCAGAGCACAACACGCGCACCAGCAGGTTGCGAGAAAAACGACCCACACCCAACAAGGTGCCCAGTAGTGTGGCCAACACAATCCCGGTGAGCGCTACCCGAACCGTGTTGCCTAGACCGGTTAAAAAAGCTAGGGCGTAAGACTGTGTGGAGTCGAAGTTGAACAGGCCCTCGCCAATTTCAAAGCCCGCCGGGTCCCACAAAAAATCGAAACCACTTTGAATGCCGCGCTGCGCCATGTTGTGCGCGGTGTTGGACGCTAAAAACCAACCCAGCAGCAACACCACAAGCAGGGCTACTGCTTGGTACAGCAGGCCCCGTCCTGAGGCACTGCGCCAGTTCAGCCGCATCAGCGAACAGGTGGGGCGTACATCAGGCCGCCTTTGTTCCACTGCTGGTTCAGGCCGCGCTGAAGTTTGAGCGTGGACTGTGCGCCCACATTGCGCTCAAACATTTCGCCGTAGTTGCCAGTGGTGGCAATGGCGCGCGCCAGCCATTCGCGGTCCAGCCCCAAGTGCTTGCCCATGTCCTCATTGGTACCCAACAAACGGGCTACCACAGGGTCGGTGCTGGTTTTCATGCTGTCTAAATTGGCTTGGGTAATGCCGTATTCCTCAGCCTCAATCAGGCCATACACCACCCATTTCACAATGGCAAACCACTCGTCGTCACCCCGGCGCACCATGGGGCCCAAGGGTTCTTTGGAAATCAGCTCGGGCAAGATGGTGTGGTCTGCGGGGTTCTTGGCTTCTTTGGCCCGAACAGAGGCTAAACCTGCCGCGTCCGTGGTGAAGGCCGCGCATCGTCCTGAAAAATACGCTCCGGTGGCGGCTTCAAGCTTCTCAAATACCACGGGTTTGAGTTTGAGGTCGTAGGTTCTGGAGAAGTCGGTCATGTTTTTTTCAGTGGTGGTGCCCGACTGCACGCACACGGTTTGACCTTTGAGTTGCTTGGCACTCTTAAATTTGCTCTTGGAAGGCACCATAAATCCTTGACCGTCGTAGTACAGCACCGCTGTCATGTGCATCCCCAAAGAGGCATCGCGGGTCAGGGTAAAGGTGGTGTTGCGCGAGAGTATGTCAATTTCTCCTGATTGCAGCGCCGTAAAGCGTTGTTGAGCATTCAGGGGCACGTACTTGATTTTTTCGGCGTCACCCAAAACGGCAGCTGCGGTGGCGCGGCACACATCCACGTCCATGCCGCTCCATTTGCCGTTGGAATCCGCTGCACCAAAACCTGGCAGGCCGGTGTTCACGCCACACACCAGTTGGCCTCGCGCCTTGATGGCATCTAGGGTTTTGCCAGCGTGAGCGGGCAGGCTGGCAGCAGCCCATAAGCTCAGAACGCTCGTAAGGACTGCAATTTTCAAATGGACTTTGGACATGGCACAGCTCCGATAAATGATGAGATAGAGGGACGGCGAAGGCACAAGATACCAAAAATGCAGATCCGGTCTATAGAGGGTTCTCATCAATAATGACAAGTCATGTTGAAAATTTCAGTTTTAGACCAGTCGCCCGCCTCCGAAGGCCGAGAAGAAGCACAAGCCATTCGAGACACTTTGGCGCTGGCGCAGCTCTGCGAGGCCTTGGGATACCACCGGTTTTGGGTGAGCGAACACCACAGCCATCCCGCCATCGTGGGCAGCGCCCCTGAGGTGCTCATGTCGGCCATTGCCGCTCGCACCCAACGCATCCGTATTGGAAGTGCGGGGGTTATGCTGCCGCACTACGCACCTTTTAAAGTGGCCGAGCAATTTCGTGTGTTGGAGGCTTTGGCGCCCGGCCGAATTGACCTTGGCATCGGCCGCGCCCCTGGGAGCGACCAACGCACGGCCCGTGTGCTCAATCCCAATATGCGCAGCTCGGATGAATTTCCGCGTCAGGCCATGGAGCTGCAAGCCTGGGTGCAAGGTTGGGAGCTCCCTGTCGGCCACCCCGGGCATGGCGTCAAAGCTTGCCCCACTGGGCCGACCGCTCCAGCGATGTGGATGCTTGGCAGCTCCGACTATGGGGCGCAGTTGGCGGCCCACTTGGGGTGGCCCTATGCGTTTGCATGGTTCATTACTGAGGGGCAGGGCGCAGAACACGCTTTGAATCTGTATCGCGATCAATTTAAGCCCACCGAACAACACCCTCACCCTTACACCGCCCTGTGTGTATGGGCTTTGGCGGCGGATACCGAAGAAGAGGCATGGTTGCAATTTGAAAGCCGACAACGTTTTCGAATGGATCGGCGCGTGGGTCAGTTGGGACCATTGCTGCCGCCACTTGAGGCGCGTCGCAGTTATGCAGCCCATGAACAGCCAGAACTCCAGCAGTTGCGCGGGCAAGCTCTGGTGGGGGCTGCGCCTGAGGTGGCGCAAAGGCTTAAAGATTTGGCTGCGCGTTTGCAAGTGGATGAGTTGGCGGTCATCACCTGGACGTATGAGCCGCAAGCCCGACAGCGCTCTTATGAGCTGCTGGCCCAAGCCTTGGGGCTGTCCTTATGAACCCGCAGCTCACCCCAGCGTCCCAATTGGATGCTCAGATGCTCCAGGAGGGGCATGTGGTGTTGTCAGCAGATACGGTGTGCGAGCTGTCGGCTTGCCAGCTGCAAGACCTGATGGCGCTCACGCCCGGTTGGAACGATTTGCCTCCAGATGCCCATCTGAAAGATGGGGGCCGGTACCGCAGGCGTCGCCATTCTTGTTTTGAAGTGCAGCACAACCAGTGGCGCCAGGTGGCGCACCGCGCCCATTGGCAACCCTTGGAATACAACGCCTTGCACGGTGGCATGGAGCGAATGTTTGATCCCATCCACGAGGCGGTGGTGCATCAGCCTGCTTGGGGGCAATTGCTGTTGTGGCTGGCTCGCGTGGCCAGCCAACTGAAGGTTGCCAAAGGTGAAAGTCAACATGCGCACCATTGGTTTGTGGAGGCGCATCAGTTTCGCATCGACACCACAGGGGGAATTGGTCGCCCCACGCCGGAAGGCGCTCACCGTGATGGTGTGGAGTTGGTGGCGGTGTTTATGGTGCAGCGCCACCTTGTCAAAGGCGGAGAAACCCGAGTATTTAAAGTGGACAGCCCTGCAGGGGAGCGCTTTACGCTGGTTCAGCCTTGGTCGGTGTTGCTGCTCGATGATGAGCGAGTGATTCACGAAACCACGCCCATCCAACCCCAGATGCCCCATGGCGGTGGTTACCGAGACACCTTGGTGGTGACCTTGCGCTCAGGCGGTTTTCAGGGCGCTTGAGGTTCTTGCCGCTAAGGCGCGGGGTACTTTTTGATCAGCCGAAGGGCCAGAGCGCCCATCTGACCCAGAGCGATCGCTCGTGTGTACAGGGGCATGCGTATTGCTGCCCCATGACACCGCTGTATAGCCCAGCGGTAGGTGCAAAAACCTAGAGTGGCATACAACAAGCTCAGCCCAGCCAAGGCAAGTGCAGGGTAAGTGTTCCAGCACAATACCACCACACAAGCGGTCAAGCTCATGAGCGCCAGTAGTCCCAAAACGCCCGCACTCATTAGGGCAGCCAGTGTGGTGAGTTCGCGCGACTGCTCTTGTTGTAACTCTTGAGCGACCCGCTTTGCGCGCTCTTGCAGACTCTCAGTGCCCAAGTCAAGTACCAGACGCAGCAAGCTGCTGAGCGTGTCTAAGTTCCATAAGCCGTTGCGACCGGTGCGATCCGACGGGTGGTTGGGTTGGACCATTGGTTCAGCGGCGTGTGATCAGCAGCCCCATCGCCAAGCCTAAGCTGGCCGCCAGCCCCAAGGCCGTCCAAGGGTGTTCGTGCACCAATTTTTCGGCAGCAACTCCAACCTCCTTGGCAGTTTGAGCCGCCGTACTTTGCAGTCTGGACATTTCGGCACGAGCGAGGTTCAGCCGTTCTTGCAGGTGCTTGCGCACTTCTAAGGCAGCTTCTGAGGCATCGTCCGCAGTGGCCGACAACAGGTCTTCTGCATCAGATATGACCACATGCAAATCGCCCATGAGCTTTTGCGCTTGTATTGAAGTAAGTTGAGACATGAGAGTTCTCCGTTAATAAGAGACCTCAGATTACGCAGCCCTCCACTTTGCACCTTGATGCACATCAAGCGTCTTGCAAAGAAAAGTCAGAATTAAAACGGTGCAGGGCAGTGCAGGCTGAGGGTTTGGCCCGTTAAGGGGTGCGGCAAGCTCAAGCGGGTGGCGTGCAGCAAGAGGCGCGGGCTTAAGGCCTGCAGTTCAGGCGGTGCGTACAAGGTGTCGCCCAGTATGGGGTGTCCGAGCGCCTGCAAATGCACCCGAAGTTGGTGGGTGCGGCCAGTGTAGGGCTCCAGCTCTAGCCTGGATAAGGTTTGGGCCGAATTCGGATCTTGGGCCTCATGACCCATAAGCCGCCAGCGGGTGAGGCTGGGTTGACCACGCGGGTCAATTTCGCGTTGCGGGCGTTTGGCCCAGTCCAGCCAAATGGGCAGGTCAATCGCGTTCCAAGTCTCGGGCAAATCGGGGTTTAGGGGGCTTTTGCCTGCTTGAGTGGCACCCTCATCGCTATCGTGCAGCACCCCGAAGCACACTGCGGTGTAGCGTTTGTGCACGGACCGACTGGCAAACAGTTTGCTCAGTTGGCTTTGCATGGTGACGCCTCGGGCCATGATCAAAAGCCCAGAAGTGTCACGGTCTAGCCGATGCACCACCAAGGCCTCAGGAAACTGCTGTTGTACGCGGTAACTCAGGCTGTCCAGTTTGTCGGCACCCCGCCCAGGGACCGAAAGCAAACCCGCGGGTTTGTGCAGCACCAGCAGGGCATCGTCTTGATGTACCAGCTCAAAATTTAGCGACATCGGTTTTGGCGCGGTGGGCTTGCAGCAGCTCCTCAACGGTGGCGCACATGTCATCCACATCGTTGGGTTTGTGAATAAGCGACAGCGCACCTGCAGCCAAGGCTTGTGCTTCAATTTGCGGTGTGATGTAACCCGAGGCCAGTGCCTTGGGCAACTGGGGGCGTAGCGCCGCTACCTCATTTAAAAGTTCCACCCCACTAAAGCCAGGCATATTGAAGTCGGTGACCATCAAGTCCACCTGATGCTCTGGATTTTTCAAGGCTTCAATGGCTTCGCGCGGGTCGTTGTAGGTGCTGACCTGATAGCCTCTTCGGCCTAGCGCACGCTTGATCAAATAGGCCAAGGCCGTGTCGTCGTCCACATACATCACATGGGCCTGTGGCGTGGTGGCCGCGCTGGTGTTGGGATGGGCTTGAGGTGCTGCGGAGGTGTTGGGGGTAGAGGTTTGTGTCGATTCATACCGCTGCAAAGCCTGCGCTGTTTGCGCAGCAGTGGGCTCCATAGCCGGAAAATACAGCATGAAGGTGCTGCCTTCTCCAGGGGTGCTGTGCACTTCCACAGCGCCTCCGTGCGTTCTCATGACCCCGTGCACCACGGCCAAGCCCAAGCCTGTGCCTTTGCCGACCTCTTTGGTGGTGAAAAACGGTTCAAAGATACGTTGTACCGTGGCCTCGTCCATGCCACACCCTGTATCGGTGATGTGCAAAACGGCATGCAGCCCCGGTTCAATTCCTAGGGATTGGGCTTGGGTACTGTCTAGAGTTGTGCCAGTTAGCTCAATATGCAACTTGCCCTTTTGCTCGCCAATGGCTTGAATGCCATTGCCACAGAGGTTGAGCACAGCCTGCCCAATTTGCGTGGGGTCAGCCAGCACCCAAGGTGAGTCGGCATCCAGCGCCATGGTCAGCCTCACTTGCGGCGGTAAGCCCACCTTGATAAGCCCCACGTTTTCAAGCACCAGTTCATTGAGCTTCATGGGCTGGCGGTGGGGTGCTTCGTTGCGGCTGAAGGTCAAAATTTGCCGAACCAGGTCGCGCGCACGGCGACCTGCCTTGTCAATTTCGTTCAGGCTCATTTGGGCCAAAGATTCAGAGCCTGCATCTTGCTTGGCCAAACTCACGTTACCCAAAATCGCGCCCAAGATGTTGTTGAAGTCATGGGCAATACCACCAGCCATGGTGCCAATCGCCTGCATTTTTTGCGATTCGCGCAGCTGGTGTTCCATGGCTTTGCGGGCGGTCAGGTCGCGGGCAAATACGGTGGTGATGTTGCCTTCTGAATGTCGCTCGTATGACACGTTCACCTCAAGGTCTAGGGGCATACCTTGCGCCGTCAAACCCAAAACCTCACCTAAAGAATGGGAGGTGCTGAAATCCAAATGGCCAATGGAGTTCATCACCTGCGGCAAAAATCCAGCCAGCGGCATACCCAGCGCTTGTTCAGGGCCACATTGAAATAGAGTGGCCGCCGCAGGGTTAAAGACGGTGATCAGAAAGTTGTCATCGGCACATATGATGGCGTCCATCGACGAATTGATGATGGCTTCCATGCGCGTTTCGCTAAGGCGCAACTCTTCGTTTCGCAGTTGCAGGGCTTGGCGCTCTGAAATCAAAGGCCCTTGATCAATGACCGCACAAATAAAGTGCGCCATGCTGTCTTGCGAATACTCAATGCGTGCAATGTGCAAGTCGCCAACCAAGGCGTCCTGATGCCCACGCTTAAAAAGCACCTCTTTAACTTCGCTGCTGCCGGTTTTTTGAGCCTGTTCAAAAGACTGTCCGACACGATCTAGATGTTCGTCGTCGACCAGCGGTAACAAAAAGTTCAGTGGCGGGTCGGATTCTTTGGGGCGAAACAGGTTCAGTGACATGGCATTGCTTTGCACCACCATGCCCAACTCGTCCACCACCATCAAAGCCAAAGGCACTTTGGAAAACAAAGACTCAAAACGCTCAGAGGCTCCCTCAGCCGCAATGCGGCTGTAGTGCAAGGCGTCGTTCTGGGCTTCCAGCTCTGCTTGAGAGCGCTTGAGCTCTTCAACCAGTTCGGCTAAGCGAGAGGTGTTCTGGGGCATGGTGATTTGATTATCCGGGCATCGCAAGGACGCATGGGCGTATATTCGCCCCCAGCACAAAAAAACACCATTTCTGGTGGTCAATTGGTTTTGACGGGTCCCACATGAAAATTGCGATTGTTGGTTCTGGTATTTCAGGCTTGGCTGTCGCTCATGCACTGCGCGAACGTGCACATGTCACGCTCTTTGAGGCCAACGATTACTTTGGGGGCCACAGCCATACAGTGGATGTCACCCTTCCAGGTCGACTGGAGCCTTTGGGGCCGCTGCAGCCCGTCACGTGGGGGGTGGACACCGGGTTTTTGGTGTTCAACGAACGCACCTACCCTCGGCTGATACAACTCTTTGAAGATTTGGGCGTTGCTGTGGCCAAGTCGGACATGTCGTTTTCAGTGCGATCGCCTTTGACTTCGGGACGCTACTTGGAGTGGAATGGTGCCAGCCTGAACACGGTGTTTGCCCAAAGGCCTAACCTGTTCAATTGGCAGTTCATCAGCATGCTTCGTGAAGTCATGCGCTTTAACCAACTGACAACGTCTTTGGCCGAACAAGGCCAAGAGCATGAGCTCATGCAGCCATTGGCTGATTTTTTGCAGGAGCACCGCTTCAGCGTGGCGTTTCAAGAGTGGTACTTCTTGCCCATGCTGGGTTGTATTTGGAGCTGCCCCACCCAGCAAATGCTGCAGTTTCCGGTGTCCACCATGATTCGGTTTTGTCACAACCATGGTCTCATTCAAGTGAACAACCGGCCCCAATGGTGGACTGTACAAGGCGGGGCCCGCAATTACGTCAGCTTGATCTTGTCTGAACTTGAGGATCGGCGTTTGAACACCCCGGTTCGTTCCATTGACCGAGAGACGCGTGGCGTGACGATTTGGACTGACCAAGGTTCAGAACGTTTTGACAAGGTGGTGTTGGCCACCCATTCCGATCAGGCTTTGGCCTTGTTGAAGCAACCCAGCTTGCAAGAGGCGCAAACGCTGGGCGCCATCAAGTACCACACCAATCGTGCGGTGCTGCATACCGATGTTTCGGTGTTGCCTAAGCAACGCAGGGCTTGGGCGGCTTGGAACTACGAGCGGGCCTTGAGCGCTGATCAAGAGCAAGCGGGCGTTTGCCTGCACTACTTGCTCAACAAGTTGCAACCCTTGCCGTTTGACCAATCGGTGATTGAAACCCTAAACCCGGTACGACCCATTGCGCCAGAACATGTGCTGGGTGAGTTTGAATATGCTCACCCTGTGTTCGACGTGGGCGCCATTCAGGCGCAAGGCGAAATGCCTACCCTGCAAGGTCAGCAGCACACCTATTTTTGTGGTGCATGGATGGGTTACGGCTTCCATGAAGACGGCCTCAAGGCAGGACTGGAAGTGGCGCGTTTGATCCAGTTCTTACCCGAGCCCTCGGCGCTGCGGTCCAACTCATTTGAAGCCATCGGCAAGTAAACCTTTGGTGATGGCTCAACCCTTGGTGGGCTTTGGTGAGGTGCGACACACCCGTTTGCGTCCGGTGCATCATGCTTTTAACTACCCTACTTTTTTTCTCATGTTGCCTATGCGGGCCATGCAAAGTGCGCCTCGTCTTGGGCAGGTCTTGGCGCGCAACCGCCCAGCCTTACTGAGTTTTTACGATGCGGACCACGGCGACGGTCGTGGGCCCCAGCAGGGCGGCGCATTGGCCTGGGTGCAAGAGTTGCTCGATCAGCAGCAGATTCAAGCTGACGGTGAAATTTGGCTGCATTGCTATCCAAGGGTGATGGGCTATACCTTCAAGCCCGTGAGCTTTTGGTATTGCCACAACGCGTTGGGTGGTTTGGAAGCCATTGTGTGTGAGGTCAACAACACCTTTGGTGAGCGGCATGTGTACTTGCTCCAAAAGCCCCGTTATGGTGTGGATTTGGTGGCTGACAAGGTGTTTTTTGTCTCGCCTTTTTGCAAAGTACAAGGCCGCTACCACTTTCGATTTATGCGCACCCAAGATCGGACGGTGGTGCGTATTGAGTATTTTGATGATGAGCTTTCTTTTACCCCGATCCATCAACCTTTGTTGATCACCAGCGTGCAGGGGCACCTAGAGCCGCTGACCGCCCAAGCCCTCCGTCGTGCCCTGTGGCAGTTTCCCTGGATGACCCTGATGGTGACTGTGCGTATTCATTGGCAAGCTTTCAAGCTTTGGCGCAGGCGTGTCACAATTTTCCGTAAGCCTTCGCCTCCCGCTGAGTTGGTGTCTGTGATCCCTTCTGAATCCAAGCCGCCTATTTCTTAACCGCTTTCCTATGCCCACTGCAGACACTTCTTCCAGCCCATCAGCTGCTCAAGCCGCTTCTGTTTCATCTGCACCTGCTTCAGCCAAGCGCGTGTTGCAGTTGCTTTCTCGTTTGCAGTCGGGTTGCCTCAAGTTGCAACTGCCTGATGGTTCTTGGCGAGAATTTGGCGCACCGGCTAGCGAGCTCCAAGTGCGGGTGAACCTGTCCGACTGGGGGGTTTTTGCCGCGGTGCTGAAGTCTGGTGATATTGGTTTTGCCGAAACCTATCGTGATGGCGGCTGGACCACCGACGATTTGGCCGGTCTGTTGCGTTTGTTTTTGTTGAACCGTCAGGCCTTGGATGCGGTGATTTATGGCAACTGGTTGGGGCGTTTGGTCTATCGCATCAAGCACTTGCTCAAGCGCAACACCCGTGAAAACAGCCGCAAAAACATTCACGCCCATTACGACTTGGGTAATGCTTTTTACCGCTTGTGGTTGGACGACAGCATGGTGTATTCGGCCGCGTGGTTTGAAGGCGAGTTGCAAGGCGATTTAAAGCAAGCGCAGTTGGCTAAGGTGCGTCGTTCATTGAGAATGGCTGGGGTTCAGCCAGGCCATCGGGTCTTGGAAATCGGGTGTGGTTGGGGGGCTTTGGCTCAGATGGCTGTCAACGAATTTCAAGCCCGCTTGGTGGGCTTGACGCTCAGCACAGAGCAATTGCAATGGGCTCAGGACGCCAACCCCAAGGCAGAAATTCGCATGCAAGACTACCGCGATGTCAGCGATGGTCCTTTTGATGCAGTGTTGTCTATTGAAATGCTTGAAGCTGTGGGTCAAGAGTATTGGGCCACCTATTTTGAAACGGTGGGTAAGTTGCTCAAGCCGGGCGGGCGCGCCTGCATTCAAACCATCGTGATTGCTGACAATTTGTTTGAGCGCTACATCAGCTCCACCGACTTCATTCAGCAATATATTTTCCCCGGGGGGTGTTTGCCTTGTCCTAGTGTGTTGCGCCAACATGTGGCTAAGGCGGGGCTGAAGGTGGTGGATGAGTTGGCCTTTGGGCCCGACTATGCCGAGACCTTGCGTCGCTGGCGACAGCAGTTTTTGGCCAGCCGAGAGCAGGTGCTGCACCTCGGGTTTGATGAGCCCTTCATCCGTTTGTGGGAGTTTTATTTGGCCTATTGCGAAGCGGCGTTTGACGAAGGTAGCACCAATGTCATGCAATTCACGCTGCAAAAGGCTTAGGGTCTTTATGCTTCAGTCCTACTTGTTTATGAGGGTGCTTGTTTTTTGTGCAGCACTGTTTCTTCCACTGTCTATCGGGGCTCAAACGACCTTTCCCCTTAACGCGATTCAAATGGCTCGAGACAGCGGACTCGATGTCAACCGACAGCAGGGCACAGCACGCATGACCTTTTGGGGCTTCAATGTGTATGACGCCGAGTTGTGGGTGGATACCGCCTTCCGTGCTCAGGACTGGCGGCGTACCCCTATGGTTTTGGAGTTGCGTTACCTCAGAGCATTCAAAGGTCAAGACATTGCCAAGCGTTCGCTTGAAGAAATGCGCCGTCAGACCCCTTTTTCAGACGAACGGGCTCAGCGCTGGTTTGAAGATATGGCCTTGGCGTTTGGGGATATTCAGGAGGGGGACCGTTTGGCTGGGGTTTACCAGCCCAACAAAGGCGTTCGGTTTTATGCCAATGGGGTCTTCAGACGGGATATTGCTGACCCCGAATTTGCCCGCCTGTTTATGGGAATTTGGCTTTCTGATCGCACGTCTGAACCCAAAATGCGGCAAGCCTTGTTAGGTCTTGAATAAGGTGCCACTGTCTCAGGCCCAAAGTTGGCGTTATGGCCTCATGGGTCTGCCGCTGGCTTTTTTGGCGCTTCCCTTGTACATGTTGCTGCCCAATCACTATGCCCGCGAGTACGGCATGTCTTTGGCAGCTTTAGGCGCTGTTTTATTGGCAACCCGGGCATTGGATGCTGTGGTGGACCCCTCATTGGGACGTTGGTGCGATGCTTTGTACCGAAGATCAGCGCGCCACATGTTGGGTTTGGCCAGTGTGTTGTGCGTTTTGATGGGTCTGGGGTTTGGCGTGCTGTTCTTTCCGCCTTGGATGAGCATGGGCCAAGCGCCCGATGCGCTCAGTTGGGTTTGGCTGTCTGTGGCGTTGGTGGCCACTTATTTGAGTTTCAGTGCCACCACCCTGATGCACCAATCTTGGGGGGCCTTGCTGGCCGGCGGCGAATTGCAGCAAAGCCGCTTGGCTGCCTGGCGAGAAGGCTTAGCCTTGCTGGGGGTGGTGTTGGCATCGGTCGCGCCCTCGCTTTGGGGTCTGCCCACCATGGTGGGTCTCTTTGGTGTGGTGTTAGCCCTTGGCTTGGGTGCCTGGTGGCTTGCGCCACAACCTGCTGCAGCAACACTGGCTCAAGCCTTGCCTGCAGATGCTTCTTGGCGCAGCTTGTGGCAGCCCTTGCAACGCGCTGCTTTTAGAAAATTGCTGGGCGTGTGTGTGGTCAATGGCACTGCCAGCGCCATTCCGGCCACGCTGTTGTTTTTCTTTTTGCAAGATCGCCTCCAAGTGACTTCTGCACAAGAACCCCTGTTTTTGGGTGTGTTCTTTGTGTCTGCCGCCGTGTCTATACCGGGCTGGATGTTCATGGTGCGGCGCTGGGGGCTGGTACGTAGTTGGTGGGTGGGCATGATGCTGGCCGTGTGTGTATTTGCAGGAGCTGTGGTGCTGGAGGCGGGCGACGCCCTACCTTTTTTATGGATTTGCGCGCTCTCAGGAATGGCCCAAGGCGCAGACTTGGCTTTGCCCGGCGCCTTGCTGGCAGGGTTGATTGCGCGTGAAGGAGATTTGGGCCGAAGCCAAGGCACCTACATGGGTTGGTGGAATTTTGTGATCAAGCTCAACCTGGCGCTTGCTGCTGGGCTGTCTTTGCCTTTATTGGCTTGGGCCGGTTATGTGCCCGGTACCCGGGAATTACAGGGCTTGCAAGCTTTAACGCTTGCATATGCTGTTGTACCTTGTATGCTCAAAATGTTAGCTGCTGTTTTGCTATATGTGTTTTTCGTGCGTTCAACAAAGGATGACTTATGAACAGACGACAAGCTTGGACCCGCATGGCTGCTTTGAGTGCTGGCACTGTGGCTGGTTTTTCCGGATTGGCAAGCCTCTCAGGCTGTGCCTCTCACCAGATCGCGGATCACGCAGGACAGTTGCCTGTGTTGGACATGCGTCAGTATTTCAATGGCGTGGTGGATGCCTACGGTTTGTTTACAGACCGTTCTGGCAAGGTGGTCAAGCGCTTTACTGTGGTGATGAACTGCAGTTGGAGCGGCCCGTCCGGCAAGGAGCAGGGCGTGCTGGACGAAGACTTCTTGTACTCAGACGGCACCAAGCAAAAGCGCATTTGGCATCTGCAACGTGAACCCGCGCAGGGTGGCAAAAGCCTCCAAGGCAGTTACACCGGCCGCGCCGAAGATGTGGTGGGTGTGGCCACAGGACAAGAACAAGGCAATGCCTTCTACTGGACCTATACCCTCAATCTGCCCATTGAAGGTCGCATCATCGAGGTGCAGTTTGACGACTGGATGTACCTCATGAACGACCGCGTCATGCTCAACCGTGCCACCATGAGCAAGTGGGGCGTGACCTTGGGTGAGGTGACCTTGTCTTTTCTCAAACGTTAAGTCCCTTCACTCTCCATGTCGTTGAACCCCAAGCTCACCCATTGGACTGGCCGCAGTGTTTGGCTGGTGGGAGCATCCAGCGGCATCGGACAAGCCATTGCCAACCAGCTGTGGGAGCGCGGTGCCACGGTGTGGGTCTCCGCCCGTAAAGCCCAAGCACTCCATGAATGGGTGGCAGCTCATCAGGGCGACGATGCTTTAGGCCAGTCACGTGCGGTGGCCTTGCCGTTAGACGCCACAGATGCTGCGGCAGTTATGCAAGCAGCTGAGCAGGTGCGGGCTCGTCAACCCCTTGACTTGGTGCTGTATTGCGCGGGGCATTACCAGGCCATGCGGGCACACCATTTTGATTTAGGTGAAATGCTCAAGCACCAAAAAATCAATTACGTGGGCGCTTTGAACCTGCTTCAAGCTGTCTTGCCCCCCATGCTGGCGCTCGGTCAAGGGCATCTCAGCTTGGTCAGCAGTGTGGCGGGCTTTAGAGGGCTACCCCAAAGCTTGGCTTATGGCCCCACCAAAGCGGCGCTCATCAACTTGGCCGAGGCTTTGTACATGGACGTGCATGACGCGGGCCTGGGAGTGAGCGTGGTCAACCCCGGTTTTGTAGAAACCCCGCTTACGGCCCAAAACACTTTCAAAATGCCCGGCCTAATTTCTCCTGAGCAAGCCGCACAAGACACCCTGGCTGGTTGGGCTAAGGGTGAGTTTGAAATTCATTACCCCAAGAGCTTCACGCGCTGGATGAAATTGCTGCGCTTATTGCCTTACCGCTGGTACTTTCCACTGGTCAAAAAAATGACGGGTTTGTAAAGTTGTGCACGCCATGACAAATTCCAAAGTTGACCACATCGTGCGGTTTTTTGAAACGCTCACGCCGCAAAGTGTGGCGCGTTTTTCAGAAATCTACACCGAGGACGCTCGCTTTAAAGACCCTTTTAATGAGGTCCAAGGTTTGCCTGAGATTTCGCGCATTTTTCGCCACATGTATGTGGCGCTTCTAGAGCCCCGCTTTGTCATTACCCAGCAAGTCCAGCAGGGCGAGCACCTTATGTTGACGTGGGACTTTCATTTCAAATTTGCAAAGTTCAGACCCAGCCAACTCCAAACCATTCGAGGTGCCAGCCATTTGCAACTGGCCGCCGATGGTCGCATTGCGGTACACAGAGATTATTGGGATGCCGCTGAGGAGCTTTACGAAAAATTACCCGGGGTGTCGGTGCTGATGCGTTGGCTCAAAAAGCGCGCCAACACCTAGGGTTGAAGTTACTGATCTGGCTAGTCGGCGAACAAAGCCTCAAACCCGCCCGAAGGTTCAAAACGTTGGTTGCGGTGGTGCAAACGGGTCGGCCCCGGTATCACGCGTTGAGGCTGTGAGTGTTCGGGGTCGCCGGGGTAGCGCAGCACACGTTGGCCTTGTGCATCGTCAAAAGGTTCGGTTTGCACCAAGGCCGGGGGCCTGCTGCGGGCTTCTTTCAACACACTTTCCACACTGGGGTGACGAGACAAATGGGCCAAGCTCATGATTTGGGGCGGCGCCAATGTGATCTGGTGGTTCCAGTACTGCTCCAGTGCAGCACGGGGCTGAATCCACACACTGTCCGTGGTTTCGTAGTCGTCGTGTTGAGCAGTTTGCAAGTCAGGCGCCTGCGCCACAAAAAATCGTGCGTCAAAGCGCTTGTTGCTCATGGAAGGCTGGGTGGAGGTGATCCAACGCGTCCATGGCAGCACGTTGCCGGTGTTGAGCTTTAGCCCCAAGCGCGCCAGCACTTCTGCAAACCCCATGCCCTGCCTATGCAGCGCATGAGCTTGTTGCACAAGGTCCGGGTGGTTGATGGGATCGGCAAACAACACACCGCATTCTTCAAAGGCCTCACGTAAAGCCGCCACAAAAATACCTAAGGCTTGGGTCGGCTCTAACTGAGCTTCGCTCAGGCGTATGTGCAATTCGGTAGGGCTTTGCTTAAGGCATTGCGGGGGCATGGTGCTGTCTGCCGCGTCTACTTTGCCGCCAGGAAACACATAGGCGCCACCCAAAACCTCTGAGGCGCTGTGTCGCTTGAGCAAAAAGACTTCTAAGCCCACAGCCCCATCACGCAACAGGATGAGGCTGGCCGCATCTCGCGGCGTGGTGTGAATGAGTTCTCTGTTTAGCGTCAAGGCCATTGGCTTATTTGGCCCAATTGTCTTTAAGGCCTACCGCCAAATTGAATACGAGCCGCTCTGATGAATGGTCCACACGGTCTGCCACAAAGTAGCCGTGGCGCTCAAATTGAAAATGTTGAGCAGCCTTTGCTTGTGCCAAGCCCGGCTCCACTAAAGCGTGCACCACTTTCAGGCTGGTGGGGTTAAGGCTGGCTAAAAAGTCTTTGCCGCCCGCATCGGGCTGCGGATCGGAGAACAAGCGGTCATAAAGCCGAACCTCTGCTTCAATGCCATCGTCAGCACTGACCCATGTGATGACCCCTTTGACCTTCACACTATCGCTGCCCGGGGTGCCACTTTTGGTGTCGGGGATCAAACGGGCTTGTACTTCAGTGATGTTGCCTTGAGCATTTTTTAAAGCGCCGGTGCATTCCACCACGTGGCCGTACTTCAACCGCACTTTATTTCCCGGGAACATCCTAAAAAAACCTTTGGGGGGTGATTCTTCGTAGTCGCCGCGCTCGATCCACAAGCGGGAGCCGAACATGAATTGGCGTTTACCCAGCTCAGGCAGGTGCGGGTGCACCGGAGCACTGCAAGGGTCTAGAGCACCAGCGCCCATCAGCTCATCCCAGTTGGTGATGACTAAGGGAAGCGGGTCTAGAACAGCCATGGCGCGCGGAGCTTGGGGGTCTAGGTCTTCACGCAAACACCCTTCTAACGTGCTGTAGTCAATCCAAGCATAGTCTTTGGTCACCCCAATGCGCTCTGCAAAGGCCAGAATGCTTTGGGGGGTGTAGCCGCGGCGGCGTAAGCCCACGATGGTGGGCATGCGTGGGTCATCCCAACCTTGTACCCGCTGCTCTTGCACCAACTGGGCCAGTTTGCGTTTGCTGGTGATCACATAGGTGAGGTTCAGGCGAGCAAATTCATACTGCCGGGGCGGCGGCGAGGAGATCAGCTGGCCTTCAATCAAACGCGCCATCAACCAGTCGTAAAACGGGCGCTGGTCCTCGAACTCTAAGGTGCAAATGCTGTGGGTGATGTGTTCCAGTGCGTCTTCAATCGGGTGCGCAAAGGTGTACATGGGATAGATGCACCACGTGTCACCGGTGTTGTGGTGGCGGGCATGTTTGATGCGGTAGATGGCCGGGTCGCGCAGGTTGATGTTGGGGCTGCTCATGCTGATTTTGGCGCGCAGCACTGCAGCACCATCTGGCAAAAGACCAGCGCGCATGTCTCGAAAACGCTGGAGGTTGTCTTGGGTGGAGCGTGAGCGAAAGGGGCTGTCTTTGCCGGGTGTATTGAAGTCACCGCGGTTGGCGCGCATGTCTTCTGCACTTTGTTCATCTACATAGGCGTGGCCAGATTCAATCAGGTACTCGGCAGCACGGTACATGAAGTCAAAGTAGTCGCTGGCCTGGTAGGCCGTAGCATCAGGGGCGCCGTTCCATTCGAACCCAAGCCACCGCACGGCATCGACGATGCTGTTGACGTATTCGGCGTCTTCTTTTTCGGGGTTGGTGTCATCAAAGCGCAGGTGGCATATGCCGCCGTAGTCTCTGGCCAAACCAAAGTTCAGGCAAATGCTTTTGGCATGCCCTACATGCAAATAGCCATTGGGCTCGGGGGGAAAGCGGGTGCGAATCCGTGCCGGGTCTAGGGGGCTTTGTGCGTGGTGCTGTGCATCACCTGGGGTGCCCGCCCAAGTGCGTTGGGAGTAGGTGCCCGCCTGAAGGTCTTGCTCAATGATCTGACGCAAAAAGTTGCTGGACTTTGAGGGGCTTGAGGGCGATTTGTCCGTTTGGGGCGCGTGGGGTGCTTGGGCAGGGGGGGAGCTCATGTGTCGATTTTAGTGGGGGCATGCGCCCTTGACCCTGTTGGGCTTTCATACGCAATACCTACAATGACCAAATGAGAAAAATTTACCTTGCCTTAGGTGTGGTGGTGCTGGCATCAATCTCTTGCGGCGCATGGTGGTGGTGGAGTGGCAGCACAGAGGCTGTGCAGTACCGCACTGGAAAAATTGAACGCGGCGCCCTAACTGCCGCAGTGGCGGCTACGGGAGCGGTCAGCCCCGTGTCTCAGGTCACTGTGGGAACCCAAGTTTCGGGTCAGATCAAAGACATTTTGGTGGACTTCAACTCTGAAGTTAAAGCGGGCCAGCTTATTGCAGTGATTGACCCCGAAACCTTTGAATACCGGGTGCGATCGGCTCAGGCCGATGTGGATGCAGCTCGGGCCACTGTGCTCACGGCGCAAGCCAATGTGGTGGCCTCCAGAGCTCAAGTTTCTAAAGCCAAAACCGATTTAACCGAAGCCCGGCGCACACATGAACGCAACCTCATGCTGGTGGACAAGGGCTTTATTGCACTAAGCGAGTCCGACAAATCCAATGCACTCGTCAACACCACTTTGGAAGCGGTAAAAGCTGCTGAAGCCCAAGTGGGTGTAAGCGACGCTCAAGTGCGCAGCGCCCAAGCCAATGTGTCGCAGCGTGATGCGGCCCTGCTCCAAGCGCGTGTGGATTTGGCACGCACACGCGTCACATCTCCAGTCAACGGCATTGTGATCAAGCGCTCGATTGAGCGGGGTCAAACCGTGGCTTCCAGCTTGCAGTCGCCCGAACTGTTCATCATTGCCCGCAACTTGCAAGACATGCAGGTGGAAGCGGCTATAGACGAAGCCGATGTGGGCCGCATCCGCTCCGGCCAAAAAGCCACCTTTACGGTCGATGCCTTTCCCGGGCAAACTTTTGAAGGAAAAATCAATCAAGTTCGTAAAGCCGCAACCAATGTGGCCAACGTGGTCACGTATGTGGCGGTGGTGACGTTTTCAAACACCGATGGCCGCCTGCTGCCCGGCATGACGGCCAATGTGCGTGTGATCACCGATACCCGAGACCAAGTGCTTAAGGTGCCCAACGCCGCCTTGCGTGTGCGCATTGCCGGTGTGGAGCCGGCAGCGGATGCTACGCCCAGTTCCGGAGCTGGATCGCCCCCGGCCTCTCCACCCGCGGCTAGTCCCAATGCAACTGGCGGTGGTGGCCCGGGCGCGGAGTTTCGCAACCGTTTGAACACAGAGTTGCAACTTAGCCCCGAACAAAAAGACAAAGTGGACGCCATTTACGCTGAAGCGCGGCCCAAGTTTATGCAGTTGCGCGAACTTCCAGAGGCGGACCGATCCAAGGCAAGGGAGCGCATCACCTCAGAAATTCGCGCGCGTGTGGGTGATGTACTGACTGCTGAGCAAAAAACCAAATATGCAGCCATGGTGGCCGAAACCTCCAGCAGAACCAGCACCCGCGGCAGGATTTATGTGGTGGATGCCGACGGTAGACCCAAAGCACTGAATGTGCGCCTGGGCATATCAGACGGCTCTAGTACAGAACTGTTGGTGTTTGCTAACTCCCCTCAAGCGGCCGACTTGCAAGAGGGCGTCAAAGTCATCACCGGTATTTTGAGTGGAACAGGTTCTGGCTCAGGGGCTCCCACTAAACCTGCTTCCACAGGGCCACGCATGTTGTTCTAAGCATGGTGCTGATCGACGCCCAAAACCTCAACAAAACCTACCACATGGGCAGTCCAGCCCAAGTGTCAGCGGGCACCGCTATGACGGTGCATGCCCTCAAACAAGTGAGCTTGAAAATTGAGCGGGGCGATTTTGTGGCCATCATGGGTGCTTCGGGTTCTGGCAAATCGACACTTATGAACATTTTGGGTTGCCTAGACCAGCCCTCTAGCGGCCACTACCTGTTGGCAGGTGAGGCGGTGGAATCTATGTCGGCAGACCAATTGGCTTCCATCCGCAACCGCCGCATTGGTTTTGTATTTCAGCAGTTCAATTTGCTGCCCAGAACCAGCGCGCTCGAAAACGTGGAGCTGCCTATGGTGTATGCCGGTATCAAGGCCGTGCAACGCCAAGAACAAGCGCTGACTGCACTTACCACCGTAGGTTTGCGCGACCGCGCTTCTCACACGCCCTCGGAGTTGTCGGGCGGGCAGCAACAGCGCGTGGCCATTGCGCGCGCTTTGGTCAATCAACCCCAACTTATATTGGCCGATGAGCCCACAGGAGCACTGGACTCCAGCACCAGTGAAGACATCATGAAGCTGCTGCGGCAGCTCAACCGCGAAGGTATGACCGTGGTGCTGGTGACGCACGAGGCCGATATTGCTGCATGGGCTCGCCGCAAATTGGTTTTTAGAGATGGTTTGATTGTGGGCGACTCGCAGCAGTGTGAGCTTTCGGCCTGGGGCGCCGCATGAATCTGTTGACTGCCCTGCGCAGCGCTTGGCGTGCCTTGGCGGCCAACACCTTGCGCAGTATCTTGACCATGCTGGGCATCATCATTGGGGTGGCAGCGGTCATCACCATGATTGCGGTGGGGCGTGGGGCTACGGAACGGGTTCAAGCGCAAATGAAGGGCCTGGGCTCCAACATCATGCTGGTGTTGCCAGGGGGCGTTTCACAGGCAGGGGTGCGACTGGGAGCACAAACCCGCCAGCGCCTCACAGAAGAAGACGCGCTGGCCATTGCCTTAGAAGTGCCCGAGGTACAAGTGGCTGCACCCACCTCGCGCACCACTGGTCAACTGGTGGCTGGCAACATCAATTGGGGCACCAGTATTTTCGGGGTCACCAACGAATACTTAGAAGCCCGCGACTGGGGCTTGGCTTCAGGCCGCATGTTTGACGCAGCCGAGCTTTCGGGCTCGGCCAAGGTGGCTTGGATTGGCGTCACTGCGGCCCGAGAACTGTTTGGTGATGAAGACCCCTTAGAACAAGTGGTTCGGGTGCGCGGCGTGCCTATGAAGGTAGTGGGCGTGCTCCTGCCTAAAGGCCAAAACTCCAACGGCCAAGACCAAGACGATGTGCTCATGATTCCCATCAGTACCCTGCGCAACCGCATTTGGGGCGGAGACACCACCAGCCGCTTGAAACGGGTTTGGTCGATTTCAGTCAAGGTGCGAGAAGGCCAAGACATGAAGGTCGCTGAAGCGGGCATCAAAGACCTGCTGCGCCAGCGCTTTAAGGTTCAGCCCGGCGCGGAGGACCCTTTTACGGTGCGCAACCTCACCGAAATATTGCAAGCCCAAGAAGAAGCCAGCCGTGTCATGACGCTGCTGCTGGCGGCCGTAGCAGGTATTTCGCTGGTGATTGGGGGCATAGGCATCATGAACATCATGTTGGTAAGTGTGACCGAGCGCACCCGCGAAATTGGCTTGCGTATGGCTGTGGGAGCACGACCGCGCGACATCCTCAACCAGTTTTTGATTGAGGCGGTCACCCTCAGTTTGGTGGGCGGTGCTATTGGTGTGCTGCTCGGAGCCGTTGCAACTTGGGCAGTGGGCAACTTTGCGGGGTGGCAGGTCAGCATGACCTTGGGCTCTATTGCCCTGGCAGTTGGTTTTTCTGCGGTGGTAGGCGTGTTTTTTGGGTTCTATCCCGCGCGCAGGGCGTCCAGGTTGTTGCCTATTCAAGCCCTGCGCTACGAGTAGTTGGGCTGGATCAATTTAAAAATAAAGGTGCTGGGGTATGGATGTAACGCTGTTGATTAAAGCGGCCCTTATGGGTGTGGTGGAGGGGCTGACAGAGTTTTTGCCCATATCGAGCACAGGCCATCTTATTTTGGCGGGCGCCTTGCTGGGCTTTAACGATGACAAAGCCAAGGTGTTTGACATTGCCATTCAAACCGGTGCGATTGGTGCGGTCATTTTGGTGTATTGGCAAAAAATTCGCGCCACCCTAGTGGCCTTGCCCACAGATACGCAAGCACGCCAATTTGCTTTGAATGTGCTGATTGCCTTTGTACCGGCCGTGCTGCTGGGGCTGTTGTTTGGCAAAGCCATCAAGGCGCATTTGTTTACGCCCGTGGTGGTAGCCAGTACTTTTATTTTGGGGGGCATGGTGATTTTGTGGGCAGAGCGCAGACAAGCCCAGCTGCCTGGAGCAGTGCGCATTCAAGAGGTGGACGACATGTCTTGGAAAGATGCGCTCAAGGTCGGCTTGGTGCAGTGCTTGGCCATGGTGCCGGGCACCAGCCGCAGCGGGGCCACCATCATTGGCGGCATGCTGATGGGGCTGAGCCGCAAAGCCGCCACCGACTTTTCTTTTTATTTGGCTATTCCCACCTTGATTGGTGCGGGTGCTTACAGCTTGTTCAAAGAGCGCGCGCTGCTGTCTTGGTCTGATGTGCCTATGTTTGGCGTGGGGCTGCTGGCATCGTTTGTCAGTGCTTGGCTTTGTGTGCGCTGGTTGTTGCGCTTTATTGCCACGCACAGTTTTACCGGCTTTGCGTGGTACCGCATTGTGTTTGGCTTAGTGGTGTTGGCCACTGCATGGGGCGGTTGGATTCCTTGGACCGCTTAGGCCCAAGCCTTTCAAACGCGTGAGAGTTTCTTTAAGCTGTACAAAGTTTCCAAGGCTTCTCTGGGGCTGAGTGCATCGGGGTCTAGCGCGGCCAATCGGGTTTCAAGTTCGCTGGGTTCGTTTTGCTGAGCAGGTGGGACTGGCGCAAACAAATCGACCTGGGCTTGGCTGGCTCCGGCTTGTGCCTCTAGGGCCTCCAAGGCATGGCGCGCATGTTGAATCACAGCGTTGGGCATGCCTGCCAATTTGGCCACCTGTATGCCGTAACTCCGGTTGGCCGGGCCGGGTTGGATTTCATGCAAAAACACAATGTCGTGCCCTGACTCCACCGCGCTCACATGCACATTCACTGCGGCTTGGTGCTGAACAGGAAATGCGGTGAGTTCAAAGTAGTGGGTCGCAAATAAGGTGAAGGCCTGGGTTTTATCGTGCAACTGAGTGGCAATAGCACCAGCCAGTGCCAAACCGTCAAATGTGGAGGTGCCCCTGCCAATTTCGTCCATCAGCACCAAAGAGTGGGGTGTGGCGGCATGCAGTATTTGCGCGGCTTCCAGCATTTCCAACATAAAGGTGGACTGCGCATTAGCCAAGTCGTCTGCCGCGCCAATGCGGGTGTATATGGCGTCAATAGGCCCTAAGCGGCATGTTGCAGCTGGAACGTAGCTGCCCATAGAGGCCAGCAATACCGACAAAGCCACCTGACGCATGTAAGTAGATTTGCCGCCCATATTGGGTCCGGTGATGACTTGCATGCGGTGCTTGGCCGACAAGCGCGTGTCGTTGGGAATAAAGCTGCCCGATTGCCCGCCTGCGCGTTGACCACTGACCTCGTTCAAGCGCGCTTGAACCACGGGGTGACGGCCCTGTTCAATTTCAATGCAGGGGTGGCTCACAAATTGCGGTTCCGACCAGTCGAGCGTTAAAGAGCGCTCAGCCAAGCAGCACAACACGTCCAAGGTGGCCAGGGCTTGGGCCACGCGGGTCAAGTCGGGCACAAAGGCTTGCAACTGCTCCAGCAGTTGGTCGTATAACCATCGTTCCCGCGCTAGGGCCCGGTCTTGAGCTGACAGGGCTTTGTCTTCAAAGATCTTGAGCTCGGGGGTGATGAAACGCTCGGCGTTTTTAAGGGTTTGGCGGCGGCGGTAGTCGTCGGGCACTTTGTCTATTTGGCCTTGGGTTACTTCAATGTAAAAGCCATGCACTTTGTTGAACTGCACCCGCAGGTTGGCAATACCAGTGCGGGCGCGCTCTCGGGTTTCCAGATCCAGCAAAAAGCCATCGCAATTGGTTTGAATGGCGCGCAGCTCATCCAACTCCGCATCCAAGCCCTGAGCCATGACCCCGCCTTCTCGAATCAGTGCGGCGGGTTCTTCTAAAAGTGCGTGCTGCAAATGTTCGATACAAGCCACGGGCGGGTGCACATGCTTGGCCAATTGATCCAGCAAGGTGGCTTGCGTCGTTATGGATGTGGCGGACTGGTCTTGCAGGCTCATCAGCTTGCTCAAATGGGCTGTGAGCTGCTGCGCTTTAAGCAGTGTGAGTTTGAGCGCCACCAGTTCTCTGGGGCGCACTTGACGGAGGGCCAACCGGGCGGTCAGACGCTCCACATCGCTGCTGCCTTTGAGCTGATCGCGCAGTGCTTTAAAGGTGTTTACGCGTAATTGGGCAATAGCCTCGAGCCGTTGCTTTGCTGGGTTGCGGTCTCGCGGAGGCTCGAGTAGCCAGCGTTTGAGCAAGCGGCTTCCCATGCCGGTCATGCAGGTGTCTAGCAACGAAAACAAGGTGGGCGCATCTTCGCCCTTTAAAGTTTGCACCAGTTCCAAATTGCGGCGCGTGGTCAGGGGCAGGTCTATAAATTCTTTGGGGCGTTGCACACGCAAGCTGTGAACGTGGCTAAGAGTTCTGCCTTGCGTGTGTTCGGCATAGGTCAGTAAGGCAGCGGCGGCGGCATGCCCTAATGGTGCGTCTTGTGCATTCCAAGGGCTCAGGTTGGCTGCGTGCAGCAGCTCTGCAAGTTTGTGTTGGCCTAGAGCGGTGTCAAACTGCCACTCGGGTCTGCGGCTGCATGGCATGCGCAGGCCGGTCCTGACGAGAAGGCCTTGCAACTGTTGTTCAAAAGCCGGGGTGACGCCAGCGCTGTAAATCAGTTCTCCCGGGGATATACGCGTCAACCATTCGGCAAGTTCATCGGGGGGGCATTCGGCCAACACCACCTCGCCTTGCGTCACACTTAACCATGCCAAGCCCAAAGCATGGCGAGGTCCTTGATAAAGGGCCAGCAACAGCGACTCTGATTTATCGCTAAGCAAAGCGCTATCGGTCAAGGTGCCTGGCGTCACTACCCGAACCACCTTGCGTTCCACTGGCCCTTTGCTGGCCCCCACTTCGCCCACTTGTTCACAAATAGCTACAGATTCGCCCTGCTGAATCAAACGCGCCAAGTAGTTTTCTACCGAATGAAATGGCACCCCTGCCATCACCACCGGTTGGCCCGCCGATTGCCCGCGTTGTGTGAGGGTGATGTCCAGCAAACGAACGGCTTTTTCAGCGTCTTCAAAAAAAAGCTCGTAAAAATCACCCATGCGGTAGAACACCAGCGTGTCTGGAAACTCTGCCTTGATGGCCAAGTACTGGGCCATCATTGGGGTGTGCAAAGCTAGATTATTTTTAGGTGAGATCAATTAGCAACTCAATAAAGGCTGATGGTCTGACCTTTAGTCTTTAGATGCCGCTGAGCACCGCATCCATCGCCGAGATGATCTCGTGTGATCTATCTCGAATGGAGGTGATTTCAGTCTTGAGTAAACGTTTATCCAGCGGAGCCGCTTCAAACGGTATCAGCATCAATGACTTATTGTTCACACTGAGAAGAGGACACAGTAGGCTGGGCAGGTCTTTTGCCGCAAGGGTTGTTTCAGCTAAAGGCACGACCATACGAGTCGCAAGCGCGCTGAGTAAGTCGCTCTGCACATCCACCACATAGGGATATACATCACGCATGCGCGGGCTGGGGTTTTCAAAAACGTCAAACTGCATTCCGGCTCACCAAACACGCATGTCGTCGCACCACAGGCCCTGGGCTTCAAAGCGCTGGTTCTGCTCGTTAATCCAGGCACTGTATGTCTGCTCGAACCGTGCTTTACGTTGTGCAAGCGGTTCAGCCTGACTGGCGGCCTGAAGATCTAAATACTGCCTAGCCGACAAAATCACGGTGTCAATACGCCCGTCTTTTTCAACAAACACAGGCTCGGTTTTGGCTTGGGCACATATGGCGCCAAAACGGTTCTTCGCTTGGGTGGCGGTAACTTGCATGATGAGGACTCGAAATTCTTAATGGCTATTTTAGCTAAGCCCTGCTGATTGAATCTAAAAACTTTTAACTGTCTTTGCGCTTGATAAAAAATTGGAGTTTGTAGTTTCCGTCAAAGGAACGCTGTCAAAATGTACTCACAAACAACTCAAAACCATCTACAACACTCCAATCGCCCAAGCGCTCCATGGAACTCATCGCCACCTTCATATTTGCCATAGCGCTGCTGCACACTTTTATGGTGAAGCGTTTTGAGCATTGGGCGCACTGCTACCCGGCCCATTCGGGTATCTTGCATTTGCTGGGCGAAGTGGAGGTGGTGTTTGGCTTTTGGGCCATGGTGCTGCTGGGTACGATGGCAGCGGTGCAGGGTGGTGCTCAGGCTTTGGAATATGCTGAATCTCGGCAGTACACCGAACCCTTGTTTGTGTTTGTCATCATGGTCATGGCGGCGTCTCGCCCTATTGTTCAGGGCGTACATGGAGTTTTACAACAGGTGGTGCAATGGATGCCGGTTCGCACCGGTTTGGCTTGGGTCTGGTTAGG
>CAMAXR010000004.1 GCA_945862195.1 Hylemonella gracilis
TAGACCCGTCGCGTCGGCAAGACATCTTGCCGTGGCTGGAGCACCTGCGTGATGCGCTGCACATTCCTATGCTGTATGTGACGCATTCGATGGACGAGCTGGTGCGGCTGGCCAACCATGTGGTGGTGCTGTCGCAGGGCAGGGTGCAACAAAGCGGCCTGCTGCAACAGGTGCTGACCGAGCTCAACACACCCTTAGCCCAAGGCGATGAAGCCGCCACCCTAATTAGCGGGTCCGTAGACCAAATTGACACGGCTTGGAACTTGGCGCGCGTGGCGTTTACGGGCGGCAGCATTTGGCTGCGAGACGATGGGTTTACCCAAGGCCAAAAACTGCGCTTGCGCGTGCTGGCCAAAGACGTGAGCCTGAGCACAGTGCAGCCCCAGCACACCAGTATTCAAAACCTGCTGCCGTGCACGGTGGAGTCTGTAACTCCAGACACCCACCCGTCCCAAGCGCTGGTAAGGCTGCGCTGTGGGCCTGATAGTGCGGCGGCACAAGATGTGCTGTTGGCCCGCATCACCCGCCGCGCGGTTCAAGACCTGCAATTGCAAGCAGGCTCCAACGTTTGGGCGCAGGTGAAGTCGGTGGCGTTGGTGGTTTGATTTTGTTTTCAACCGCTATATCATCCGTTGAAATAACGCACAATGCCTCCATATCTGGAGCTCTGTAGGTATTACTCTTCTAGGAGATATTGATGTTCCTCAATCGTTTGAGCTATTCGAAATTGTGCTTGGTTGCCGTGGCCTTGGGGCTAAGCGCTCTGGCTTGGGCCTTGCCCACACCGCAAGACATTGAAGCCGCCGTCAATTCTGGCAAGCTGGCGCAAGCGGAGTCCATGCTGCGCGAAGTGATCAAAGAAAAGCCCAACAGCGCCAAAGCGCATTACGAACTGGGGCAGGTGTTGGCCCGTGAAACCCGCTACGCTGAAGCGCAAACCGAGTTGGTGCGCGCTAAAGAAATTGACCCGAGCATGAAGTTTGCCCAGTCGGCAGACAAATACAACGAGGTGTACAACAAGGTTACACAACAACTGGCAGCCGCGCCCAGCAGAGCTGCACCGCAGCAGGGCGCTCAGTCGGCAAGCCCAGCAGCCGCGTCAAGTGCTGCGCCCTTGCCAATGTCGTATGTGTGGATGGGAATTGGCGCATTGGGCCTGATTGCCTTTTTGATTTACCGCAACCGCCCCCAAGCCAACTTGGCCAAATCGGCAGCTGCAGCGAGTGCAACACCATCAGCTGCAATGGCTGCAACCGCAACCTCGCCCAGAGGCTTTGGCTCGCAATATGCACCCGCACAAGGGGCTGCACCCTATGGACAACCTGGGTACGGTCAACCAGGATATGGGCAACCAGGTTACGGTCAACCCGGGTACGGCCGACCTGGCTCGGGCATGGGCGCAGGTGTGGCCGGTGCCGTGGTGGGAGGATTGGCTGGCGTAGCAGCAGGATATGCCTTGTCTAAAGCAATGGAAGGCGGCAGTGAACAGCACGCCAACAACGCTGCGGCCCCCGACCAGCGTGAATACATTCCTATGGACCAACCTGCTCCTGACATGGGTTCTTTTGATTCCGGCTCGGGCTCGGGCTGGGACGATGGCGGCTCTTCTTCGGGTGACGACAGCTGGTAACTCCACGCCTGACGGACCTGATGCAAGGTGTGCTGGCGCGCATGCACCGCGCGCAGCAAGCTCCTTTGCATGCTTTAACCCCACAACAAGCCCGTGCGGCTTATGAAAACGCCTCGGGTATTTTGGATGTGCCCAAGCCTGAGGTGGCCAAAGTGCTCAACTTGCACATGCCCGCGCGTGATGGCCACCCGATTGGCGCGCGCCTTTACGCACCTGAACACCCCGCCAATAACGCCTTGCCGGTGCTGGTGTATTTTCATGGGGGTGGCTTCACCATTGGCAGCATCAACACCCACGACACCTTGTGCCGCAATTTGTGTTTGAACACGCCTTGTGCGGTCTTGTCTGTGGATTACCGTTTGGCGCCAGAGCATAAATTTCCAACGGCGGCGCATGATGCATGGGATGCCGTGCGCTGGGTGCACCAACATGCAGACACTTTGGGAATAGACACCTCGCGCATCGCGGTTGGTGGGGACAGCGCTGGCGGCACTTTGGCTGCCGTATGCGCCATTTGGGCCCGCGACGAGAACTTGCCCCTGCGCTTGCAGTTGCTGTTGTACCCTGGCACCACAGGCCACCAAGACACCAAGTCGCACCAAACCTTTGCCAAGGGCTATGTGCTGGAAGACACGCACATCACGTATTTTTTTAACCACTACCTCAATACCCCTGAAGACCGCCACGACTGGCGCTTTGCACCCTTGTATGCCCAAGATACGGACGGCGTAGCGCCTGCATGGATAGGGCTTGCGGAGTGCGACTCGTTAGTGGATGAGGGCATAGCCTACGCCGACAAACTCAGGCTTTCGGGCGTAACAGTGGATTTGGAAATTTACCGGGGCGTGGTGCACGAGTTCATCAAAATGGGGCGGGCTATACCAGAAGCCTTACATGCCCAGCGCGATGCAGCCGTCAGCTTGCGGCGTGCTTTTTTCGGTTAAACACCGCTACGAATGTGACAACGCGCCCTAAAACTTTGCCCTTAAATGCTCAATGTGCTTTACCTGCTTTATTTATTGGCAGCTGGGCTGAACTTTCAGAGGCGGCACGCCTCGTGAGAACCAAAGTGTTCATTAAAGAGCAAGGCATTCCAGAAGCAGAAGAGTGGGATGACATGGACGCCCTGTGTACCCACGTGGTGGCCCTCAACTCCCAAGGCGAACCCATCGCCACGGCCAGATTGCTGCCCAGCCAGAATGGAACAGCCAAAATTGGTCGCATGGCTGTGCTACTTGACTGGCGCGGCCAAGGCATAGGCGCTTTGATGCTGCAACGCCTGCTGCAAACCGCCCAAGAGCGCAGCGACCAAGAAGCCGTGCTGCACGCTCAAACCCAAGCCCAAGGTTTTTATGCCGCGCAGGGGTTTGAGGCGAGGGGAGAGGTGTTTAAAGAGGTGGATATTGACCACCTCTTGATGGTGAAGCGTTGGTAAGCCTTACTTCACCGCCAGCACAATTTTCCCTACGTGTTGATTGGCTTCCATATAAGCCTTGGCTTGCGGCAATTCATTAAAAGCAAACACACGGTCGAGCAGGGGCTTGAGTTGGCCTGAACCAAAGGCGGGCAGGATTTGCGAGCTAAAGCCGGGAATAGCTGCTGCTCTTTGCGCCATGGAGCGCAGTTTGTTGGACACACCAAACACCTTAATGCGCTTGGCGTGCAGGTGTTCTAGATCTACCGTGGCTTGCAATACGCCATCGACATAACCCACCACCGCAAAGCGGCCCTGAAACCCCAAGCAAGACATGCTGTGGCTAAAAACCGAACCGCCTACGGTGTTGATAACCAAATCTACGCCCTTACCGTCGGTGGCCTTCATCACGGCTTCTTGGTAGTCGGGGAGGCGGGTGCACAAAGGCAAATCGAGCTTGCCCTGGAGCTTGGCCAATTTGTCTGCTGAGCCGGAGGTACCAATGACCTTAGCGCCCAGCCACTTGGCCAATTGCAAAGAGGCCACGCCCACGCCCGAAGTGATGCCATTGACCAACAACCACTCTTGCGGCTGGAGTTGGCCCCCCAATATGACCGAGTCGTAGGCTGTGAGGTAGGTGAGGGGTACGCAAGCGGCCTCTTGTAACGATAAACCGTCGGGCACGGCCATGGCCTCCATCTCGTCCATCACGGTGAACTGCGAAAAAGCCCCTGGGCAGCGGCCCATGATCCGATCGCCCGGCTTGAAACGGGTAACTTCTGCGCCGGCTTGCAGCACAACTCCAGAGGCTTCAATGCCCACAGGCTTGGCCTGACCAGACGCACCATGCAAGCCGTGGCCCAAGATGAATTCGCCCCGGTTTAAGCCCGCGGCATGAATTTCGACCAACAACTGGCGTGGACCGGGTGCGGGCTGCTCTCGCTCACAGAGTTCAACAACCGTTTGATGACCCTCGGAGTGAATGGCGTACGACAACATGTAGCGAATTCCTAAATTAAAAGTGCTGATGGGATAGACCTAGTTCAGGGAATTCCCTCTAGTCCAATGGCCACCAATGAGTAAGCTGATATGCCAAGCATACCGCTAGGTCAGACCACGTCGCATGAAAGGAAGTACCGCATGTCAAGCACATATTGGGTTGGTGCAATAGCCAAAGTTTTTTGGCTTTCAATGGGCATTTGGGGCGGCATGACGTTTGCAAATGCCCAAACGCAAAGTGCTTATCCCGCCAAAAATATTCGCATCGTGGTGGCTTTTGCCTCGGGTGGCTTTGCGGACGGCGTGTCTAGGTTGGTAGGCCAAAAACTCAGTGAACGACTCGGTCAGGCTGTGATCGTTGAAAACCGGGGCGGGGCAGGTGGAAATATTGGCGCGAAGTTTGTGGTGGGTGCAGCGCCTGACGGTTACACCCTATTGGCACACACAGCTGCCAGCACCATCAACAACAGCCTCTACAAAAATATTGGCTTCAATGTGCTGACCGACTTGGTGCCAATTGCAAACGTGGGGTCATCTCCTGGCATTTTTGCGGTCAATGCCAGCCATAAAGCGGGAAGTTTGGAAGAACTGATCCGTATGGCCAAAGCCAGTGGCGGTCGGTTGACTTATTCCACCGCCGGGGTGGGAACTTCATCTCATTTGGCGGCCGAGTACCTTTTCAACACGCTGTCGGGATTGCAGGCGACTCATATTCCTTTTCAAGGGGGCGCTCAAGCTATATCGTCAGTCATCTCTGGTCAGGTAGAAGTGTTGAGTATTTCATTGCCTCCGGCATCCCCTTTCATCAAAAATGGGACCTTGAAAGCGCTTGCAGTTTCAAGTCTGAAAAGGGTGGACACCTTGCCCAACATTAAAACCATGGGTGAATCAGGATATTCAGATTTTGAAGAGCGCTCGTGGGTGGGATTTTTTGCCCCAGCGAACACGCCAGCAGCCATCGTCAACCGCTTGAACGCTGAAATCAGCCAAGTGGTTGCCTTGCCTGAAGTGAGAGAGCGGCTTATCGCCTTGGGTATGGAGCCGCAGATAGGTTCGGCAACAGAATTTAATGACTATGTTCGTAAAGAGGTCAACATGTGGTCCAAAATTATCAGCACGACTGGCATAACCTTGGACTAATTGGGCTTCGAAACGGGCTAAATGTCTTCCAACAACTCATAGGGCAGAGGTGCAAAGTGCAATTGCGGGCCCATTGCGCCTTCTGTTGCCGAGACCAAGTGCACGCCAGGCCCATTTAGGGCTGTGGTTTGCATTGACACCAACACATCCCACCCGGCTGCGGCAAGACCATTTGGGGTAACGCTGACCTGAACCACCACGCCGCAAGGCTGAGAGGGGTCTTGTGCGTCAAAGACTTCGTCTCCGGCATTGATGGTTAAAGGGGCGTCTTGCGCGTCAAGGTGTGCCAAGTAAGTGCGGCGCTTCAGGGTGCCTCTGAATTGGCTGCGCGCTACCACCTCTTGACCTGGGTAACAACCTTTTTTGAAGTTGACACCACCCACAGATTCGTAATTGAGCATTTGGGGCACCAAAGCGTCAACCAAGGACGCTGAAACGGTGGCCACACCACTCTGAACCTCAGACCACAACCACAGGTCGTTTGGCAACAGCGGAGCTTGCCTCAACAGCTCTGGCAAAGCTGGGTCTGATGGTCGTAACTCTGCTGGCAACAACACTAGGGCCCGGGGCACGCCCAAGGCCGGGTAAAGCTGAACACCTTGAATTTGCTTGAAGCTGTCGGTTTGCAAGTTGTCCTGCACACCAAAAGTGCTCCAAGGTTTTGCGCCTGGGTGGGTAGCCTCTAGCGCATCTCCAGCCCAACCCCAAATTTGAAACTGGCAGCTTGCATCAGACAGTTTGACCTTAGAGCGCAGCACAAACATGGACAAACGCTTGAGGGTGCTGGCCAATAGGTCTTGGCTGCACACCAAATACAAGGTGTCAGGCGCAGGCTTCCAAGCTATAAAACTGGCTTGAGCCCGCCCTTTGGCCGAACAAAATGCCGCCAGACGGGCAGGGGACGGGTAAGTGGAGCCCAGCAACAAAAAGTCTTGCGAGAGCTGGTTGTGCAAAAACTGGGCGGCGTCCGGGCCATGGGCCTGGATGACTCCCAGATGGGTCAAGTGGCAGCGGCCTTGAAGTTGAGATGCGGGGGTGGGCTTTAGGGACATGGCTGAATTATCATGCCCACCAAGTTTCTTAAGCAGGCGGGGTGACCCGCAATCACATTTTGGTTAAAAAAGCTCGCACAAAATCACCACCAAGGCCAACACCGTTTAGGTTCGTGGCGTGGCTTGTTTCGGCGACGCTGGCGGTGGTTTTGGCTATTGGCATCGGCTTTTGGGCCTGGACTCAGCACGCCGTAAGTTTGAGCGCCCCTACCGTAGAGGTATCCATTGACCCGGGGTCTTCGGCCAAAGATGTGGCTCAAACTTTGGTGCAAGCAGGCGTGCAAGTGAACCCCACGCTTTTGTATGCATGGTTTCGGCTGTCTGGCCATGCACGGACTTTAAAGGCGGGCAGCTACGAGTTGGCTTTGGGGGCGACCCCGCAGAGTTTGTTGCAAAAGTTGGTGCGGGGCGAAGAGTCTTTGCGCACCGTTACCTTGGTAGAAGGCTGGAGCTTTAGGCAAGTGCGGCAAGCCTTGGCTAAGGCAGATCAGCTCAAGCCCGACACCCAACCCCTTGAGGACGAAGACATCATGGTGCGATTGGGCAGACCGCAGTTGCACCCCGAGGGGCGGTTTTTTCCCGACACCTATGCCTACGCCAAAGGTAGCAGCGACCTGGATGTGCTGCGCCGTGCCATGAAGGCCATGGACCGGCGCTTGGGTTCCGCTTGGCAGGCGCGCAACCCCGCCATTGCCCTGAAAACCCCTGAAGAAGCCCTGATTTTGGCCAGCATTGTGGAAAAAGAGACCGGTCAGCCCTCAGACCGGGCTGAGATTTCGGCAGTGTTTCACAACCGATTGCGCTTGGGCATGATGTTGCAAACCGACCCCACCGTGATTTACGGCATGGGCACCCGCTTTGACGGCAATTTACGCAAGAATGATTTGCGGCAAGACACCCCTTGGAACACTTACACCCGCGCGGGCTTGCCGCCCACACCTATAGCCATGCCTGGCAAAGCGGCCCTTTTGGCGGCGGTGCAGCCCAAGGCAAGCCCTTCTTTGTATTTTGTGGCCCGAGGAGACGGAAGCAGCGCCTTTAGCGCCACGCTGGATGAGCACAACCGAGCCGTCAACCGCTATCAACGCGGCAGGCCCTAAGCAGATGAGCACTTTAGAAGCCACATCCACCAGTGCTGGGTTGTTTATAAGCTTTGAGGGAATAGACGGGGCGGGCAAATCCACCCACATTGAGTCTTTGGCGCAAGCCTTTAAAGCTGTTGGGCGGCAGGTGCTGACCACGCGTGAGCCCGGCGGCACCGACTTGGCTGAAAAAATCAGACACATGGTGCTGAACGACCCCATGGACGCCATGACCGAAGCCCTGCTGGTGTTTGCCGCGCGGCGTGACCACATTCAGCATTGCATAGAACCGGCCTTGGCCCAAGGGAAAGTGGTGCTGTGCGACCGCTTTACCGACGCCACTTTTGCCTATCAAGGCGGCGGGCGCGGTTTTGACTGGGCGGTGCTGACTCAGCTGGAAACCTGGGTGCAGACCCGCGCCCCCGATATGACCCTTTGGTTTGACTTAAGCCCCCAAATAGCGGCAGAACGCTTGGCCGGTGCCCGTGTACCAGACAAATTTGAGTCGCAGCCGGTCGCATTTTTTGAGAAAGTGGTGGCGGGATACGCCCAACGCGAACTGGCCGAACCAGCGCGCATGGTGCGGGTGGACGCTTTTGGCCACCGGGATGAGGTGTGGGCTAGGGTAATGCTTGCCGTGCAATCTAGGGGTTACCTGTAAATGAACCTTGCGCCTTGGCTCCAGCCGCAGCTTCAAGATTTGGCGACCAGAACAGGGCACGCGTGGTTGCTCCATGGCCCTGCGGGTTTGGGCCAATACGACCTGGCGTTGGCCTTGGCGACAACTTGGCTGTGTGAATCGCCCCATGAGGGCTTGGCTTGTGGCACTTGTGCGAGTTGCCATGCCATTGTGGTGCGCACCCATGCAGACCTGTGTGTGTTGATGCCCGAGCTGGCCATGTTGGAGCTGGGCTGGCCATTGGACGAAAAAAGCCAATCTGACCTGGACGACAAAAAGCGCAAGCCCAGTAAAGAAATCCGCGTGGACGACATGAAGCACGCCATAGAGTTTGCCCAGCGCACCAGCGCCCGTGGCCAAGGCAAGGTAATTTTGGTGTTTCCGGCGGAGCACATGAACCACTTCACTGCCAACTCCCTCCTTAAAACTCTAGAAGAACCGCCGGGTGAGGTGCGTTTTGTGTTGGCAAGTCTTGCACCGCACCAACTGCTGCCCACCATTCGCAGCCGTTGCTTGAGCTATGCCCTGAAATGGCCACCCGCTGAACAGGCTCAACAAATGGCGCAAGGTGGTTTAGACGCTGCGTTTTGGGCGCGACTGCCCAAGGCGGTAGCCCAAGGGCAGGGCGACTGCTTTAAAGATTGGCCCATGTTGCAAGTGATTGATGTGCTGCAAAAGGTTTGCCACGACCATTTGGTGAGCCGCTGCGGCGGGGTGGGGCGGTTTTTTGAGGCCAGTAGCCTCACGCCCTCCCCACCAGTTGAGGTGTTGGCTCCATGGTCTAAAGAGCTGATGGCTGAGCGCGCCACCGCTGAGCACGCTTTTAACCAAGGTTTATTTTTGGAGCACCTGCTGTCTCGAGCACGGGTCGTTCTAAACTCTTCCATATGAATTCCGCCAAACCCAGCGTGAGCCAAGTGGCCTTTAAAGACAAGTCTGAGCTTTACGCTGCTTATATGGATTGGATGGCCGATGGCGGCGTGTTTGTGCCCACAGAGCGCTCCCACCGTTTGGGTGACGATGTGTATGTGCTACTGGGCTTGCCAGAGGACCCCCAAATGCACCCTGTGGTGGGCAAAGTGGCTTGGATTACCCCCGCTCGTTCTGCGCATCAAAGGTTACAGGGGGTTGGTGTGCGGTTTGCTGATTCGGACGCCGCCCGGGAGCTCAAAATCAAAATTGAAACGCTGTTGGGGGTTCAATTGGGTTCTGAACGGCCCACCCAAACGCTTTAATCTGCCTTGGATTGATTGGCTGTGTTCACGGACTCGCATTGCCATTTGAACGATCCGTCGCTTTTGCCGGATCTGCCTGCCATTCGACAAAAAATGGCTGAGGCTCAAGTGACACGCGCTTTGTGCATTTGCACCACGCTAGAAGAATTTCCCCATGTGCATGCGCTGGCTACCCAATACGACAATTTCTGGGCCACGGCGGGCGTGCATCCTGACTATGAAGACGTGACGGAACCCAGCCAAGAAGATTTAACCCGCCTTGCAAGGCTGCCCAGAGTGCTGGGGGTAGGGGAAACGGGGTTGGATTACTACCGCCTTGGCGAGCGCACGGTGAAAGACATGCACTGGCAGCGCGAGCGGTTTAGGGTGCACATTCGGGCAGCGAGGCAACTGCATAAACCGCTGGTGATACACACCCGCCAAGCTTCAGACGACACCTTGGCCATCTTGCGGGAAGAGGGTGAAGACGGATCTTTGGGCAGTGCAGGCGGTGTTTTTCATTGTTTTACCGAAAGCCAAGCCGTAGCCCGTGCCGCTCTAGATTTGGGGTTTTACATCTCGTTTTCGGGTATTTTGACCTTTAAAAATGCTGTGGATTTAAGGGATACGGCCCAATTTGTGCCCACAGACCGCTTGCTGATTGAAACCGACAGCCCCTATTTGGCACCTACGCCCCATCGCGGCAAAACCAATAATCCGTCTTATGTGCCACTGGTAGCGCAATGCATCGCTGAGCTTAAGTCGAGCCATGTTATGGATATTGCCGAGACCACCAGCCGCAACTTTGACGTGCTGTTTAAGCCCAATTCAGTTCGATTGACCTAGGTTGCCTCCTTTTACTTTTTCTAATGTTTTACTTTAATAAATACATAAAGTTTATTGTTTTATATACATTTACTGCAGTTTTGAGCCCTACTTTTGCAGGCTCATATGAGGACTTTTTTAGCGCCATTGAGCGAGACGATGCCCCCGCAGTGGCGCGTCTGATACGGCTAGGCTTTGACCCCAACACCCCAAGCCCACAGGGTCTCCATCCCTTGTTTGCAGCGATCAATGCTCCCGCACCCAAGGTCGCTCAAGCTTTGACCCAAGCCCCCGCCACCAAAATTGATTTTCGCAACGCCCATGATGAGTCGCCACTGATGATGGCGTCCATTAAAGGCATGGACGTCTTGGCCAAGCTCTTGATTGAACGTGGTGCAGACGTGAACAAGACAGCTTGGACGCCGCTTCACTATGCAGCTTCAAGCGGCCGACTGGTTGTGATGAATTTGTTGCTTGATCATCATGCGTATATTGATGCGCCGTCTCCCAACGGCACCACGCCTTTGATGATGGCGGCCATGTACGGCACGCCATCTGCTGTGAAGCTGCTTCTTGAAGCAGGAGCCGACCCGACCATTAAAAATGATTTGGGTTTGTCTGCGGTTGATTTCGCGCTAAGGGAGAGCAAACAGGAATCGGCAGCTCTGATACAAGCCTTTTTGCAGGCCAGGTCCAAGTGAGCTATGTGAAACCTTGGCTCAGTCCCCAGCCTCTAAGATCATACGATGTATATTATGTTAAGTTAAATATTGGGTTCTAAACAGTGAAACCACCAGGGTAACGAATCTTCATCTTCTACTGCCATAACCCTTATTCAACGTCATCACCCCAAAGTAACAACACCTCTCGCCCCTGAACCACCAAGTCGGCAAGACGACCCACCGGCAAAAGCACCTTTCTAGGTACATGCCCAAAAGGCAAGCCGGAAACCACCGGAACCTTGAGTTGGCTGCGCAACCAGTTGGTCGCGGTTTTTAAGTTGTAGCCGCGGTCATGCGGCGTGAGTCGATAGTCAGAAAATTGGCCCATCACAATAGCCTGTTGCTTGGCCAAAACTCCGGCATGCAGCAGCTGAGTCAACAAACGCTCTACTCGGTACGGATGCTCCCCCACATCCTCTAAAAACAAAATACCACCTTCCACACGTGGAAAATACGGCGTTCCAACCAGCGAACACAGTACAGACAAGTTGCCGCCCCAAACTAAGCCGTCTTTTAGGTCAAAAGCCGCATCCGCTCCAAGCCATTTGGTATGGAACTGCTCATGCCGCATGCCAGAAGGCAACTTTTCTAGTGGCTGAAGCCAACCCGTACCCTCAAAACGATGGTTCAAGACGTCAATAAAACAAGACTCCATAACGTCGTCGGGGCCATCCACCGTTCCAAAGCCCTCCACCACAGATGGACCAGCCCATGTGCAAGCACCGGTTTGCGCCAGCAAGGCCATTTGCACGGATGTAAAGTCGCTGAAACCCATAAACTGAGTGCCCCGAGCGACCGCTTTGGCCATGCGTTTGAATGGAATTTGTTGCAATAAACGCGTGAGCCCATAGCCGCCGCGAGACAGCATCACCCAATCTGCCCCGCAGACGATGGCCCGATCTAGGGCAGCAAGTCGGCTGGCATCGTCTCCGGCAAACCGCATATGCGAACTCAAGGCGCCGGAATCCACTTCTACTTGTAAGCCGAGCCCCTCTAAATAACGAACCCCACGCTTAAGAGCCGCTTTGTCGCGAACTGCGCCCGAGGGAGATATGACGTAGAGGTGTGAATTCATGGTGAAGAAGATTTGGAAGCAACAAGATGCCGTCTGGCCTTAAAAAAGGTTTGTAACAACTCCAAGCATTCTGATGCCAAAACTCCACTTGTACAGGTGGCGTGATGGTTGAGACCGGGGTGTTCAAATAAGTTGAGCATGGAGCCTGCCGCACCCGTTTTGGGCTCAAAGGCTCCAAAGACGACACGGCGAACACGTGCATGGAGCATGGCACCCGCACACATGGCACAGGGCTCTAGCGTTACAAAAACATCGCAGCCCTCTAGTCGATAGTTATGCTCATGATGGGCAGCGGCTCGAAGTGCCAAAATTTCGGCATGAGCCGTGGGGTCATGTAAGCCAATGGGGTGGTTGTGGCCCATGGAAATAACCTCACCATCCCTGACCACCACACAGCCTACGGGCACCTCACCCAGTGATGCCGCCCTCCTCGCCTGGTCTATGGCCAGGCGCATAAAGGATTCGTCAGAGCTCAAAGCTCAGTTGCTGCCTGTCATGCAGTAAATGGCCAACTTGTTGCCATCCAAATCGCGAAAATAAGCACCGTAAAAACTGCCATTACGGGAACCCGGCGCTCCCTCGTCTTGGCCGCCGAGCTCTAAGGCTTTGGTGTGTACACGCTGCACCAACTCTTCGTTTTCAGCTTGCAAGGCGACCATGGCACCATTTCCCGCTGTGGCGGGCTCTCCATCAAAAGGCAACATCACGCTGAACATAGGGTGCGCGCCCACCGAACCCCAACCAATGCCGCGGTGGGTTCTGAACATGACGCGTGCGCCTAAAAGAGCCAACAAGTCGTTGTAAAAAGCTTCGGCACGCTCAAGATTGTTGGTGCCAACGGTGGTGTAACCGATCATGTGTCGCTCCTAGGTTTATGAATACAAATAGAATACATGCAAGCTGTGAACATCTATAGCCAGACCAAGTGTGGCGTAAAAGAATCAAAATTTCCACACCCTTAAGCCTCATTACGCCATTTGGGATGGCTAAAAGCTTGATTCAAAATAAACCCATGTAAAATTTCAGCATTATTAAAACGAAGATTGATTTAAATCAGCCCCATTTGTAAGTCTTTAAACGATCAAAAAATATCCAACTTAAATAATGCAACTGATTTGGATTTCTGGACCAACGAGCAAACTCACTAAAGTCGCTATTTCTGGGCAGAGGCTACTGACTATTTTGTTGTCTACCTGCTTGGGATTTTTGATTCTAGGTGCCGTTTTTTACTTCATGGGAATTCGGATTGCCATTGATGTCAGACCCGAATTGGTGCGGGCTATGGGCGGTGTGATTTCCGAGACTGAGCAGTTGCGCGTTGAGGCAGAATACAACCAAAAACTTCACAAGTTAGGTCAGAACCTCTCAGCACTAACCGGTCAAATCGATCGGCTTAAAAAAATCAAAGATCAGTTTTCTGAGTTGGCGACTCCTGTGATTTTCAAAATCAAACCCAATGATTTCACCAACCAAGGTGGCCCTTCCCAAACCCTGCCCTATATTTCCAGCGAGCGCCGTCATTTTTCTGTCGAAGCGCCTAATATTGTTCAAGCTTCGCATGACATATTGAAACTTGTTGAAAGTCTCAACGACCAATGGGATGAGGAATACAAACTCCTCAAAACATTGCCCACAGGCGAACCTTTGGTTGGGAAAAAAGAAGTCTCAAGCACGTATGGTATGCGGATAGACCCTTTTCATAAGGGCTTGGCTTTTCATTCTGGAGTGGATTTCAATGCCTCGATAGGTACCCCCATATTGGCTGCGGGCGATGGTGTGGTTCTTAAAGTCGACCACAACGACAGTTATGGCAATTATGTTGAAGTTTTGCATCGTGACGATCTGGTTTCTAAATATGCACATGCATCCGAATTGCTAGTGCAAGAAGGGCAGAAAGTTCTACGGGGTCAAAAAATCGGTGTGGTGGGAAGTACCGGTCGTTCCACCGGCCCGCATTTACATTTTGAAGTGATTCGATCCAAAACTTTTATTGACCCGATGCGGGTATTGGTCACCGCAAAAGAAAAAGCGCACACTCTCAAAGATTGATTGCCTCTACCCCGTTACCACGGGAGATCAACATGCCTACGTGCTGAAAGGGATGTTCTAACTTGATTTGACCGTAAGTCACATCCCCTCTGACGACGGATCCAGCACTAAGTACCACCGTTTCAGTGGCATATATATGCCCCTCTACCTTGCCCGCCACGAGTACCCGATAGGCGTGGATATCTCCAATCACCGTTCCGGTTTCACTGATGGCCACGCAGGCTTGATTACCAAGGCTGGGCTCTCTGGCGCTTGCGGCTTCAATATCACCTTCAATAGTGCCGTCGACCCGTAGACTGACGTCAGTGATGAATCTGCCTCTAACCGTGGAACCCGTATCTACAAAAGAGTGAAAGGTATCTAGGTTGTTGGCGGGTTGGAGTTTGGGCTTTTTACGGCTAAACAATCCCATAAGGTGGGTTAGTCAACTTTCGACAATTTACCAAATACCTTACCACCCCTTTGAATGTTGATGGTGCGGTAGTAACAATTGCCTGAAATCACGGCTTTAGGGCCAATGGTGAGGTCGTGGCAACGGATTTCTCCGGAGATTTTGCCTTTAACGGTCAGTATCTCAGACTCAATTTCACCATCCATTTCACCATCCACATCCAAGAATATGGATTTGGCATACACCTTACCAATGATTCTCGAAGAGATATTCAATACCCCTTCAGACTTCAAAATACCCTCAAACTCAAAGCCGTGGCTCAAAATGGAAGGCTTGGAAGAAGGGCTCACGGCCAAACCGGTTTCGCCCCTGCTTTCGTTCACAAAGGGATCAACGATCGTAGCAACGGCAGTTTCAGTGGTTTTGATGGAGGGGGTAGGGTTGGTGGACATAGGAAACTTGACCGGCAAATCTTGAACCGGTTGGGTGTTTAAAGGGGTGGGGGGTTTTTTCTGGAACATGGCTCAGATATTAGGTGGCTCTGATTACGTATTGAGGTACAGGTCGCCCTGCAACTGGCCGCCCTTTTCAATTTCGATCTCAGAATAATGCACGGTACCTTTGACATCACCGGTACTGCGAATGATGAGCGACTTAGACGCCGCCAAGTACTCGGAAATGGTACCCTTTACATCTACCAATTCGGCCTGAACCTTGCCCTGCACATTACCGGTGGCCTCCACAATCACCTGGCGCGCAGTCACGGAACCCTCTACTCGGCCAGAAATAGAAATGATGTCTGGAACGACCAAAGACCCTGTAACGCTGACACCTTCTCCGATGTGAATAGAACCTTGTTGGTTAGCTTCTGCCATAGTTGATCCGTAAAAATTAAGTTATTCCCACTCAATCGTAGCCGGTGGTTTGCTGCTGACATCATACGTGACGCGGTTGATGCCACGTACTTCGTTGATGATTCTGCTGGAAACTTTTTTCAATAAGGCATAGGGCAGCTCTGCCCAGTCTGCCGTCATGAAATCGCTGGTTTGTACGGCTCGTAATGCCACCACATAGTCGTAGGTGCGTCCGTCACCCATCACGCCCACACTCTTAACCGGTAAAAACACCGCAAAGGCCTGGCTGGTGAGGTCATACCAAGTTTTGCCCGAAGCAGCATCGGTAAAATTGTGCAGTTCCTCAATAAAAATGGCGTCAGCACGACGCAGCAAATCGGCATAGTCTTTTTTAACTTCGCCCAAAATCCTCACGCCCAAGCCAGGCCCGGGAAACGGATGGCGGTAGACCATAGCATGAGGCAAGCCTAGAGCTACGCCCAATTCGCGCACCTCGTCTTTAAAAAGCTCGCGCAGCGGCTCCAACAGCTTGAGCCCCAACTGCTCGGGCAAACCGCCCACGTTGTGGTGACTTTTAATGGTGACCGCTTTTTTACTTTTGGCGCCACCTGACTCGATCACATCGGGGTAAATGGTGCCTTGCGCCAGAAAGGTCGCGCCCTTGACGGCTGGTTGGCCGTCTTTCTCATTAAGGCCATTGGTACTCGCCTTGAGTTTGGCAGCCTGCTCCTTAAACACATCGACAAACAACCCGCCAATGATTTTTCGCTTGGCCTCAGGCTCGCTCACACCTGCGAGCTTGCCTAGAAAAAGGTCGCTGGCATCCACACGAATGACTTTGGCGTGCAGCTTGCCTGCAAACATCTCCATCACCATATCGCCTTCATTCAGGCGCAGCAAGCCGTGATCTACAAACACGCAGGTCAGCTGGTCGCCAATGGCGCGGTGAATCAGGGCGGCTGCAACCGAAGAATCCACACCACCGGACAAACCAAGGATGACCTCTTCATTACCCACTTGCTCACGAATTTTGACCACGGCTTCTTGAATGTAGTTGCCCATAATCCAGTCTGGGCGGGCGCCACAAATGTTGAGCACAAAACGGTTCAGCAGAGCTTGCCCCTGCAAAGTGTGGGTGACTTCAGGGTGAAACTGCACGGCATAAAAACGACGGGCCTCATCGGCCATGCCTGCAATAGGACACGATGGCGTGGACGCCATGATCTTAAAGCCCTCAGGCAGCTGAGTGACCTTGTCACCATGGCTCATCCAGACCTTGAGCATGCCAAAGCCCTCAGACGTGGAAAAGTCTTCAATACCCTTAAGCAATTCGGTATGACCGTGGGCTCGAACCTCTGCGTAGCCAAATTCACGTGTATGCCCTGCTTCAACCTTGCCTCCCAGCTGCGTGGCCATGGTTTGCATGCCATAGCAAATGCCCAGCACCGGCAAACCCAGCTCAAACACGGCGTCTGGCGCGCGGTCGTCTACCTCGTAAACACTGGCGTGGCTTCCCGACAAAATGATGCCCTTGAGGTTGCCGTCTTGAGCATACTGACGCACCCAGTCGTTCGTCACATCGCAAGGATGCACCTCACAAAACACATGCGATTCGCGTACGCGACGAGCAATGAGCTGGGTGACTTGGGAGCCGAAATCGAGAATGAGAATTTTGTGATGCGTCATAAAAAAGCAGTTAAGCCGGCTTGGTGTCTGCCGCTATGAGCTTTTTGACACACGTAATCAAAGCAGGAAGATATCGCTCAACAACCGATTGGACCGTCAGGGGATCAATGTCACCCAAGTAGTTGTGAACCAAAATATTCCGAAATCCGCTGATTTCTCGCCATGGAATATCAGGGAATTGAGACTTCAAATTTTCAGGCAACATTTGTGTTGCTTCCAAGGGTTTGCAAATTCCGTAATGTGGCGTCGTAAAGCACCTCGTCATGGGTCAAATTACCACGCAGCTGGATGCGTTCAATTTTGGCAGCCACATCCAAAATATGAAGTGCATAAGCTTGCCAAGATTTGCTCATATAGAAATGGCTTCGTCCAGAATATGCGAGCGCAAATGGGGGTTAAGTTCGTGCTCAGGAATCAGATCGACATTGCGATGCAATAAATCTCTTAAGCTCTGCGTCAAGGGCATTCTTTGAGTGAAAAGGTCATAGCCAACGGGCAGTACAACCAAAAAATCCACATCGCTCTCAGCGGATTCCTCACCACGAGCCACAGAGCCAAACACACGCAACTGGCTAGCGCCAAACTGCGCAGCCAAGCCGTTAAGACTATCTTTCATTTGACGTAGCTGATCCAGCAACACGCTCTTAAACCTCAATCCGCACGGTAATTCGGTGCTTCTTTGGTGATTTGCACGTCGTGCACGTGGCTTTCGCGGATGCCTGCGGTGGTGATTTCCACAAACTCGGCTTGGTTGCGCATGTCTTCAATGGTGGAGCAACCGCAATAGCCCATGCTGGCGCGCAAGCCGCCTGACATTTGGAAAATAATGGTCACCACCGAACCTTTGTAGGGAACTCGGCCTTCAATGCCTTCGGGCACCAACTTGTCAGCATTGGGGTTGCCAGCAGTAGACTCCTGAAAATACCGGTCTGCGCTGCCTTGCTGCATCGCCCCAATAGAGCCCATGCCGCGGTAACTTTTATAGCTGCGACCTTGAAACAAGATGACTTCACCCGGCGCTTCTTCGGTTCCTGCAAACATGCCCCCCATCATCACGGTGCTGGCACCTGCAGCGATGGCTTTGGCAATGTCGCCGCTGTAGCGCACGCCTCCATCAGCAATCAGTGGCACACCCGTGCCCGCCAAAGCGGTGGCCACGTTGTCAATGGCCGTTACCTGAGGAACACCCACTCCCGCCACAATGCGGGTGGTGCAAATACTGCCGGGACCTATGCCCACCTTGACCGCATCGGCACCGGCATCCAGCAAGGCTTTAGCAGCTGCGCCGGTGGCAATGTTGCCGCCCACCACGTCAATTCGCGGAAAGTTTTCCTTAACCCAGCGCACGCGTTCGATCACGCCTTGGCTGTGGCCGTGTGCCGTGTCTACCACCACAGCGTCTACCCCGGCTTTGACCAAGGCCTCCACACGTGCCTCAGTCCCTTCACCTACGCCAACTGCAGCCCCTACACGCAAATGGCCTACGGCATCACGCGCCGCGTTGGGAAAATTCAACTGTTTGGTGATGTCTTTAACGGTAATGAGCCCCTTAAGCTCAAAAGCGTCATTCACCACCAGCAAACGCTCTAATTTAGATTTGTTGAGCAAGGCCTTGGCTTCTTCTGGCGTGGTGCCCTCTGGAACGGTCACCAGCCGCTCACGCGGCGTCATGATCTCCCGCACCTCTTGGTCGTAACGGGTTTCAAACCTCAAATCACGCCCGGTCACAATGCCCACCACCTTGCCGTGCTCCACAACTGGAAAGCCCGAAACACCCAACTCGTCAGACAGCGCCATCACTTGACGCACCTTGGTGTCAGGGGTAATCACCACAGGGTCACGCAGAACACCCGATTCATAGCGTTTCACCTTGGCTACCTGAGCGGCTTGGTCTGCAATGCTCAAGTTTTTATGAACAATGCCCATACCACCCTCTTGGGCGATGGCAATGGCCAGGCGTGCTTCGGTCACCGTGTCCATGGCGGCAGACACTAAGGGCAGGTTCAGACGGATGTTTCGCGAGAACTGAGTGGAAAGCGAAGTGTCCTTGGGCAGGACTTGGGAGAAGGCTGGCACCAGCAACACATCGTCGAAGGTGAGCGCTTTACCTAGTAGGCGCATGTAAAAGCTCCAAAAGCCAAATTGTACTTTTAGTAACCGGCCTTTGCCCCTGCGCGGCGTTTTGCAAACAATCCTGCCACTCGGGCACCTTGCTTTCTAAAGCGTTCCCTTCGAGCCGTTTTGGGGTCTACCAGCAAGCCTCGGTAAATTTCGATGCGGTCGTTCATGCTCAGCGCTTGCTGCAACGACACCTTACGGCCCCAAATGCCACAAGAGAGATGATGCCCTACAACCTGCCCCAACAAGTCTTCGACTTCAGGGTACGTGTGGGCAATGCCTGATAAGGCCAAGGCCTGTGCCACCGTGCACTGACGGGGCACTTGAATTGACAATTCCACTACAGATCTGGGCTTGTAGGCATACACCAGAACCACGGACAAGAGTGCTTCCTCAGCGGTAGACATGCTCTGCCCTTTTGACAAACGCCTCCACCAAGCTGTTGGCAATTCGGTCAAAAATAGGCCCCACCAAGTTGGCCAAGACCACGCTGGAAAAACCGTAGCTCAGGTCCAGTTCCACTTTGCAAGCCCGCTGTGAGCCGTCTCCTACGGGCAAAAACTTCCAGTGCCCCTGCAAATTAGAAAAAGGGCCGCGCACCAGTTTCAGGTGGACTGAAGCACCGGGCTGATGAAGGTTTCTGGTGGTAAAGCTTTGTTTGATGCCGCTCAAAGACAAACCAATTTCGGCTGTGACACCATCGGTATGCTGCTCCTTGACTTGGGCATGGTCGCACCAGGGCAGAAACTCCGGGTAATGCTCCACGCCCACCACCAGGTCGTACATTTCTTGCGGAGAGAACCAAATCAAAACGGATTTGTGAAGAGTTTTCATAGAATGCACAGGACGCCGTGCGGATTCAAGCTTAAAAAAAGATAACAGGCTGCACGCTTATTTTGCATGACCAAAAAACCTGACCCTCAAACCCGCATTGCCGAAAACAAAAAGGCAGCTTTTAACTATTTCTTTGAAGAGAAGTTTGAGGCTGGCATGGTGCTGGAAGGCTGGGAAGTTAAAGCCGCGCGCGAAGGCAAAGTTCAGCTGCCCGAAGGCTACGTGGTCATCCGCAATGGCGAACTGTATTTGGTGGGTTGCCTGATCAACCCCTTACGCACAGCCTCCACCCATGTGTCACCAGACGCAACCCGCACCAAGAAACTCTTAATGAAAAAGGATGAAATCAAGAGGTTGATTGGCAAGGTGGAGCAAAAAGGCTATACCCTGGTGCCCATCAACCTGCATTGGAAGAACGGCCGCATCAAATGCGAGGTGGCTCTTGCCAAAGGCAAGGCCGAACATGACAAGCGCGACACCATCAAAGAACGCGAAGGCAAGCGCGAGGTTGAACGCGCCATGAAGCACAAGCAGCGCTGATCCTTACGGACCCGCGCTGAGGTTTTTTAGCGGCCTGCGCGCTTGCGTTCGTGCTCTTTCAAGTAACGCTTGCGCAGACGCACCGACTTGGGTGTGATTTCCACCAGCTCGTCGTCTTCAATGAATTCCACGCCGTACTCGAGCGTCAGCTCAATCGGCGGGGTGATCTTGATGGCGTCTTCCTTGCCCGACACGCGGAAGTTGGTCAGTTGCTTGGTGCGCGTGGCGTTGACCACCAGGTCGTTGTCACGGTTGTGGATGCCCACAATCATGCCTTCGTACACCGGGTCGTTGGCCTTCACAAACATGCGACCGCGGTCGTCCAGCTTGCCCAGGGCGTAGGTGAAGATTTCGCCGTCGTCCATGGAAATCAGCACGCCGTTTTTGCGCCCGCCGATGTCGCCCTTGTGTGGCTCGTAGCTGTCGAAAATGTTGGAAATCAGGCCGGAACCTCGGGTTAAGTTGAGGAATTCGTTTGAAAAACCGATCAAACCGCGGGCTGGAATGCGGTATTCCAGGCGCACACGGCCGCGGCCGTCCGGCTCCATGTTGATCAGCTCGCCCTTGCGCTCGCCCAGCGCCTGCATCACGCCGCCCTGGTGCTGCTCTTCAATGTCCGCGGTGACCAACTCAATCGGCTCGTGCTTTTCGCCATTGATGTCCTTGAACATCACGCGGGGCTTAGACACCGCCATTTCATAGCCTTCGCGACGCATATTTTCCAGCAGGATGGTCAGGTGCAACTCACCACGACCCATGACTTCAAACACGCCCTCTTCGTCGGTTTCGTTCACGCGCAGGGCCACGTTGTGTTGCAGCTCTTTTTGCAGGCGGTCCCAGATCTGGCGGCTGGTCACGAACTTTCCTTCGCGACCAGCCAGTGGGCTGGTGTTGACGCAGAAGTTCATGGTCAAAGTGGGCTCGTCCACCTTCAGCATGGGCAGAGGTTGAGGGTTGGCGGGGTCAGTCACTGTTACGCCGATGCCGATGTCTTCAATACCGTTGATCAGCACAATGTCGCCGGGGCCAGCGGACGGTGTTTGCATACGATCCAAGCCCTGAAAGGTCAGCACCTGGTTGATGCGTCCCTTGACGGCCTTGCCGTCCGGACCTTCCATGACCACCACGTCCTGCATGGGCTTCAGGGTACCTTGGCTGATGCGACCCACGCCAATGCGGCCCACAAAGCTGGAGAAGTCCAGCGCGGAAATTTGCAGTTGCAGCGGTGCGGCAGGGTCACCAGAGTTCGGTGGAACGTGCTTCAGGATGGTGTTGAACAAGGCCGACATATCGGGGCCCCACTGCTCACCGGCCGCGCCCTCTTCCATCGACGACCAGCCGTTGATACCTGAGGCATAAACCACCGGAAAGTCCAGCTGCTCGTCGCTAGCGCCCAGCTTGTCAAACAAGTCAAACGCGGCGTTCACTACCTTGTCGGGGTTGGCGCCGGGCTTGTCAACCTTGTTAACCACCAGGATGGGTCTAAGGCCCAAAGCCAGCGCCTTCTTGGTCACAAAGCGGGTCTGTGGCATGGGGCCCTCTTGCGCGTCAATCAGCAGCAGCACGCTGTCAACCATGCTCAGCGCACGCTCAACCTCGCCGCCAAAGTCCGCGTGGCCGGGGGTGTCGACGATGTTGATGTGGGTGCCTTCCCAACTCACGGCGCAGTTTTTAGCCAGAATCGTGATGCCACGCTCTTTTTCAATGGCGTTGTTGTCCATGACCGTGTCGACCACCTTTTCGTGCTCGGCGAAGGTTCCGGATTGGCGCAGCAGTTGATCCACCATGGTGGTTTTGCCGTGGTCAACGTGGGCAATGATGGCGATGTTTCGAATCTGTTTTTGACTCATGATGATGTTTCCAAGATTTGTTGAATTTCGATCGGGCTCAACAATCGCCCGGGGATAAGTTCTCCCGCTTTCACATGTGCACTGCCAAGTAAGGCATGAGGCGTGCTACCAAACACCGCCACTTGGGGGTTGTCTGGCCAGACGCCACGTCTGCGCACGCCACTTAAAAAGCGCCCTGAATCATCAGCCCCCAAGGTGACCTGGGTATGACTGGCCAGCAAAGCCTGTACCGGCAGCAAGCATTGGTCACGCTCGGTTTCCGACATGGTTTCCAACTTTGGCACCGTCAGCGCATCTTTCTGCGTAAAAGACCCTGTAGCGGTTCGGCGCAAGGCAATCAAATGAGCGCCGCAGCCTAATGCTTCACCAATATCTTCAGCCAAAGTCCGGATGTAAGTGCCTTTGGTACACGTGACTTCCAGTCGAATGGAGGGGCCTCGCGAATAGCCTGTGGGTTCTGCCCAGCTAAGGGCTAGGTGTTTGATGTCTACTTGCCTGGAAGCTCGCTCCACCTCTATGCCATCTCGGGCGTATTCATAGAGTGCTTTGCCATCTTTTTTGAGTGCACTGTGCATCGGGGGTACTTGTGAAATTACCCCAGTGAACAAGGCTTGTACTTGAGCCAACTGAGCATCGCTTACTGAAACTTCTCTCTGCATAAGCACCTCACCCTCTGCATCTCCTGTGGAGGTGGTGACCCCTAAAAGGGCTATAGCGTCGTAGCTTTTGTCGGCATCTAGATGGATTTGGCTGAACTTGGTGGCCGCACCAAAACACAGAGGCAATACGCCGGTAGCCAAGGGGTCCAGCGTGCCTGTATGGCCCGCTTTTTCAGCGCGCAGGAGCCTTTTGACCTTTTGCAAGGCGTCGTTGCTTGAGAGTCCAAGGGGTTTGTCCAACAAAATCACCCCGTGCACAGGGCGTTTTTTGAAAGTTGAACCCACCCTGCTGCCGGGTGTGTTCATCGTCAGTCGTCTTGGGCTCTAGAAGAGACCGCCTTGGCAATCAAGGCGTTCATGTCGGCGGCGCGCTCACTGGTGCGGTCGAATACAAAGTGCAATGTGGGCACGGTGTGGAGGTGCAAACGCTTGAACAAACCATTCCGCAAAAAACCTGCCGCTTGATTCAGAGCGTCCTGGGTCTCTTGCGGGTCACCCACCAACAAACTGAAAAACACCTTGGCATGGGCATAGTCGGGCGTGACTTCCACCCCCTGAATGGTGACCATGCCCACCCTTGGGTCTTTCAACTCACGCGCGATCAGCTCGGTCAGGTCGCGCTGGATTTGATCCGCGACCTTAAAAGAACGATGGCTGGGCGTGGCTTGTTTGGCGGGCATGTGCAATGTCGAGGCTTAAATCGTCCGGGCCACTTCTTTAACTTCAAAAAACTCCAGTACATCGCCTTCTTTGATGTCGTTGTAGTTTTTGAGCTTGATACCGCACTCAAAGCCTTCCTTGACTTCGCGCACATCGTCTTTCATGCGTTTGAGCGAATCAAGCTCGCCGGTGTAAATCACCACGTTCTCGCGCAACAGCCTGAAATGCGCATTGCGCAAGACATAGCCGTTGGTGACCATACAACCCGCCACCGTACCAATTTTGGAGGCCACAAACACGGTGCGGATTTCGGCGTTGCCAATAACCTCTTCGCGCTTTTCTGGGGCCAACATGCCCGACATGGCCGCTTTCAGCTCGTCCACAGCGTCGTAAATGATGTTGTAGTAACGAATATCCACCCCGTTGCCTTCAGCCAGCTTGCGTGCACCTGCGTCAGCACGGGTGTTAAAGCCAATGACCACGGCCTTAGAGGCAATCGCCAAATTGACGTCAGATTCACTGATACCACCCACGGCGGAATACACCAATTGCACCTTGATTTCGTCGGTAGACAACTTGAGCAGTGACGTGCCCAAAGCCTCTTGGGAGCCTTGCACGTCAGCCTTGATGATGACTGGCAATGTTTGCACCTCGCCCGCTGCCATGTTTTCAAACATGTTTTCCAGCTTGGCCGCTTGTTGTTTGGCCAGTTTGGTATTGCGGAACTTACCGGCTCGGTAGGTGGCAATTTCACGGGCACGGCGCTCGTCCGTCATCACCATGAATTCATCACCCGCCTGGGGCACATCGGTCAAACCCTGAATTTCCACTGGAATGGAGGGGCCCGCAGATTTAATGGGTTTGCTGTTTTCGTCCAACATGGCGCGCACGCGGCCATAGGTTTGACCAGCCAGCACCACATCGCCGGTCTTCAAGGTACCCGACTGCACCAGCACGGTGGCCACAGGCCCGCGACCTTTGTCCAGCTTGGCTTCAATCACCAAGCCCTTGGCAGAAGCATCAACTGGGGCCTTCAACTCCAAGACCTCGGCTTGCAGCAACACCTGCTCCAACAGGTCGTCAATGCCTTGGCCGGTTTTGGCAGAGACCCCAATAAACGGAGACTCCCCGCCGTATTCCTCGGGCACCACTTCTTCTGCCACCAGCTCGGTTTTGACACGGTCAGGGTTGGCATCAGGCTTGTCGATCTTGGTCATGGCGACCACTATCGGCACGCCCGCCGCCTTGGCATGTTTGATGGCTTCTTTGGTTTGCGGCATCACGCCGTCATCGGCTGCGACCACCAAAATCACAATGTCAGTAGCCTGAGCGCCACGGGCACGCATGGCGGTAAACGCCTCGTGGCCCGGTGTATCCAAGAACGACACCATGCCGCGTGGTGTTTCCACGTGATAAGCCCCAATGTGTTGGGTAATTCCACCCGCCTCGCCAGCGGCCACTTTGGCGCGCCGAATGTAATCCAACAAAGAGGTTTTTCCATGGTCCACGTGGCCCATCACCGTGACCACTGGGGCACGCGGTAGAGCTTCTGAGTCGTGGGCTGACGCTTCGTCATCGGTAAAGGCCTCAGGATCGTCCAGGGCGGCAATCACCGCTTTGTGACCCATTTCCTCCACCACAATCATGGCGGTGTCTTGGTCCAGCGGTTGGTTGATGGTGACCATCTGTCCCAACTTCATGAGGTGCTTGATCACCTCAGAGGCCTTGACAGCCATTTTGTGTGCCAGTTCAGCTACGGTAATGGTTTCCGGCACGTGGACTTCAATGACGCGAACCTCTGCAGGTGCGGCGGGCACCTCAGCCTCCTCGCGGTCGCGTTCATTACGGCGCCCTCTGGGCCCACCACGCCAGCCACCACGCCCCACGCCACCACTGGTGTCGCCACGGGTCGGAATGGCCTTTTTCTTAAGGGGGTCGCCCGCCCAGCTGCTAGAGAGCTTGGCAGATTTAACCTCTTTGCCCGGAGCGGCAGTCGTTGCGGGAACCGCTGCGCCAGGTGCTTTGGGGGCCACAGCAGGCTTGTGCAGTGTGCCCTTAACGCCAGCTTTAGCTGCGTCATCTTTGGGCGGCTCTGCCTTTTTAACGGGTGGCGGCGCTTTTCTAGCCGGCGCCGACATCATGGTACGAATTGCAGCAGCTTCGTCTTCGGCTTTACGGCGGCGCACCACCAAATCAGCTGCGCGGGCCGTCTCATCGTCAGAACGAGCCTTGGCTTCTTCGGCCGCCTTCAAACGTGCGGCATCTGCTACTTGTTTAGCGAGATCTTGTGCAGCCAAAGCGGCTTGCTCGTCGGCTTCCTCGGCGGCGCTTGCAGGCTTGCCATTGGTTTTTTTACGACTGGATTGGGCTGCTTTTTCAGCTTCGGCCTGTGCAGACTGTTCAGCCGCTTCACGATCTTTGGCTTCTTGCTCTTCGCGCAGACGACGGCGCTCGGCCAGCTCCTCTTCTTGGCGGCGAATCAGCTCGGCTTGGCGGCGGGCTTCTTCCTCGCGGCGAGCCAACTCTGCTGAGTCAAGCAGCGGGACTGATGCGTCTTGAGATGAGTGGTCGGTCAGCTCCTCGGGAGCATCAGCAGGCACTGCGGCGTCAGATTCATCGCGACGCACAAAGGTGCGTTTTTTACGAACCTCCACTTGGATGGTGCGGGCCTTGCCGCTGGCGTCGGCCTGTTTGATTTCGGTGGTGGACTTTTTAACCAGTGTGATTTTTTTGCGCTCGGGCGCAGCTGTGCCGTGACTGGCTTGTAAAAAGCTCAATAAACGCTGCTTGTCGGCGTCAGTTAAGGTGTCTGAGGGAGCGGTTTTGGCCACCCCGGCAGATTTAAGTTGCTCAATGAGCGTTTCGGGTGATTTTTTGAGTTCGGTTGCAAACTCGGCAATGGTCGTGCTGGACATTTGTGTGAGGACCTTTCATGACCATTACGCTTCAGCGGCGGAGTCGTTGGTGAACCAGTGTTCACGAGCTTTCATGATGAGGGCTTTGGCCTCATCTTCGGAGTGACCAGTGATGTCGATGAGCTCATCGACAGCCAAGTCAGCCAAATCGTCTAGGGTGTTCACGCCGTGTTCCGCCAGCTGGGCGATCCACTCGGGCGTTAAACCGTCAAGGTCGCGCAGATCTTGCGATACAGCTCCGGCGCTTTCTTCACGGGCAATTTCCATGGTCAGCAATGCATCTTTGGCTCGGGTTCTGAGTTCGTTGACGGTGTCTTCATCAAACGACTCAATTTCCAGCATTTCATGAATAGGCACATAAGCCACTTCCTCAAGGCTGGTGAAGCCTTCGGTGATGAGGATTTCTGCAATCTCCTCGTCCACGTCAAGCTTGGCCATGAACAGGGCACGCAGCGAACCGGTTTCTTGCTCAAGCTTTTCAGCCGACTCCGCGGCGTCCATGATGTTGATTTTCCAGCCGGTGAGCTCTGAGGCCAAGCGCACGTTTTGTCCGCCGCGTCCAATGGCAATGGCTAGGTTTTCTTCATCCACCACCACATCCATGGCGTGTTTTTCTTCGTCCACCACAATAGAAGACACGTTGGCAGGGGCCAAAGCACCGATGACGAACTGCGCGGGGTCTTCGCTCCACAGCACAATGTCCACACGCTCGCCAGCGAGTTCGTTGGTCACACCGTTCACGCGGGTACCACGAACGCCTACGCAGGTGCCAATAGGGTCCACCCGTTTGTCGTGCGACAAGACCGCAATTTTGGCCCGTGACCCAGGGTCGCGTGCGCAAGATTTGATTTCCAACAGCCCTTGCTCAATTTCAGGGACTTCTTGGCGAAACAACTCGGTCATGAAATCCGGTGCCGAGCGCGACAAAATAATAGGGGCGCCGCGCAAGGTCAGGTCCACTTCCATGATCATGGCGCGCACACGGTCACCTGTACGCAAGTTTTCCTTGGGGATCATTTCGGTGCGTCGCAAGCGGCCTTCAACTCTGCCGCTCTCCACAATCATGTCGCCCTTGTCCATGCGTTTGACGGTGCCGACAAAAATCTTTTCGCCACGCGCCATAAAGTCGCTGAGCAACATTTCTCGCTCCGCATCGCGAATTTTTTGCAGGATGACCTGCTTGGCTGCCATGGCGCCAATGCGGCCAATGGGCACAGACTCGATGGTTTGTTCTATGTACTCGTCCACCTCGATGTCAGAAATTTGCTCTTGAGCCTCAAACAGCAAAATTTCTTGGTCTGGCAACTGAAGGCCCGCCTCGTTGGGCACCACGTGCCAGCGCTGGAACGTTTCGTATTCGCCGGAATCTCTATCAACCGACACCCGAATATCCACGTCACCGGTATAAAACTTTTTGGTCGCTTGGGCCAAAGCAGCTTCTACAGCGCCGAACACCACGTCGCGTTCCACATTTTTTTCGCGTGAAATGGCTTCCACCAACATCAACATTTCGCGATTCATGAACTCAACCTCCATCCACCATGCAAGCACATACTAAAAATCCACCCGCGCACGTCAAGCCTCTTGATCCGCACCACGGCCCTTAAAGTTCACCACCGGAGACAAACGCGCCTCCCGCAGCTCCGACAACTCAAAACCCAGCACCTGTAAAGGCGCTGGCACACGTTTTTTACTAACCTTTTGGCCAGGCTTGGGGGGCTTTTCGTCGCTCCACTCCACTTGCCATTGCTGCCCATTACCGCCCTCCACCGCCACCAATCGGCCAGTGAACTTTTTACGGTTGGCATTCACCAAGCCGCTGGCAGCTGCTCCCATTGGTTCTTTGAGGGTGATGTCGACCAGATGGCCGACAAAACGCTCAAAATCTTTGGTGGAGCGCAAGGGGCGGTCTATGCCTGGAGAAGACACTTCCAGACGCTTGTATTCCACCCCGTCCACTTCCAAGACAAATTGCAACTGCCGGGTGACTTTTTCGCAATCTTCGACGTCCACAAACTGCTCGGTCGCAGCATCAACCCAAGGGTGATCAATGGTGATGCGCAAGAGGCCGCCGGCTGATCTTTCAATATCAACCAACTCGTAACCCAAACCTTGGACTGTTTGTTCAACTACCGTCTGCAGCGCCACCGTCAAACCACCACTTCTCACCAACACACACAAATCGTTCGACCAAAAAAAACGGGCGGTTGGTATCCGCCCGTTTGGTCGATTTTGCGCAATTCTAACGCATAAGCCTGTTCAGGCCGCCGCCGCGACAAGAGCTCGGGTATAAGAATGTTGCGGCTGGTCCAGCACTTGGTCCACTTCACCGGCTTCCACCACATCACCCGCCTTCATCACCATCACATGGTGGGCCATGGCTCGAATCACGTCCACGTCGTGGGTAATGAGTAAGAAACTCAAGCCCTTTTCGCGCTGTAATTGTTGCAGCACATCCAAAATTTGTTTTTGAATCGTCACATCCAAGGCACTGGTAGGCTCATCCAGCACCAACAATTCGGGCTCAACAATCAGGGCTCTGGCAATGGCCACACGCTGGCGTTGCCCACCAGAAAATTCGTGCGGGTAGCGCTGTAAGAGGCCAGGAAACTGAGCATGGGTCATGCCGACCTCGCTTAAAGCCTTGAGCACCCTTTGTTGACGCTGGTGCGCGGTAAGTTGGGGCGCATGAACCCGCAAGCCCTCCGCCACAATGGCCTCAACCGTCAATCTTGGTGACAAGGATGAAAACGGGTCTTGAAACACCACTTGCACCTTTTTGCGCAAGGCGCGGTTGAGCCTCCCCGCCGACTTGCCTTTTGCCCAACTCTGACCGGCTATCGTTAACTCTCCCTCAAAGTCCAACAAGCCCAAAACTGCCAATGCCAAGGTGGATTTGCCAGAACCCGACTCACCCATCACCCCCAGCGTTTGCCCCTTGCTGATTTGAAAACTCGCACCTTGCACGGCCACAAACTGCCCTCTCTTGAACCAGCCCTTCATGCCCCCCAGCGTTATGGAATAAGTCACTTTGAGTTGGCGAGCTTCCATCAAATAATGCTCGGAATCATGGGTCGCCGACTTGATCGATGCCGCACTGGCACCCCAAGTGCTCTTAACGACAGATCGCGTGGGCTTACTGGCCATCAATTTTTGGGTATAGGGGTGCTGAGGCGCGGCAAACACATGGTCTACGGGCCCTTCCTCTACCAACATGCCACGCTCCAGCACCAGCACCCGGTCTGCAAAGCGGCGCACCAAATTCAGGTCATGCGTGATCATGAGCACCGACATGCCACGCAGGCGTTGTTGCTCGTCCAGAAGATCCAAAATTTGTCCGCGCAGACTCACGTCTAAGGCGGTGGTGGGTTCATCAGCCAACAGCAATTGAGGCTGACCCGCCATGGCCATGGCAATCATGGCGCGCTGGCGTTGCCCGCCGCTCAGCTGATGGGGAAAAGCCTCAGCGCGCCGCTCGGGCTCTGCAATACCTGTTTGCGCCAACAGCGTCACCACTTGGGCCTGTAGGGTTGCACGCGTCAAATGGGCTGCGCGGGTTGGGCTTTGGGCACGGGGCGAATGGATCCACAACACCTCGGAAATTTGCTCACCAATGGTCATAAGCGGGTTAAGCGCCGTCATGGGCTCCTGAAAAATCATGGCAATGTCTCGCCCACGAATCTCCCTGAGTTGGTCATCCGACAAAGACAACAAATCCACGGACTGCTGAGTTGCCGAATCCCCTGCGTTGGTACCCGCCGCATAAAACAGAGCCTTCCCCTGAGTGCTGGCGTTGTCGGCAAGGCCCAGCAGACTCAAAGCCGTCATCGTTTTCCCAGAACCCGACTCGCCAACCAAAGCGACTTTTTCCCCTCTGCCTATTTGGAAACTCAAGTGGCTCACCACCGTATGGGCGCCAAAGGTAATAGACAGGTCGTTGACCTCTAGCGCCAAATGACCTTTGTAGGGGCCAAAGTCAGAGGGGGCAGTTGCACTCATGCGGCGGGAGCCTTGGGTTGGTCAGCATGGGTTAGGTCAGCTTTGCGCGGGTCTAAGGCGTCTCGCAGCGCGTCGCCCATAAAGGTGAGCAGCAGCAGTGTGACCACCAACACGGCAAAGGTAGAGAGTGAAATCCACCAAGCATCAATGTTATTTTTGCCCTGGGCCAGCAACTCCCCCAACGAAGGCGTGCCCGGAGGAACGCCTAGGCCCAAAAAATCCAGGGACGTGAGCGCCAAAATGGCTGCACTCATACGAAACGGCAAAAACGTCACCACGGGGGTGAGGCTGTTGGGCAAGATGTGCCGCCAGATGATTTGAAAATTGCTCAAACCCATAGCTCGTGCGGCGCGAACGTAATCGAGTTGGCGGTTGCGTAAAAACTCAGCCCGAACGTAATCGGACAAGCCCATCCAGCCAAACAGGCTGAGCAAAATCAGCAGCAAGGCCACGCTGGGATCAAATAATGCCGAAAAAATAATCAGTAAATACAGCTCGGGCATAGAGCTCCAAATTTCAATAAAGCGCTGAAACCACAAATCGGTTCGCCCCCCAAAAAAGCCCTGCACAGCCCCCGTGACCACCCCCAGCAGCACGCCTACCAAGGTTAGCGCCAAGCCAAACAACAAAGACACCCGAAACCCATACAACAAACGGGCCACTACATCGCGCCCGCGGTCATCGGTGCCCAACCAGTTGTCAGCCGATGGTGGCGAGGGGTTAGGCTCCTTGGCAAAGTAATTCAGCGTGCTGTGGTGGTAGCGGTTGATGGGGTAAACCGCCCAATTGCCCGGCTTGGCAAATTGCTGCTGAATAAAAGGGTCTAAGTAGTCGGTTGGGGTGTCAAAGTCACCGCCAAAACGGGTTTCAGGGATGTCTTGGAGCATGGGCACAAACCACTCACCGTCATAGCGGGCGACTAAAGGTTTGTCGTTGGAAACCAACTCTGCGCCCAAGCTGAGCACAAACAATACCCCCAGCACACACAAACTCACCCAACCCAAACGGTTGGTTGTAAATCGCAGCCAAGCCCTCCGTGCAGGCGATATCGAAGCGCTAACGGTTTGGGCTTGGTGAGCTTGAAGTTCGCGGGCCATGGTGAAGGTTCAATCGAACTTGACGCGGGGGTCTACCCACATGTAGCACAGGTCGGAAATCAGTTTGGTCACCAAGCCAATACAAGTGAACAAATACAGCGTGCCCAGCACTACGGGGTAGTCGCGCCGCATGACGGATTCGTAAGACAGCAAACCCAAGCCATCTAAAGAGAACAAAGTTTCAATCAAAAGGGAGCCCGCAAAAAACGCACCCACAAAAGCCGCTGGAAAACCGGTGACGATAGGAATCATCGCGTTACGCAGCACGTGCTTCCACAGCACCATGGATTGGCTTAAGCCCTTGGCGCGGGCGGTCAGCACATATTGTTTGCGTATTTCTTCTAGGAATGAATTTTTGGTCAGCATGGTGGTCACGGCAAAAGCGCCCAACACACTGGCCGTCACAGGCAAGGCTATGTGCCACAGGTAGTCCACCACTTTGGCACCCCAACTCAAGGCATCCCAGTTGCTGGAGGTCAGCCCCCGCAGCGGAAACCATTGCAACTGGCCGCCAAACACCACCAGCAGCGCCACGCCCAGCACAAAACCCGGAATGGCATAACCCACCAGTACAACCAAGCTCGTTAAGGTGTCAAAACGCGTACCGGCCCGCACCGCCTTGGCAATACCTAGGGGAATTGAAATGGCGTAGCTGAGTAAAAACGTCCAAAGCCCAAGACTGATGGAGACCGGCAGTTTTTCTTTCACCAGCTCCCACACCGACTTGGGATAGAAAAAACTTTTTCCCAAATCCAGCCGAGCAAACTGCCCCAGCATCTGAACAAAGCGTTCGTGTGCAGGTTTGTCAAACCCGTAAAAGGCTTTGATCTCTTCAATGCGTGCAGCGTCCACCCCTTGGCGGCCGCGGTAACCTGCTCCGGTAGCGGCTGCGCCCTCGCCACCGCTGTCTCGGCCTTGCAGCTGGGCCACCATTTGCTCCACCGGCCCGCCGGGCACAAACTGAATCACCACAAAGGTCAGCAGCAGCACGCCAAACAGCGTGGGCACCATGAGCAACAAACGTTTGAGGACATAAGCCAGCATCAGGTCATCCTACTTCTTAAGTGGGTCGAGGGTGGCAGCCGGGGCCCATCCAATGGCCGTGACCCAAAATTCAGGCTGGTAGTACTTGGGCATGACCTCAGGGTACTCAAATCGGCCAGCACGCCAAGCCACGCGGTGCACCGAACTGGTCCAGTGCGGCACCGAGTAATGCCCATGGCGCAACACTCGATCCAGCGCCATCACACGCGCCACCAGTTCTGGGCGGGTGCGGGCAGACACCACCTGCTGCAGCAGCGCATCCACCACCGGGTCTTTCAGGCCCAGCACATTGCTGGAGCCTTCGGTGTCAGCCGCAGCGCTGCCAAAACGGTCCAGCAGCTCAGTGCCGGGGGCCTCGCTGCCCACAATGCGGTTGCTGATGATTTCAAAGTCAAACACATCCAAGCGCTTTTGCAAAATGGCAAAGTCCACGACCTTGTAATTCACTTTGATACCCAGTTTGGCTAGGTTTTTTGCAAACGGGGTCACCACCCTGCCCATAGAGCCCGAGTTGTCCAAAAACTCCAAAGACAACACTTCGCCCAGAGCATTTTGAAGTTCGCCGTCGCGGTAGGTCCACCCCGCATCGGCCAACAACTGCTTGGCTTTGCGCAAGTTGTCGCGCAAGGTTTGTCCGGATGCAGGATCCAAGCTGGTCAAAGGCGGCAAGGGCACCGGCTGTTCCAGCACCTGCAGCGCCATTGCGGGTGACATGCGAGCGCGTAAAGGCTCCAGCACCTTCAGCTCCTGCGGGCTGGGCAAGCCCTTGGCCTCAAAGTCGCTGCCGCCAAAGTAACCCCGCACGCGGGTGTAGGCGTTGTAGAACAGTTGGCGGTTCATCCACTCGTAGTCCATAGACAAGCCAATGGCCTCGCGCACACGCACATCTTGAAACTTTTTGAGCCTGAGGTTAAACAAAAAGCCCTGAAAGTCCCCCGCGTTGCCGTGGGTCAGCTCCTTTTTGACCAAAATCCCGCGGTCAAAGTCGCGCCCTGTGTAGGCACGGGCCCATTCGCGAGCAATAAAAGCTTGGATGTAGTCAAACTCCCCGGCCTTAAAGGCTTCCAGCTGAGCAGTGCTGTCTTTGTAAATTTTGTAGGTGATTCGGTCATAGTTGTACATGCCACGCCGTACGTTCAAATCTTGGGCCCAATAGCTGGTGTCGCGCTCGTAAGTGATGTCTTTACCAAAATTGACCTTACCAATGCGGTACGGGCCGCTGCCTAACGGCGTGTCAGTAACAATTTTGTCCAGCGGTTTAGGCTTGTCGACCCAGGGGCCCGACGCCTCCCTACCCCACTTGTGACTGAACACGGGCATGCTGCCCGCAATCAGGGGCAGCTCGGCATTAACGCGTTTGAAGTCAAAGCGCACCACGTGTTCTGCCAACACCGTGACGCCTTTGATATCCCCAAAAATGGTCCGAAACTGTGGTGCTGCTTGCTGTGAGGTAAGTTGGTCAAAAGAGTGCTTGACGTCTAAGGCCAGCACCGCATCACCGTTGTGAAACCGCGCTTTAGGGTGCAGGGTGAAGGTGGCCGAAAGCATGTCAGGTGCTACCGCCACATCTTGCGCAAGCAAACCATAAGCGGTGGTGGGTTCGTCCAACGAGCTCGTAAGCAGGGATTCAAACACCAGCGTGCTGAGGGCCGGTGGCGCACTGCCCTTCAAAGTAAAGGGGTTGTACTTGTCAAAGTTAGATAACCGAGAGGGCGGCACTAGGGTAATGTCGCCACCCTTGCTGGCCTTTGGGTTCACGTAAGCCCAGTGAGAAAAATCTGCCGGGTACTTAATGTCACCAAACTGGGCGTAGGCATGCGCTGCCTGCGCTGGCTTTAAAGGTTGCAGGACCAATAGACCAGCTAAAGCCAGCCAGCAAGCCCAAAACCTAGGACTAAACCTCGGACTGACCCAAGGGCCAACCCAGAGGCTAAATGAAGCCGCCAATTGACGATGTGTAGCCAAATACCGCATGCGACAATTCTGCACACATTTTCAATTGACAAAAAACAGAGGTGGTATGGCTTTTCTTAAAGGCAAAAAACTATTGATCACAGGCGTACTCAGCAACCGCAGCATTGCCTATGGCATTGCCAAAGCTTGTCATGCTCAAGGTGCGGAGCTGGCCTTTAGCTACGTGGGCGAACGGTTTAAAGAGCGTATTACCGAGTTTGCTGCCGACTTTGACTCCAAATTGTTATTTGACTGCGATGTGGCCAGCGACGAACAAATGGCTCGGTTGTTTACCGACCTGTCGCAGCATTGGCCTAAGTTCGATGGCTTTGTGCACAGCATTGGTTACGCACCGCGCGAGGCCATTGCAGGCGACTTTTTAGATGGCCTGAGCCGCGAGGGTTTTCAGGTGGCACACGACATCAGCGCCTACAGCTTTCCGGCCATGGCCAAAGCCGCTTTGCCCTACCTTAACGAGCGCTCTGCCCTGCTGACTCTGACCTACCTGGGTGCCATTCGCCATGTGCCCAACTACAACACCATGGGCTTGGCCAAAGCCAGCCTAGAGGCTTCGGTGCGCTATCTGGCCGAATCTTTGGGCCCAAAGGGCATGCGGGTCAACGGCATCAGCGCCGGTCCCATCAAAACACTCGCCGCCAGTGGCATCAAAGGCTTTGGGAAAATACTGAGCGTGGTGGCCGAGACTTCACCTATTCGCCGCAACATCACTATTGAAGACGTGGGCAACGCCGCCGCGTTTTTACTCAGCGACTTGGCGGGCGGCATCACCGCCGAAATCACCTACGTGGACGGCGGCTTCAGCCAGGTGGTCGGTGGTTTAACCGAGGCTTGATTTCACGCAATCCGCATAAAAGCGTCTCACCCCATCAGCCCCCACCTCTTCCACCAAGCCGTGGATGTCGGTCTCGAACCCGGGGCAGTTGGTGTTGAGGTCGCGTGAAAACTTGAGGTAGTCCACAATTTTCTTGTTGAAAACTTCGCCGGGAATCAACAGCGGAATGCCCGGTGGGTAAGGTGTCACCAGGCCCACGGTGATGCGGCCTTCTAAATGGTCAATTTCCACGCGCTCGGTTTTGCGCTGGGCAATGTGGGCATAGGCGTCTGAGGGCTTCATGGCGGGGCTCAAGTCGCTCAAATACATATCGGTGGTAAGGCGGGCAATGTCGTACTTGGCGTACATCTCATGTACAAATTGGCACAGGTCGCGCAGGCCCATGCGCTCGTAGCGCGGGTGCTTTTGGCAAAATTCGGGGAGGATGCGCCACAGCGGGTGGTTGCGGTCGTAGTCGTCTTTGAACTGCTGCAATGCAGTCAGCAAAGTGTTCCAGCGTCCTTTGGTAATGCCAATGGTGAACATGATGAAAAAGCTGTAAAGACCGGTTTTTTCCACCACCACACCGTGTTCGGCCAAAAATTTGGTCACGATAGAAGCCGGTATGCCTGAGGTGTCAAACTCGCCGTCCAGATTCAAGCCAGGTGTCACGATGGTGGCCTTGATGGGGTCCAGCATATTGAAGCCGTCGGCCAACTTGCCAAACCCGTGCCAGCGGCTGGCGGCTTTATTAGCTTTTTTGGAGCGGGACGTGGTTTTGCGACCATCGCTGTGGATGATCCAGTCTTCTGCCAAGCCAATGCCCTCTTCGACCAAATGCTCAGGGCCCCAAAGCTTGAACCACCAGTCGTCACCGTATTCCTCATCCACCTTTCGCATGGCACGGCGGAAATCCAGAGCTTCCATGATGCTTTCTTCCACCAGCGCTGTGCCGCCGGGCGGCTCCATCATGGCGGCGGCGACGTCGCAACTGGCAATGATGCTGTATTGCGGGCTGGTGCTGGTGTGCATCAGGTAGGCCTCATTAAAGAGGTGGGTGTCGAGCTTGGTGTTTTGTGAGTCTTGCACCAACACATGACTGGCTTGGCTGATACCCGCCAGCAGTTTGTGAATGGATTGGGTGGAATACACCACGGTGTTGCCAGGCCGCACGCGCTTTTTGCCCATGGCATGGTAGGAGCCATAAAACGGGTGAAACGCGGCATGAGGCAACCACGCTTCATCAAAATGCAGGTTGTCCACATAGCCGTCGAGCATGCCCTTGATGGTTTCGGTGTTGTAGAGCACGCCGTCATAAGTGGACTGGGTCAGCGTCAGAATTCGCGGCTTGATTTTTTGGGTGTCTACCCCCTTGATAAGGGGGTTGGCCTTGATTTTGGCTTGAATGGTTTCAGGCTCAAATTCGCTTTGCGGAATTGGGCCGATGATGCCGAAGTGATTGCGCGTAGGCTTTAAAAACACCGGTACTGCGCCCGTCATGATGATGGCGTGCAAAATTGATTTGTGGCAATTTCGGTCTACCACCACCACGTCGCCAGGTGCCACCGTGTGGTGCCAGACGATTTTGTTGGAGGTGCTGGTGCCGTTGGTGACAAAAAAGCAGTGATCTGCATTGAAAATACGCGCGGCGTTGCGCTCGCTCTCTCCAATGGCACCGTTATGGTCAAGCAGTTGGCCCAACTCTTCCACTGCGTTGCACACGTCGGCACGCAGCATGTTTTCACCAAAAAATTGGTGAAACATTTGCCCTACAGGGCTCTTTAAAAATGCCACGCCACCGGAGTGACCGGGGCAGTGCCAAGAGTAAGAGCCATCTTCCGCGTAATCGAGCAGCGCTTTAAAGAAAGGGGGCTGCACGCCTTCTAAATAACTTTTAGCTTCGCGAATGATGTGGCGCGCCACAAATTCGGGTGTGTCTTCAAACATGTGAATAAACCCATGCAACTCACGCAAGATGTCGTTGGGCAGGTGGCGGCTGGTTTTGGTTTCACCGTAGATGTAGATCGGCACATCGGCGTTTTTACGGCGCACTTCTTCAATAAAGGTGCGCAGGTTCAGCACCGCAGGGTCCAGGTCCGGGCCAGGGGTGAACTCTTCATCGTCTATTGACAGAATAAATGCGCTGGCACGGCTTTGCTGCTGGGCAAACTGGCTCAAATCGCCGTAGCTGGTAACCCCTAAGACTTCAAAACCCTCAGCCTCAATGGCCTGTGCCATGGCACGAATGCCCAAGCCAGAGGTGTTTTCTGAGCGGAAGTCTTCGTCAATGATGACGATGGGAAAGCGAAATTTCATTCAGGGGCTCCAGTAGACAGATCAAAATAAACGAAACAGCCGCGCAGTGTAAGGACTAAATGTGAAGCACCCTAGGCCAAACGGTCGCGCCGGGCCAGCTCAGGAAACAAACGCCACCATAAGGCTGCAATGCACATGGTGCCCAGTCCGCCTACGACCACAGAGGCCACAGGGCCCCACAGTTCAGCCGTGGCACCGGATTCAAATTCGCCCAGCTGGTTGGAAGCCCCAATAAAAATGGAGTTCACAGCTGCCACTCTGCCGCGCATGTCGTCAGGGGTTTCCAGCTGAACCAAAGTGAGGCGGGTCACGACACTGATGTTGTCTGCTGCACCCGTGAGCATCAAGGCCAGCATAGACAAACCAAAATGCTGAGACAGGCCAAACACCAATGTGGCCAGGCCAAAAACAGCCACTGCGCCCAAAAGCTTGTAACCCACTTGCCGACGAAGTGGCCAGCGCATCAACACCAAAGACATGATGAGCGCCCCCATAGCCGGTGCCGCCCGCAGCAAGCCCAGCCCCTCAGGCCCGGTTTGCAAGATGTCTTTGGCATAAATGGGCAAAAGCGCTGTAGCCCCGCCTAGCAACACCGCAAACAAATCCAAAGAAGTGGCGCCCAGCAGCACCTTGCGTTGCCACACAAACGACATGCCCGCCAACACCGTGGACCAGTTGGCTGCTATGTGAGTAGCCTGATGACAGTAGCGCACGACCAAGGTCAAGGCAGTGGCCAATATAAAAAGCAGCATGCAAGCGCCATAGACCACATCGGCGCCCCATATATAAAGCACACCACCTAAAGCGGGCCCTGCAATCACCGACACCTGCATGGCGCTGCTGCTCAAGGTGATGGCCCGTTGCAAGTCAGAGGTGGGCACCAGCATGGGGGTTAAGGCCTGTTGAGCAGGCATCATGAAAGCACGTGCCACCCCCAACAACACCGACACCCCTAAAAACAAGACGCGACTTTCAGCATGGGCCATCATGGCCGCCACCAACAACAACGCCACCACCGCCTGAAGCGCCATGCAGGCGGCAAAAATGCGTCCTCTGTGCAAGCGGTCGGCCACATGACCCGCGGGAAGTGTCATCACAAGGCTGGGGACAAACTGGAACAAGCCCACCAAGCCCAAATCCCAAGCACTGCCGGTCAGGTCATACATATGCCAAGCCAGCGCCACCATCAGCATCATGTTGGCCATATTGCCCACTAGGCGGGCCATCCAAAAGCGCATAAAGGCTTGGTTGGAAAAAATCGATTGCGTCATCTTTGCGATACTCGCACAAAAATAGGAGACAAAATTGAACACACTTTCAGACACTCACACCCTACCCACACGTCAAAGCTCAAATGGCCGATCGGTTGTTCTGCTTGTTCTTTTGCTGGTTCGTTGGTTTCTTAGTTGCTTAGTGCGTCTAAAAGGGTCTTGGCTGCTACCCTTGGTTTTACTTGCCGCCCCAGCCCTTATGCCGAACGCTTGGGCACAGGCCTATCCGGCACGGAACATCACCTTGGTATGCCCTTTTGCCCCAGGCGGGTCTGCCGACATCATGGCGCGGCTGATTGCCCAAAAACTCAGCGAAGGCCTGAATGTGCCTGTGGTCGTAGAAAACCGGCCCGGTGCAGGCGGCATGGTGGGCGCCAATTTTGTGGCCAAGGCCAAACCTGATGGTTACACCCTGCTGCAAATTACCGGCGCCTACCCCGCAGCCTCAGCCTTAGCCAGCGCCCCTCAGTTTGATGCCGTTAAAGACATGACCATGGTGTCTATGGTCACGTCTTACCCCTTCATCATCAATGTGCCTCCCAACGCACCGTTTCAAACCTTTACAGAATTTTTGGCCTATGCCAAAGCCCATCCTGGCAAGCTCAATTACTCCAGTTCTGGCATAGGCTCTATTGGGCATTTGTCTGCGGAGCTGATGAACGCTTTAGGCAACATTGAAACCGTGCACATTCCCACCAAAGGCGGCACCACTGCTTTGAGCGAACTGCTGGCAGGGCGCGTGGACTTCATGTTTGAGGCCCCAACCCTGTCTTTAAGTTACATCAAGAGCGGCAAGCTCAAGGCTTTGGCTTCCACTGGAAAAGAGCGCTACAAACCCATGCAAGACTTACCTGCAGTTGCTGAAACCTTGGTTGGCTATGAAACCATTTCGTTTATTGGCGTGGGTGCCCCTGCTGGCACACCAGACGCCATCGTGCAACAGCTCAACAATGAAATTCGCAAGTTTGTCGCACAGGCTGACACCGTCAAACGCTTGACCGAACTGGGTGGTGAACCCCAAACCAGCTCTCCCGATGAGATGAACCGTTTTGTCGCCAATGAGTTTAGAAAATGGCGCCAGGTGATCACCCAACGCAAGATTGAACGCCAATGAGCTCCAGCGTGACGGTGTCCACAGCGGCTTTACGCACCTTTGTGGAACGTATTTTTGAACACGAAGGCATGTCCAGCCCGCATGCTCAACAAGTTGCCCGTGCCTTGTTGTGGGCCAACCTAAGAGGCATGGACACCCATGGGGTGAGCCGTGTTGCCACTTATTTAGGGTTTATTCGAAAAGGTGTCATTCAACTTAAACCGCAACTCAAGTGGGCTCAACAAGCACCGGCACTCAATGTATTGGAAGCCGACCGCAGCCCCGGCGCAGTGTCCATGCAAATGGCCACGGACCATGTGGCGCAGCAATGCAAGGAAACTGGTTTGGCTATGGTGTTGGTGCGCTCAACCACCCACACAGGGGCTTTGGGTTACTTTACCGAGCAACTGGCACAGCAGGGTTTGATTGGCATTGCGTATTGTTCTTCTCTGCCCATGATGGTCTACCACGGCGCACGCACAGCGGGCGTGGCCACGGCACCCTTGTCCATTGCAGCGCCCGCAGGTGTGCATCAAGGTCAATTGCAGAACCCTATTGTGTTGGACATGGCCTCCAGCACCGTGTCTATGGGGCAGTTGCACCGTGCGCGCAAGCTCAAGCAAGATTTGGCGCCGGGCCTCGCACTAGACGCACAAGGCAACCCGACCACCGATAGCCAACTGGCCGCCACACCCTTGCCTATGGCGGGCCCCAAAGGCTCTGGACTGGCCTTGATGTTTGAGCTCATCACCAGCTTGGTGGTTCACAACCCCATAGTGGCGAACTACTTTAGTGAACAAGCCGATGCTAAAAAACACCAACAAAACGCCTGCATCATGGCACTGGACACCTTCAGGTTTTGCGCCGAGGCCACTTACAGAGAAGACTTGTTTAGGACCGTACAAGCCCTGAGAAATTTACCCAAAGCCGATGAGGCCGTGGACATTTTGATGCCCGGAGAGCGGGGTTACAAAACGGCTGCTGAACGCTTAAAAGCGGGCATTCAACTGCCCGCAGCCATGGTGGAGGAGTTGTCAGCCATTGCAGCTGACAAGCAACTCACCGCACCTTGGGCCCACTAATCGCTGGCCACAATGCCGTTGCGCTTGATGAATGCCGCATAAAAGTCACGCTCCTTTTTGAGCGAGGCATTCAAGCCCGGCAAGTTTTCAGTGTCCGGCACCAAGCCCAAAGATTCCAACTTGCTGACCAATGCAGGCGTTTTGGTAAGCGCTGTCCATTCTTTATGTAGCCGCTCCACCACCGCCGCAGGTGTGCCCGTGGGTGCGACCAAACTGAAGCTGGTTTGGGTGTTGACCTCTTGGAAACCGGCATCCGCAAAAGAAGGCACGCCCGGCAGCAAGGCGCTGCGCTGCTCAACTGCTAGAGGCACCAGTTTGCCGGACTTGATGAACTGCAAGGCTGACGTCACGTCCGGCATCATGAATTGAATTTGCCCACCCAACAGGTCTTGAAAAGCCGGAGCCACACCTTTATAGGGTACGTGCAAAAACTTGGCGCCGGTTTTTTCTTCGAGCAACTTCACCCCCAAATAGGTGGTGCTGCCCGTACCCGCAGAACCAAAAGACCATTTGCCCGGATCTTTTTGGCTGGCTGCTATCAAGTCTTTTAAAGTTTTGATGCCCGCAGAGGGTTGAACCACCAGCACCAAGGGGCTGAACACCCTGGCCACAGGCACAAAGTCGCGCTCAGGGTCGTAGCTTAAGCCTTTGAACAAACTGGAGTTGATGGTCACGGTGGTGTTGGCCGACACCAAAAAGTTGTATCCATCAGGTGAAGACTTGGCAAAAGCTGCAGCGCCAATATTGCCGCTGGCACCTGGTCGGTTTTCAATCACCACTTGCTGACCCAGCACCTCGCCCAAAGACACCCCTAAAACACGAGCAAAAGTGTCCGTGCCGCCACCAGGGGAGGAAGCCACGATGAATTTAAGAGGTTTGTTGGGCCATGCGTCTTGGGCGGTTGCCACTAGGGGGTGAGCAAACCAAAACGAAGCCAATACCAAAAAAGAAAAAAAGGTTTTCATGATGGATCCTTAGGTGTTGGTGGTTCAGGCGACAGCATGGATTCTCCGTTACGAATACGGTGCATGGTATTGACATCAACGGTCCAGACAAGGCCATCACCAAACTGGCCAGTGGTACACACTTTAATGATGGTGGATCTAATGGTTTCAACCATGTCGTCATCCACCAGTACGGACAGCTGCACTTTAGGGGTGAAATCGGTCAGTTCATCTTTAACCGAGCGTTTTTGAATACTTGCTGGAGCTGTGAAACCCTCCGCCTTGGTCATAGTCAAGCCGGGAAAATTGGGAATGTCACGCAAAGCCTCGCGAAGTTGAGGGACGCGCTGGGGGCGCACGATAGCTCTGATTTCTTTCATTTCAGCTGTCTTTCTGAGGTCGAGTAGGGGCAAATAGAGCGGGTTTAGGCCTCTTGGGGCGGTTCTTCAAACCACCGGTAAAGCAAAGGCACCAACAACAGGGTCAATAGCGTGGATGAAAACAGTCCACCAATGACCACCACGGCTAAAGGCTTGGTAACTTCCGAGCCAGGGCCAGTGGAAAACAACATGGGAATCAGGGCCAACAGCGCCACCATGGCGGTCATCATCACCGGCCTAAAGCGGTGTTTACATCCGTCTCTTATGGCTTGGTCGGTGCTCATGCCCGATTCACGCTGTTGCCGAATAAAGCTCACCAACACCACCCCGTTGAGCACGGCAATGCCCCACAAATTGATAAATCCCACCGCTGCGGGCACGCTGAGGTATTCGCCACTGACAAACAAGGCCACCAAACCGCCAATAGCCGCTAATGGCAGCACCGTGATGACCAAGGTGGCGTAGCGAACCGAATCAAACAACATGAACAGCAAAAAGAAAATGGCCGCAATGGTGATGGGAATGATGATGGACAAGGTGCCAATCGCACGCTCCATGTTTTCAAACTGACCACCCCATTGCACAAAATAGCCAGCAGGGAGTTGTACGTTTTGAGCCAAACCCACTTTGGCCTCGGCCACAAACCCACCTAAATCTCGCCCCTGCACATTCACACCAATCACCAGCCGACGCTGACCGCTTTCGCGGCTGATTTGGGCGGGTCCATCTCCTAATTTGATATCGGCAATATCACGCAGCGCAATGATGGCGCCGTTAGACGCGTGAAGCACCAGGTTGGAAATATCTTCTATGTTGCTTCTTGAGAACGCTGGAAGTCGAATGACGGCGTCAAACCTACGGTCTTTTTCATAGATCTGAGTGGCGGACTTGCCTTGAATGGCAATTTCAATCAGGTCATTCACGTCGGACACATTCAAACCATAGCGGGCAATCGCGGTTCGATCGATTTTGATGGTCAGGTACTCTTGCCCACTGACCCGCTCTACCCTTAGGTCTGTGGCGCCACGGGTGTTCATCAGAACGGTGGCAATGGCGTCTCCCGATCGGCGCAATTGCTCAAGGTCGTCACCAAACAACTTCACTGCCACTTGTGAGCGAACCCCTGAGACCATTTCGTCGACACGCGCAGCGATGGGTTGGCTGATGGCAACTTCCACACCAGGTAAAAACTTAAGTTTGTCCCGAATTTCGTTGGCTATATCGTCTTGCTTAAGCCCGTCTCGCCATTGGTCGCGCGGCTTAAGCGACACAATGGGGTCGGACTCATGGGGTTGCCCAGGGTCAGAGGCTGATTCTCCACGCCCCAATCTCGAGACCACCATGCTCACTTCAGGCACGGTCTTGATCGCCAGAAGAGCTTGGGTTTCCATCTTGATAGATTCTTCAATCGAGATTTTGGGCACCCGCACAATCACCGGGGTGATGGACCCTTCTTGCATTGTGGGAATAAACGCCGTTCCCAAAAAAGGCACCAAAGCAAAGCTGCCCAACATGGCCGCGAGTGCAATCACAACAACCTTGCGCGGGTTAAGCATGGACCAGTCCAACATGCGCATGTAAGGCGTTTTGATGAGTTTGAGCAACCACGTGTCGTGCTCTGGTCCACCTTTGAGGATAAAGCTGCACAGCATTGGGCTTAAGGTAAAGCTCAGCACCAGAGAAATGCTCAACGCAATGGCAATGGTTAGTGCCAAGGGGGCAAACATTTTGCCTTCCATTCCTTGCAAGCTCAGCAGTGGCAAAAACACCAAGATGATGATGCCCACGCCATACAACACCGGCTTACCCACTTCAGATGCAGCATCCAAAATCACCCGCACATTGGTTCTGTTGGCATTGGCGGGCACACCAAGACGGGCAAAAGCGTTTTCTACCACCACAACCGCACCATCCACCATCAAACCAATGGCAATGGCCAAACCGCCTAAGGACATCAAATTAGCGCTCATGCCCAATCGGTTCATCACAAAGAAGGTGAGCAAGGGTGTCAGGATGAGCGTCGCCACCACAATCACACTGGAGCGCACATCCCCCAAAAACACAAACAACACCAACACGACCAACACAATGCCCTCAGCCAAGACCTTGGCCACCGTACTCATGGCCGTATTGACCAGTTCAGATCGGTCGTAAAACGGCACGATTTGCAAACCATCAGGCAATATGTTTTGAGCATTGATGTCCTTCACCCGCTTCTTTATTCGGGTCACAATGTCTCGCGCATTGCCGCCGCGCATCATTTGCACAATGCCAGCTACCGATTCGGTTTCACCGTCTTTGATGACGGCACCTTGGCGCACTTCAGAGCCGAGACTTACTGTGGCGATGTCTTTGATGTACACGGGAGTGCCTTGGTACTCCTTGAGGGATATGTTGCCAATGTCGTCTAAAGACGTGATCAGCCCCTCGCCCCTGATCAAATACTGTTCAGCCAAGGCTGACAAAACCCCGCCAGAAGAATTGGCATTGTTTTGGGCTACGGCTTGGTACACATCTTTGACGCTCAAGTCGTAATAGCGCAATCGATCTGGATTGACCTTGATGTGGTACTGCTTGGCAAAGCCACCCTGGCTATTGATGTCGGCCACCCCAGGAATGGACCGCAACATGGGGCGCACAACCCAGTCTTGAATTTCGCGGCGTTTGCGCAGCTCTGCTTCAGACAAAGGCTTGTACTTACCGTCTGCGCCACGGTCGCTCGGGTGCTCCAAGGTGTATTGATACACCTCGCCCAAGCCAGTGGAAACAGGGCCCAAAACGGGCACGACCCCACTGGGCATGCGGTGAGATACCTCAATCAGCCGCTCCAGCACCAATTGCCGAGCAAAGTACACGTCGGTTTTGTCGGTAAACACCAAAGTGATAAGCGACACACCATTGCGGTTGAGCGACCGCATTTCCACCAATCCGGGCAGGCCCGTCATGGAAATTTCTATGGGGGCGGTAATGAAGCGCTCCACCTCAGTAGGTGGACGGCCGGGAGCTTCGGTGGCAATTTGCACCTGCACATTGGTGACATCAGGAAAGGCATCCACCGACAGACGTTGAACCGCTAACAAACCTGCAATCAGCATGACCAAAAACACCACCGCCAACAGCACCCGCTGTTTGAGCGACCAACGAATCAGCGCTGAAATCATTTGGCGACTTGAGGTTTAGACCCTGGCTTGGGTGCCGCCGGTTGGCTAGTCAGCAGACGTTGCACTCGGTCGTTGTTGAGGTGAAAGGCCCCTTCTGTGACCACCATTTCACCTTGAGTCAGCCCTTTAAGCACAGGTCGATTGCCTTCTACAGCGGGCTCCAGATCCACAGGCGTGAGCCTAAAAATGCGGGGTTGGATTTGCACAAACACATGGTCTCGGTCGTTGTCGCGCACCACAGCTGAGCTGGGGATAAGCGGCACCATCTTGCCGTTGGAGTCCACCTTCATGTTCATCAACATCATGGGTTTGATGTCGCGCTTAGGATTAGACAATTGCGTGCGAATAGCCACGGTACGGGTTTCAGGTTGAACGGTGTCACTGATGAACACAATTTCGCCTTTAAAAGACGTATCTAGGGCGGGTATTTCAATCGCCACAGTTTGGTTTTTAGACACATAACGCGCCGCTTGCTCGGGTAAAGAGGCCACGGCCCAAACCGATGACAAATCGGCTATGGTAAATAAAGAGTCCCCCGGCTGCACCACCTGCCCTGCACTGACTTTGCGCTCCACCACCACACCGCCTTGCTTGGCACGCACATCCCCCTCAGGCTGAATGCGCCCCTGGTCTCTGAGTCGATCAATAGACATGCTGGGCAACCCTAAAAGCCGCAACTGATCTTCAGCAGCCCGTTGCTCGGCTCGTGCAATTGAGAGTTCCGATTCACGTTTTTGGAATTCAGCTGAGCTGATCACATCGGCCTGAATCATTTGTTTGGCTCGTTCTACCGCCCGCTCAGCCAAAGCTAAGGCCGCACTGGCACGCAAATAAGTGAGCTGCGAGGTGGTGAGCTCAGGGCTGGAAATTTGCGCCAGCAATTGCCCTGGGCTAACCACATCACCCGTTTCGACTTGCACAGCGGTAATACGACCCGTGAGGCTGGCGCCAATGCGATTGACCAAGCGTTCGTTCACTTCAATGCGACCTGGGTGCGTTTGGCTGAACACAACCCAGCCCATTTGCACTTCGGCAGTTTTGTAATTGGCCTCTTGCGACTCCGACACCACAACTTCCATAGGGTCTGTTACCTGGGTTTCAACCGCGACCTTGGAATTGGATGGGTCGCCACAAGCGCTCAAGCACAAGACAGCACAAAGTAACCAAGAAAAATTGAAGTTCATAGAGACTTATAAGGGATTGGTTTGGGCATATTGACCACTTAGCAGTTCCAACTGAATACGCGCTGCCTGCAACTGAAACCGTGCCTCCAGCAAATCGATTCGAACCGACTGCAACACCCGCTGCGCGTCCAGTACGTCAATAATGCCGCGCTCTCCAAAACGGTATGCAGATTGGGCCACGCGCAAGGCAGATTCCGCTTCTTTAATGGCGCCTTTGCTCAAGGCCTCAATGCGGGAGCGCGCAATTTCTAAGGCTTTCCAAGACTGAAATATCTGCTGCTTGAGCTCTGCAGCTCGGCCATCGAGCATCATGCGCATTCGATTGAGCTCAGTGAGCTGCTCTGCAATAGGGCCTTCTTTTTGATCGAGCAAAGGAATTTGCACTTGAAGCCCCATCACGTTTTGCGTCAACTGGGCATCGGTGGTTTGCGTGTATCGAAGCTCAACTCCGGGCCACTTAGAAGCCCGAGTGGACTGCAGCGCATGCTCCAAACGAGCCACTTGGCTCCTGATGGTCATCAGTTCAGGGTTGAGTTCTTGGGCTTGAGCCTGAAGGTTTTCAAGGCTGGGCACAAACACATCATCACCCAGCAATCCTTCTGGCAGCCAGTGTGTGGGTAAGTTGCCTGCTGCCAAGCGGTTGATGCCCAAAAGCACTTGCTCTGCTTGCAGGCTAGCCGTTTGATAGCGCTGCCGGGCATTGATCACCTCTGCGTCAGCCTTAATCAACTCATAGCGTGGGGCCTCGCCACTTTCCACCCGAATGCGTATACGGTCTCTCACCAGCAACAGCAAGTCGTAATCGTCTTGGAGGACACGCCCTAAGTCACGGCGCAAAAAGTACTCGTAAGTTCGGCTTTGAATATCGGCTACCAAGTCCTGACGGGCCATGGCCACCTTGTACTGGCTCTCTTGCTCACCCATTTCAAACGCCCTGATGCGGGAGCCGCGAGCGCTGGGGTTTTCAATAAACTGAGCTAAGGTCCAAGCCTGCACTGAACCGGGTACCGCACTGGCCATACGAGCCTGATCTTGCCCCTGCGCCCACTCCAGCTTGGGGTTAGCTAATGCTTTAGAGCTCAACGTGGCTGCACGTGATTGGTCTTTAAGCCGCAAAGTGTCTTGGTAACGCGGGTTGTGCTCCAACACTTTACGGGTGAGTGCCTCCATGGAAAACGGCACTGCCAAAGGTACTTTTGTATCCACACTTTGAGCCAATGCCGACCAATAAGCGGCACATATGAGCGCCAAAACAAGATGGCCTATCGATTTGGGCGATAGCAATTTCATCCGTAGGGAAGCTTTCAAGATGTTTGGTGAAGAACCATCTTACGTGTTAAGCCCACAATTCAGAAAAATGGGGCTGACATTCCCACAAGATAGTTATGAGAATTAAAGACCCCAGTAGTGAGAATGACACCCAAAAACTGAACACAAGCTCAATCACGAATCACCTTGCCAAACACCGTGTAGCCATGGCCATCTGGCGAAGGCGCATTGAGACCACTGTCGTCCCAATCAAGGCTGAACTACAAGTCACTGGCCCTCCCTTTTAATACACCGTATCGTGGTCACCCACATTCACCGGGATGATCTGCCCGTCTTGTATCAACAGCTCAAGCGTGATGCGGTATGACAGGTTGATCGACACCGAATGCAGGCCATCCAGCTTGCCGCTTAAGGGGTGCAGGCGCAGTGAGGGATGGGCCGGGTTGGCCTCAAGCACTTGCAGGGTTTTGATGTATTGCTGACGCAGGTCGGGGTGGCGTTTCAGGAAGCGCGCAGCTCGGCGGTTGTACTGCTCGGTGAAGACAAGAGCAAAGGGCATCTTAAGCGTAGCGTCAGCCGGGCTCACATGGCATCCAGCCGCGCCAGGTGGGCCTCGGGCGACTCTTGAACCATGCGGCCTGCGGCCAGGTCGGCGCGGGTCTGGGCCAGCGCAGCGTCCAGCTCGCATCCACGCAGGTAGTGGTACTGCGCCATGTCCATCACCACAAACTTGTCTTTGCCGCGCACCGACACAATCGCCTCGGGCGCGGTGCTCAGGGCGAGTTCAATGGCAGAGATGCCCTTGGTTTTAAGATCGTTGGCGCTGATGTGGGACATGGCGGGCTCCTAGAGAGTGCTCAAGCAGATTGCTAATCATACGGTAAACAGCACTACTTAGAAAGTGATTGAGCACATTT
>CAMAXR010000005.1 GCA_945862195.1 Hylemonella gracilis
CAAGGTGCTCTTGCCCGAGCCCGAGGCCCCGACAATGGCCACGGTTTGCCCGGCAGGCACCGCAAACTCAATATCGCGCAAAATATCAAGCGTCCCAGTGGAGTCTGTGACCGACTTGCAGACTTTCTCCACGGCAATGATGATTTCTGACATAAGGCTTTCTTTGTTTCAACGCTACTGTATCGCGGCTCTGACGCTGCTGTGGGCCCTAGGGTCGCCCCTATTTGCGCTTGCACAAGGCACAACTCCACAAGCCACGATTGTCGTGCTTGGTGACTCTCTAAGCGCCGAGTATGGTCTTGAACGCGGAACCGGCTGGGTGGCCTTACTGGCCAAACAAGCACCCAAGCACCGCGTGGTGAACGCCAGCATCAGCGGCGACACCACTTCGGGAGGCCTCAGCCGTCTGCCCAGCGTGCTCAGCCAACACCGCCCCCATGTGGTGGTGATTGAACTGGGCGCCAATGACGCGCTGCGGGGCTTATCTTTAAACGCCACCCAAGACAACCTCACTCGGATGGTGAGCGCGGCACAACAGTCTGGTGCGCGCGTGCTGCTGGTGGGGATGCAGGTACCTCCCAACTACGGGCCCGATTACACCCAAAAGTTTGCAGCCCTCTTTAAGCAGGTCGCGCGCTCCCAAAACGTGCCCTTGGTGCCCTTTTTTCTGCATGGTGTGGCAGATGCGCCTGACGCTGTACAGATGTTTCAGGCCGATCGCATCCACCCCAATGCATCGGCCCAAGCGCGCATGCTGCATAACGTGTGGCCTGAACTCCAAAAACTGTTGCCCCGATGAGCCTTAAATTGATGCCAGCCACCGAAGTCGTGGCGCGCTTGGATGAATTTGACACCATCGTTGACGCGCGCAGTGAAGACGAGCATGCCCTAGACCGCCTGCCCCATGCCTTGAACTGGCCCACCTTGAACAACGCCGAACGCATTGAGGTGGGCACCCTTTACAAAGACAACGCGTTTGAAGCTAAAAAACTGGGTGCAGCCTTAGCGGCGCGCAACATCAGTCAACATATTCAGCAACAGGTGATGGACAAGCCCAAATCTTGGCAACCCTTGGTGTATTGCTGGCGCGGCGGCAAGCGAAGTGGCTCTTTGGCTTTGGTCTTGAGTGAAATTGGGTTTAAGGTCACCCTGATCGAAGGGGGATACAAAGCCTTTAGACAAGCCATGCTGCAAGACTTGCTGCAGAAGGTGCAGCACTTTTCTTGGCATGTGGTGTGTGGCACCACGGGGTCCGGTAAAACCCGTTTGTTACAAGCCTTGGCCCAAGCAAGCGCACAGGTTCTGGATTTGGAGGCATTGGCCCACCACCGCAGCTCGGTACTGGGCGCTTTACCTGGCATTGCGCAACCGTCTCAAAAACAATTTGACATGCGCATTTGGAATGCCCTGCGCTCCTTAGACCCGACAAAACCTGTGTTTGTGGAAAGCGAGAGCAAAAAGGTGGGCAATGTGGCTGTGCCTGAGGCCCTGATTTTGGCCATGCGAAGCGCACCCTGCCTGAACTTAGAGCTCCCTTTAGAAGAGCGTGTGGGTTTGCTTATGGAAGACTACGAACACTTCGTGCTCCATATCGATGTCTTTTGTAATCGGCTTGAAACTCTGACCCCCTTGCGCGGCAAGGAGGTGGTACAACGCTGGGTGCAACAAGCTCAGCAGGGGCAGCTCGATACCGTGGTGCGCGAGCTGCTCATCAGCCATTACGACCCGGTGTATCTTCAGTCCATGCAACGCAACTTTGCGCAATTTGACCAAGCCCAAGCGCTGACGCCCCAAAACCGCTCACAAGAGGCCATGGCAGAGCTGGCCCAGCGCCTTCACCTACAAAGAGCCGGTCAGCGAAAAGCCAAATTAAAAGCTTGATCCAAATCGGCTTGTAGATCTTGCACGTTTTCAAAACCGGTTGAAAAACGCAATACATGGCCACGTTGCAGGTGCTGCGGCCATACTTCTCGCATCGTTTGCAACTGATAAGGCACCACCAAGCTGACCGGCCCACCCCAGCTGTAGCCCATTTTGAAGAGCTTTAAACTGTTGCAAAAAGCATCTACTTGGTCTTGGCTGAATGAGCTGCTGAGGACCACACTAAACAGTCCAGCTGCCAAATCTTTCCGCCCACACACAACCCGCCAGTGCTCATGCCCGGGAGAACCCGGCAGGGCCGGATGCAACACCTGCAACACCTCAGAGCGGTTTTGGCACCACTTTGCCAGGGCTCTTGCCGCTTGGTCTTGCGCTCGGTAACGTAGCTCTATGGTGGGTAAAGATCGCAAGATGGCCTCTACATCGTTGCCGCCCACACCCAAACCCAAGCGCATGTGGCTCAACTTGAGCTTGAGGTGCAAAGCAGGGTCTTGGGTGCTGATACTGCCCATCAAGACATCGCCACCCCCGCTGGGGTACTTGGTGAGCGCATGGGTGGTGATGTCCACAGCCAAATCAGGCTCCAATGCAAAAGGCTCAAACGCTAAACCTGCGCCCCAAGTATTGTCCAAAGCGCAAGTCACACCGGTTTGTTTGCACAGGCGCACCAACTCCAACAGATTAGGGAACTCCATGGTCACCGAGCCTGCAGCCTCCAACCACACCAGCCGGGTTTTAGGACCGATGCGTCGCTCCAAATCGGCTGGGTCCATGGGGTTGTAGATGTGGTGTGTGATGCCCCAGTTTTGAAGCTCGCCCTGCGCCAGTGCCTTGCTGGGGCCGTAGCAGTTGTCGGGAATCAGCACCTCGTCGCCAGACTTCAATAAGGCCTGGTTGACCGTAGCAATAGCCGAAAGTCCGCTGGGCACCAACAGGCATTGAACGCCGCCCTCGAGCTCGGACAAACGCTCTTCCAGCAAAAACGTGGTGGGGGTGCCGTGCAAGCCGTAGGTGTAGCCGGTTTTATCTTTCCAGTCGCTGGCCCTTAAGGCTTGCGCTGTTTGAAAGTAAATGGTGGACGCTTTGTAAATACCGGGCTGCGGCGCAGCAAAAGACTCAGGGGGCTGATAGGGGTGATGGATCAGTCGGGTGCTGCGGCCAGACATGTCACACCTTCCATTTGGCTAGCAATTCATCAGGTTTCAGGCGGTCGTAGCCTTCAAAGGGCTGGTGGATCCAAGGGCTGGTGGGCAAATGCTCCACAGAATAATCAGACTCAAAGGTCGATTTGCCCTTGGTCCAAATGACGGCACTTTTAAGCTCCACGATGGCGGGGTACTTGTGCCGAAGCTCTTTGATCACAGCTTCCATGGTGAATCCGGTATCGGCCAAGTCATCTACCAACAAGACCCTACCTGCAATCTCGCCCCGTGGGGTGGTGATGTAGCGGGCAATATCGAGTTGCCCCTGTTCGGTACCCGCCTGAGCACGGTAGGAACTCGTTGACATGATGGCCAAAGGTTTATCAAAAATTCGCGACAAAATATCGCCTGGTCGCAAGCCCCCGCGGGCTAAACACAAAATGGTGTCGAACTCCCAACCCGAACGGTACACCTTAAGCGCCAGCTTTTCAATGAGGTTGTGGTATTCCACGTAGCTCACATAAAGGTGTTTGCCGTCTTCGGTCAACATGTGGGCGCTCCTATTGGGTCAGGCAATACAAGCTCAGGCAATAAAGGGGTGACGCATCATGATGGTGTGCTCCCGGTCTGGGCTGGTGGAAATGATGTGAATCGGCACGCCCGTGACCTGTTCTATGCGCTGCAAATAAAAACGGGCATTAAAAGGCAACTGCTCGTATCGCGTCATGCCCACGGTGCTATCGGTCCAGCCAGGCAGGGTTTCGTAAATGGGGATACAGCGCGAAATGTCGTCCGCCCCCATGGGCAAGATATCAATTTCTTCACCATCGAGTTCATAGCCAGTGCACAGTTGCAACTCTTCAATGCCGTCCAGCACGTCGAGCTTGGTGATGCACAAACCACTCAAGCCATTGACTTGGGCTGAACGTTTGAGCAAAGCTGCGTCAAACCAGCCGCAGCGGCGTGAGCGACCTGTGGTGGTGCCTTTTTCAGCGCCTACGGTACTCAGATGAAAACCCGGTGTGCCGGGTGTTGACCAATCGAGCTCGGTTGGAAAAGGCCCACCCCCAACCCGAGTGCAATAGGCCTTGGTAATGCCCAAGATGTAGTGCAGCAAGCCCGGGCCCACACCCGAACCAGCGGCGGCATTACCCGCCACGCAGTTGCTGGAAGTCACGTAGGGGTAGGTGCCGTGGTCCACATCCAGCAAGGTGCCCTGAGCGCCTTCAAACAACAAGTTGTGTCCGTCGCGATGGGATTGGTTGAGCTCACGAGACACATCGGCCATCATGGGCTTGAGCAGCTCTGCGTGGCGCATGGCCTCAGCGTACACCGGCTCAAATTGCACCTGACCTTCTTGCAAATAGGCTTGCAAGGCTTGAGGAAATTCAAAACTCTTGGAGTGCAAAAATGTGGTTAACACATGGTTGTGCAAGGTCAGCAGTTCTTTGAGCTTGGTGGCAAAGCGCTCGGGGTACTTGAGGTCTTGCACGCGCAGGGCACGTCGGGCAATTTTGTCTTCATATGCCGGGCCAATACCGCGGCCGGTGGTGCCAATTTTTTCTGTGCCGCCCTGCTCTCTGGCAGCTTCCCGAGCCACATCCAAAGCCGCATGAAAGGGCAAGATCAGGGGGCAGGCTTCACTGATGCGCAGGCGTGACCTCACCTCAACACCCGCTTTTTCCAGGCCCTCAATTTCTTCAAACAACTTGGCTGCAGACAAGACCACGCCATTGCCTATGTAGCACTTGATGCCGGGACGCATGATGCCGCTGGGAATCAAGTGCAAGGCGGTTTTGACGCCGTTGATCACCAAGGTGTGTCCTGCGTTGTGTCCGCCTTGGAAGCGCACAACACCTTGGGCACTTTCGGTCAGCCAATCGACCAGTTTGCCCTTGCCTTCGTCACCCCACTGGGTTCCGACGACCACGACATTTCGACCTTGCGTTGTATTCATGAAAAGCTAAAAGTTAAAAAATCAAAGTTGGAGCAGCTTCCACTGTCCGTCGATCTCGCGCAACTCGCGGTCGCAATAAAACTCATGGATTTCGCTCTCATGGCCCGGCAACACACGGACCACGGTTTCGCCCTGCCCGCGCAACCTCACAATGGCTTGACGCAAAGTATTAGATTCGCTCCAAGGTGCACGAATCGCTGCACGCAAAGGCACCTCGGGCACCAACCCCACCAAGGTTTTAAGGTCCAAGCTAAAACCCACCGCTGGACGTTTGCGCCCAAACACCGCACCCACCTCGTCGTACCGACCACCTCGCAAAATAGCGTCGTGCTGGCCCGTGGCATACACCGCAAAACGCAAACCGCTGTAGTAGGCGTAGCCACTGAGGTCGGCCAAATCAAAGCTCATGTTGGTGTCTGGCAAATGCTGCGCCAGCCACTTGAGTTGGCTCAAGGCCTGATGCATCAAGGGTGAGGACGGCAAGACACGCTCAGCTTCTTCGAGCACACTTGCATCGCCATAAAGCCTAGGCAATACAGCTAAGGCCTTGCGCGCTGCGTCTGGCATATCCAAAGTGAGCTTTTGCAGCCAAGTGCTATCTTTGACTGACAAGGCTGTATGCAAGTCAGCCATCACCTCTGGCGACAAATCCAGCCCTTGCACCAACGCATTGACCACACGCACATCGGCCACATCGAGGGTAACACCCTTCACGCCCACAATGTGAAGGCTGTCAAGAGCCAGCTCTATGGCCTCCAAATCTGCTTCAAGGTCCGCATGCCCATAAATTTCAGCGCCAAACTGCAAGGGCTCACGTGTGGCATGGGGGCTCGACGGGCGCGCGTGCAGCACGGGACCGCAGTAGCACAAGCGGGTCACGCCTTGGCGATTGAGCAAATGCGCGTCAATGCGGGCTACTTGAGGGGTGGTATCCGCTCGCAGCCCTAAGCTGCGGCCAGACAATTGGTCCACCAGCTTGAAGGTTTGTAAATTGAGTTCTTGCCCCGTGCCGGTCAGCAAAGACTCTAAATGCTCCAGCATGGGGGGCATGACCAACTCGTAGCCGAAGCATCGGGCCATATCGAGGAGTTCGCGACGAAGTTCTTCGATGCGTAGCGCCTCAGACGGCAACACATCGGCAATGTGATCCGGCAGGACCCAAGCAGCCATGGAAATGGGGGAAACAGTTATAGAAGCTTGGATTCTATCGGGCTACTTTTTGCCGCCCGCCGCTCCGCCTTGACCACGCATGACTTTGAAGAATTCAGAACTCGCAGGGTCGAGCACCATGACATCGCTCTTCTTGTTAAAGGTGGCCTTGTAGGCCTCTAGGCTGCGGTAGAACTGCGCAAATTGAGGGTCGCGTCCAAAAGCATCGGCGTACAAGCGCGCCGCTTCGGCGTCACCTTCGCCTTTGATTTTTTGAGCATCACGGTAAGCATTGGCCACAGTGACCTCGCGTTGGCGTTCGGCATCGGCACGAATTTTTTCACCTTCAGCACCGCCCGTAGAACGAAGCTCGTTGGCCACACGCTTGCGCTCGGCTTCCATACGGCGGTACACCGACTCGGTGATGGCGTCCACGTAATCGGCACGGGTGATGCGCACGTCCACCACATCAATTCCCCAAGGCTTACCGCCACGAACTTTATCGAGCACCTCACGCTTGACGTCGTCCATCAGCGCTTCACGCTTGAGCGACAACAAATCTTTGACGGTGCGTTTGTTAATTTCTTCCTGAAAAGCATTGCGCACCACACGATTGAGTTGGCTGGCGCCTGCGCCTTCGTTCAAGCCCACATTGCGGATGTACTCGGTGGGATCGGTGATGCGCCAACGCACATACCAGTCGATCACCACCCTTTGTTTTTCAGCGGTAAGCATGGGCTCAGTGTCTGGACTGTCAAGGGTAAGGAGGCGCTTGTCCAAAAAGTTCACGTTTTGGAACGGTGGGGGCAATTTGATGTTCAGGCCCGGCTCGGTAATGACCTCTTTAATTTGGCCCAAGGCATAGACCACGCCAAACTGTCGCTGGTCCACCACAAACAACATGGAACTGGCCAGTGCCAACACCACCAGAAACGAAGAAACTACAAATCCAATGCGGTTCATATGGGGCTCCTATCGGGTATCACGGTCGCGGGAACGGCCAGCATCGCGCGAGCGCAAATCTACCGGCGGACTCACTGGGGCGGCTGCTGGCGGCAGCATGGGGGCGGCACTTGATGCTGGCCCGTTGGCATCTTGAGCCGAACTCATCTGCATGATTTTGTCTAAGGGCAAATACAGCAAATTAGAGCCTTGATGCGTCTCTACCAATACCTTGGTGACGTTGCTGTACATCTGCTGCATGCTCTCTAAGTACAAGCGGTCTCGGGTCACTTGCGGGGCTTTTTGGTATTCGGCCAAAACAGAGCGGAACCGTTGGGAATCACCTTGTGCCTGAGCCACGATGCGCGACTTATAAGCTTGGGCCTCTTCGTTCAAGCGGGAGGCCGTACCTTGCGCCCTAGGAACCACGTCATTGGCATAAGCCTCAGCTTCGTTTTTAGCGCGCTCACGCTCTTGGCCTGCCTTGAGCACATCGTCAAAAGCGGCTTGAACTTGCTCTGGTGGGCGAACGCCGCCTTGCTGCATGTTGATACCCACCACCTCAATGCCGACTTTGTATCGGTCCAAGATGTTTTGCATCAAAGCGCGAACCCGCGGGGCAATTTGGTCGCGCTCTTCAGACAAGGCCGCATCCATTTTCATCTTGCCCACCACCTCGCGAACAGCGGTTTCTGCCGCTTGCACCACTGCCTCAGCAGGGTTTTTGCTTTCAAACAAATAGGCACGGGCGTCATTGAGGCGGTACTGCACTGCAAACTTGATTTCCACGATGTTTTCATCTTCGGTCAGCATGGCCGATTCGCGCAGTCCTGTAGCCTTGATGATGGTGTCGCGCCCCACATCCACAGAACGGATTTGGGTCACAAACACCAGTTCATGGCGCTGAATGGGGTAAGGCATGCGCCAGTTAAAACCCGCACCCACTGTGGATTTGTAGCTGCCAAATTGGGTAATGACGGCTTGCTGACCCTCTTGCACAATAAAAAAGCCCGTACCTAACCACACCAACAGAGCTACCACGGCCACAGCAACCAAACCCAATTTGGCCGAACGGGAGTTGGGATTGAATCCACCACCAAATCCGCCGGAGCCTCCTGGCTCACCGCCCTGACCACCACCTTGGCGGCCGGATCCACCGCCGCGAGTTCCAAACAAGCCACCCAGCTTGCGATTGAAGTCGCGCCAAATTTCGTCCAGATCTGGTGGACCGGCATTGGGACGACGGCCCTGACCTTGCGGATGTTGGCCCTGTGGATTCTGCCCTGACGCACCAGAATCTTGCGAAGGGTCTTTGGGGGAGCTGGGCTCCCCAGCTTGTGGGGATGCTTGATCGTCGCTTCGGCCCCAGCGAGGGTCGTTTAGGTTGAACATGCCCCGAATTCGGGTCAAAAGGATAGTTTTAGACATAGTGTGAAGTCTGACAGGTCTTCGTAAATATGAATGGATTGTGCCCAATCCCTCAACAAAAGGTTAATAGGGCACTGAAAACTGGGCCAATAGCTGGGTAACTGAGGAGCTTGCCACAGGGGCAGGGTGCTCCGGATCTTCGGTGACCCGCTCTGCTAGCAACTGCCTGAGCACGGGCAAACCGTCTCCAGAACGGGCGCTGACAAACACACGGGGCACCAAATCGCCATGCAGCTCATACATATCGCGCCACACGCGGGGGCGGCGCTCCGGCTCCACTGCATCCATTTTGTTAAAGACCAACACCATGGGGATGTTTTGGGCGCCAATTTCTTGCAACACACTTTGAACCTGAGCAATTTGCTCAGGGTAATCAGGGTTAGAGGCATCCACCACATGCAACAGCAAATCGGCATCGACCGCTTCTTGCAAGGTGGCCTCAAAAGCATCTACCAAGCCGTGCGGTAAATCTCGAATAAATCCTACGGTGTCCGACAAGGAGACCGAGCGCCCTGCCTCACCCAAATACAACTGACGCGTGGTGGTGTCCAAGGTGGCAAAAAGCTGGTCGGCCGCATAAGTGCGCGCTTTGACCAAGGTATTGAACAAGGTCGATTTACCCGCATTGGTGTACCCCACCAAGGAGATGGTGAAAGCAGACCGCCTCTCGCGTTGACGGCGCTGGGTGTGGCGCTGGCGCTTGACCTTGATCAAACGCTCTTTGGTGCGTTTGATGGATTCCCCAATCATGCGGCGATCCAATTCAATTTGGGTTTCACCAGGGCCGCCTCGCATGCCAATACCACCAGCCTGCCGCTCCAAGTGCGACCACCTGCGCACCAAGCGTGTGCTGAGGTACTGCAAACGCGCCAATTCCACTTGTAATTTGCCTTCATGGCTGCGCGCACGCTGGGCAAAAATTTGCAAAATCAGCATGGTGCGGTCGTTCACCGGCATGTCCAAGTGGCGCTCTAGATTGCGCTGCTGGGCTGGGCTTAAGGCCTGATCAAACAGCACCTCGCTCGCGCCATGCTGCTGGGCCAAGAGTTTGATTTCGTCCGCCTTGCCTGAGCCTATAAACAACGCCGCATCGGGCGCTTTGCGCTTGCAAACCAACCTGGCCACCGGCTGCAAACCCGCCGTTTCGGCCAACAAACCCAACTCTTCAAGGCTGGCGTCAAAGTGGGGCAAGCCCAAATCAACGCCCACCAACAAGGTGGTGTTCGTAGCAGATTGGGTAATCAGCGAGCAGCCTCAGGGGTTTCGGCCGCTTCGGAACCATCGGCAGGACCATTGGTGAAGTTGACGGCTCGGCCTGGCACTATGGTCGAAATGGCATGCTTGTAGACCATTTGGGTCACTGTGTTGCGAAGGAGCACCACGTACTGGTCAAAAGATTCAATTTGACCTTGCAGTTTGATACCGTTGACCAGATAAATGGAAACGGGCACATGTTCGCGGCGCAAGATATTTAAGAAAGGGTCTTGCAAGAGCTGACCTTTATTGATGTTCACGATATTTTCCGTGTTCAAAAAGTTAATAAGATGTTGAAGTTAACACAGTCAGCAAGGGGTACCTAGACCTAGATCAGATATCCACACCATATTTGGGAAAAAGAGCTTATTTTTTGTCTGCATAAGGGTTGTGAGAAGTTTTCATTTCAACGCGCAAGGGCGTGCCTGAAAGCTCAAACTCTTTGCGAAATCGCCCTTCCAAAAAGCGCTTGTACGAGTCGGTCACATGCTCCAAAGAGTTGCCGTGCACCACAATCACCGGGGGGTTCATGCCGCCTTGGTGTGCGTAACGCAACTTGGGCCGGAACATGCCGGAGCGCTTGGGCGACTGAAACTGCACGGCTTCGAGCAGCAAACGCGTCAGCACCGGGGTAGGCATCTTGCAGTAGGCCGATTTGTGGGCTTGGGCAATAGACGTCCAGACGGGGCCAAGGCCTTGGCGCTTGATGGCCGATATGAAATGCAGGTTGGCAAATTTCAAAAAGGCCAGGCGGGTTTCAATGGAGCGTTGCACCAGTTCGCGTTGGTAGTCGTCCACCGCGTCCCATTTGTTAAGAGCCAACACCACCGCCCTGCCCGACTCCAAAATGTAACCCGCAATGTGGGCATCTTGGTCGGTCACGCCTTGCGTGGCATCTAACAACAGCAAGACCACATGGGCCGATTCAATGGCTTGAAGTGTTTTCACAACGGAAAACTTCTCAATGGCCTCAAACACCTTGCCTTTGCGGCGCAGACCCGCCGTGTCGATCAACTCAAAGCGCTGACCTTGCCGCTCAAAAGGCACGCTGATGGCGTCACGCGTGGTACCCGGCAAGTCAAAAGCCACCAAGCGCTCTTCACCTAGCCAGGTGTTGATCAGGGTGGACTTGCCCACATTGGGCCTGCCAGCCACCGCCAGCTTGATGACATCGGGCGCCTCTAACTCGGGCTCGTCGTCCACCTCAGGCAAGTGCAAGGGCTGTAAGGCCAACTCCACCATAGAGCGAATGCCTTGGCCATGGGCGGCTGATACGGGAAGCACCTCGCCCAAGCCCAGCTCATAAAACTCGGTCAGTTGATGCCCCTCTTGCATGCCCTCGGCCTTATTGGCCACCAGCAAACAGGGCTTACCTAAACGGCGCAGGTAGTTGGCAATGTCGTGGTCTTGGGCTGACAAACCGTCTCGCGCATCCACCACAAACACCACCACATCTGCCTCAGCCACGGCTTGACGGGTTTGCTTGGCCATTTCTTTGTAAATGCCACTGCTGGCGTCGGGCTCAAAACCACCCGTGTCAATGACGATGAACTCATGAGAGCCCAAACGGGCATTTCCATAATGGCGGTCGCGGGTAAGGCCTGCAAAATCGGCCACGATGGCATCGCGAGATTTGGTAAGGCGGTTGAACAAGGTGGACTTGCCCACATTGGGCCGGCCCACTAAAGCCAAAACGGGTTTCACAGAAAAGGCGCTTAGAACATCAGTTGGGCAATGCCCAACCAAACACTTTGCCCGAAGCAGCCACAGCAATCAGCGTGTTGCCCACTTGAATCGGAGCAGACACCAAGCCAGAAGGGTCGGTGAATGCCCTACCTAGCAACTTACCTTCAGAGGCGGTAAACATATGCAGATTACCGGAGGCATCGCCCACCAGAACCAAGCCGTTAGCATGCACCGGCGCCACCGATTGGCGACCACGCAACCACGAGACGGACCAGAGTTTTTCTCCGTCGAGGCGGCTCCAAGCTTGCAAAGCACCATCGCCATCCACACTGAACAACCGCTCGTCATTGCCCGTAATGCCTAAAGATCCAGACGAGTATTTGGTCCACACCAAGTTGCCGCGATTGGCGTTGACGCAACCAATGGCGGCCTGAAAGGCACGAGCGCAGACCACATCGTCCACGCGAGCCGCAGGCGACACCAGATCTACCAAGCGTTCCACATCATTGGTGCCGCGCGGGGAGGCAATCGAAGTTTCCCAACGCATGCTGCCGGTGAGCGGGTTTAAACCTGCCAGCTTGCCAGAAATACCCACCACCAATGTGTCCCCCACCGCGGCCAAAAGTCCGGGTTGGCGCAAGACCAAAGCTTCGCCACTGCGGGGCTGTTGCCACAAACGGCGGCCAGTAAGTCCATCAAAGGCCCAGACCGTGCGGTCTCCGCCCAACACGAACACACGCTGACCCGCCACCAAAGGGGGGGTAAGTGTGTGCGAGGTGATGCGCTGACGCCAAAGCTCTTTGCCTTGCCGTAACGCCACCAACTCGTTGCCCGAAGTCATAACCGCCAGAGTTTGACCATCAAAGCCAGGGCCGGCTGATAGACCCGAGGCGAGCTTGGCCTTCCAGACCTCTTTACCCGTTGGGGCATCCAGCACCACCACAGAACCATCAGATGCGGCAAGAGCCAACTGGGTACCAGCCACCCTGGGCTGCATAGCAAACTTAACGGTTGGCAGCGTGGTGCTCCAAACCGAGCGCAAAGTGACAGTGCCGGGATTGGCAGGCATTTCCACCATTTTGGGTTTGGGTGAGCCAGAACAAGCCACCAACATCAAAGCCACAAAGGCGGCTCCCCACAAAGCCCCAATGCGCATGACTTGCATCACTCGCCTCACTTAGCAGCTCCAGGGCTGGCAGCACCTAAAGCGGCCAACTTCACATCCACCAAGCGCCTGTACTCGGAGGTGGTGCCACCAGAGGCGTCCTCACCCAAAGCCGCAGAAAGCCCTGAGTAAGCGGCTTGGTAGGCTTCAACCGCCTGCGCGGTTTGACCTTGAGCAGAAAAGACATCCCCCTTACGGTCAGAGGCCAAGGCTTCAAAACTTTTAGGATAGGGGGCCGACAAAACACGCAGGGCTTCGTCGTAGGACTTGATGTCCAACAGCAAACCCGCCCAACGCAATCGGGCGACCGATCGGTAACTTTCGTCAGAGGATTGTTCGGTCACCCACTTCAAGGCAGCAACAGCGGGATCGGGTTGGTTTTGACTTACAAAAATCTGAGCTGACAACAGCGCCGCTTGTTGCGCATAAAGGGTCGATGCGAACTTGCTTTGGATGTCGGTTAGGGCGCGTTGAAGTTTGCTGGTGTCGCCTTCGCGGGCAAAGCGCTCCACTTCATCAAACAAGGCAGCAGCCTGGGTGGCTTGATGCCGCTGCCAATACTGGTAAGCATTCCAACCGGCCAATGCCAGGAGGATCACCAGTACAGCAGATGAAATGATCTGCCCGTAGCGTTGCCAAAAATGTTTGAGCCGGTCGATCTGCTCTTGTTCTTCTAAATCGAGATGTGCCATGGCGTATTCAAGTTGTGGGCTGAGATTGTAGGTGCTGGGCCAAATCTGGGGCGTCTAGGTCTTTCAGCACCTGGGTGCCCGCCCCATCACGCAAGCTCTTGACCGTCACTTGACGGTGCTTGAGCTCGTCAGGTCCAAAAATCAAGGCAAAGCGAGCGCCGCTGGCATCTGCCCGCTTGAATTGAGATTTCATGCTGCCCATGCCCTCGGCCGAGCCCGCATGCATTTGTACCCTAACGCCTTGTGCGCGCAAGGCTTGCAGGCAAGGCAGCACCTGCACCAAGGCATCCGCCTCAGGAACAATGGCGTAGGCGTCGAGCTCGGCAAGCATGGCTGAGGTGTCTTGCAGTTTGAGAAGCTCCAACACCCGCTCGACGCCCATGGCCCACCCAACTGCTGGAGCGGGTTTGCCGCCAATTTGCTCGACCAAATAGTCGTAGCGCCCGCCGCCACAAATGGTGCCTTGTGCGCCCAAATGCTCGGTGACAAACTCAAACACCGTGAGGTTGTAGTAATCCATGCCCCGGACCAAGCGAGGGTTCAGGGTGTAGGCCACGCCAGCAGCGTCCAGCAAAGCCCTGACGCGGTCAAAGTGGGCCTGGGATTGCGGGCCTAAAAAATCCGTCAATTTGGGCGCGGCATTGACCAGTTGCTGCATTTGGGGATTTTTGGTGTCCAAAATGCGCAGTGGGTTGGCATGCAAACGGCGTTTGGAGTCTTCATCGAGCTGATCGCTGTGCTGCTCAAAATACCGAATCAACGCAGCTCGGTGCTCCAAGCGCTCGGGGGGCTGCCCCAAACTGTTGATCTGAAGCTGGATGTCTTGCAAACCCAGTTGCGTCCAAAGCGCATGGGCCATCACAATCAGCTCGGCATCGACTTCAGGACCCCCAAAACCAAGGGCTTCGGCCCCTATTTGGTGAAATTGGCGGTAGCGCCCTCGCTGAGGGCGCTCATGGCGAAACATGGGGCCCATGTAGTACAAACGTTTACCGCCGTCATAGAGCATGGAATGCTCTACCACCGCGCGCACCACCCCCGCCGTATTTTCTGGGCGCAGGGTCAGCTGCTCACCATTAAGGCGGTCTTCAAAAGAGTACATCTCTTTTTCAACAATGTCAGTCACTTCTCCAAGGCCACGCACAAACAGGGCCGTGGGCTCTAGGATGGGTGTGCGTATGTTGGAGTAGGCGTAGCGTCCCATCAGGGTGCGGACTTGTTGTTCCAGCCACTCCCACCGGGTAGAGTCCGGCGGGAGGATGTCATTCATGCCTTTGACGGCTAAGAGTTTTTGGGTGGGGCGCTTAGAAGAAGGAGTTTCTGAATTCATGCAGTTGGAGTCGCCGCGGGCGTACCGGCGCCAAACCGGTTTTCTATGTAGTTTTCGACAATTTGATGGAATTCGGTGGCAATACCGTCACCGCGAAGGGTCAAGCGCTTTTCGCCATCAATAAACACGGGAGCCGCAGGGGCTTCGCCGGTGCCGGGCAGGCTGATGCCAATGTCGGCATGTTTGCTCTCACCGGGGCCGTTGACGATGCAACCCATCACCGCCACTTTAAGGGACTCCACACCAGGGTAACGGGCACGCCACACGGGCATTTGCGCCCGCAGGTAATCGTCAATTTGCTTGGCGAGCTCTTGGAAAGTGGTGCTGGTGGTGCGGCCGCAGCCTGGGCAAGCCGTCACACTGGGCACAAAGTGGCGCAAACCTAAGGACTGCAAAATTTCAGCTGCCACCACCACCTCTTGCGTGCGGGCTTCGCCGGGTTGCGGCGTGAGCGACACGCGAATGGTGTCACCAATGCCCTCTTGCAACAAAATCGACAAGGCAGCGGCAGAGGCCACAGTGCCTTTGGTGCCCATGCCCGCCTCTGTGAGACCTAAGTGCAGGGGGTAAGTGCAGCGGCGGGCCAGCTCGCGGTAAACCGAAATCAAGTCCTGTACGCCACTGACCTTGCACGACAACACAATTTGCTGGCTGGCCATACCCATAGATTCCGCCATGCGGGCTGAATCGAGCGCAGACGTGATCAGTGCCTCATACATCACGGCCTTGGCGTCCCAAGGTTCGGGGCGGCGGCTGTTTTCATCCATCAGGCTGGCCAACAACTCTTGGTCTAGGCTGCCCCAGTTCACCCCAATGCGCACGGGCTTGTTCCACTTCAGGGCCGCTTCAATCATTTGGCCAAACTGGCGGTCGTGCTTGTCGCCCTTGCCTACATTGCCCGGGTTGATGCGGTACTTGCTTAAGGCCTGGGCGCAATCGGGGTATTGGGTCAATAAGGTATGGCCGTTGTAATGAAAGTCACCAATCAAGGGCACATCGATACCCATGCGGTCGAGCTGTTCGCGTATATGGGGCACGGCTTGGGCGGCCTCAGGGGTATTGACGGTAATGCGCACCATTTCAGAGCCCGCAATCGCCAACTCTTTCACCTGAATAGCGGTGCCAATCACGTCCACGGTGTCGGTATTGGTCATAGACTGAATGCGAACGGGCGCTTGCCCTCCCACGGTGACCACGCGCTGACCCCACACCACTTGGGCAGACTCCGATTGGCGCTTTGCAGGGCTAGACTGGGCAATAGCGCCAGCAAATTCTTGGGATTTGGAATCTGCCATCACTTCACCTGAAACCGCGCCACGTTTTCACGGGTGACAGCTTCCATGACAAATGGTTTGCCTCGCACCGACACCTCGGTCACATCCGAACGCCCCACCACAACGGACAAAGGACCAGCTCCGCCCGAAGAACTGGGAATAGACAAGCCCACCACCTCATTTTTTTCAAGGTTGCGGCGCAAAATCACTCCGCCTTTGCTGTCAATGACCTCTACCCAACTGGTGTCTTTGGCTCTGAATACCAATTGTTCTCCGGTTAACACAGGGGGGGGGGCTGCTGCAGGTGTCGCTGGAACCGCTGGGGTCGCAGGAGTCGCTGTGGTCGACAAAGGCGCAAGAGATGGCGAAGAAGGATTCGAGCTTAAAGGCTTGATTTCTGACGAAGCAGGAGCAGGCGAGTCACTTGAAGGCAAGAAGATTTCAGTGGTTTCTAGCTTGACCCCGCTCTTTGCAGGCTCCACAGGAAATTGAGCTGTGTCGCTTGAAGACGTGAAATAGCTTTGCACATCTATTTCGGGAAACACATAAACACCCAGTGCTACCAGAAAAATCAGACCCGTGATAAGGGCAATAGGTTTGGACAGGTGCTCCTTCAAAGGCGTTGCACCAGGAACCGAAGACGTTTTATAGGGCTGGTTCAGTCCCAACTCTTCAGACCGATTGGCAATATGTTTGCGGCCTTCAGGCAATTTGGCCAATATGGGCGCAGCGTCCACCTTAAGGGCACGACACACGCTTGAAGCCATGGCCCGAACAAACACGGGGTCGGGCAGTTGATCCCAGCGCTCAGCCTCTAAAGCTTCAAGTCGTTTGAGAGGCAATTTCAGAGTCATGGCCAGTACGGCAATATGTAGGCCAGCAGCCTCGCGCGCTTGACGCAACATTTGTCCTGCGGAGAGTTCAGGAGCAACCATCTGAACAGGTTCTTGTGGTACGGGCTCAAGAACCTGTTTCACGGATGTCTCCGGCGTGATCAGCCCAACCGGATTGTCGGAGGGCTCTGCGGGCAAAGTGCCCAGCGGCACAGTCTCAGTCAGGGTTCCGGTTGCCATTCGGTCTTCCTCAGAAATTTGTAAATCACTCATCGTAAGCGCCTCTTAACCAAGCCGACAATTCCACAGATTGGGGAAAACGCTTACGCAACTGCTCACCAAGCAAATTTGCAGCCTCCAGTTGCTCTAAACGTCGCTCTACTTTAATGCCAAGCCACAAGGACTCTGCATTGGCCAAAGAGGAGCTGTTGAGCCGCTTGAGGTAAGTCTGAGCCGACCTCCATTGCTCGCGCTGAAACATCAAGAGCCCCAAGTTGTATGCGGTAGCGGGATTGGAAGCATCAAGGTCATAAGAACGCATCAAACTGGCTTCGGCCTCGGCTTTGTTGCCTGCGCGCATGTGGCACAGACCCTGAGTCAGGTGGGTTTTAGACCGACCAGCGTAGCCGGGTTGGTTAAGGGCCTGGAAAAACCATTGGTTGGCCTCTGGAAAACGGTTCAGTTGGCAAAGCAACCAACCCAAATTGTGGGCGGTATTGGGGTCTTTGGGGTTGAGGCTCAAGGCACGCTTGAAACTGTCTTCAGCCAGCCGCGATTCATTGAGGCGCATGTAAATGAGCCCCCTCAAATTAAAAGCGTCCGCAAAACCCGAATCAATTTGCAAAGCCAACCGGACTTCTTCCAAAGCCACAGACGTTTGCCCTTGCTCAAAATAACCTGTGGCGAGCTGCAGGCGCAGACGCGCCCTTTTGCGAGCGTCTGATTCTTCGGCTTGAGAACCCAAATCGTCCGCCCCGCTCCACCCAGAAGAGTTGGATGCGCAACCGGATAGGCCCACCCAAATCAGGCCCATAGACAAGAGCACTAAAAGCCTAAGCCAAAAATCAGTGCGATTCATCAACATAAACAGGTTTAGGCGCCCAGTGAACTTGGCTCTCTATGCGTTGCTCTCTACGTTGTTGAACGCCGGTGCGGTCTTGCACCTCGCCAGCCAACTGGCCACAAGCGGCGTCAATGTCGTCTCCACGGGTTTTGCGAATGGTGGTGACAACACCTGCATCCAACAATTGCTGCGAGAAAAGTTGAACTTGCGCTTTTGGGGAGCGCAGCAACCCGGATTCGGGAAAGGGGTTAAAAGGAATCAGATTGAGCTTGCACCATCGGGTCCCCAAGTGCTGACCTTGGTGCCTAATCAACTCAATGAGCTGCCCAGCGTGCTCAGGCTGGTCGTTGACACCATCGAGCATGCAATATTCAAAGGTCACAAAGTCTCTGGGGGCTGGCTCCAGATAGCGCAAGCAGGCTTGCATCAGCTCAGCAATAGGGTATTTGCGGTTGAGAGGCACCAAGGTGTCTCTGAGCGCGTCGTTGGGCGCGTGCAAAGAAACCGCCAACGCCACCGGACAGTCTTGCGCCAAACGGTCGATCATGGGCACCACGCCGGAAGTGGAGACTGTCACGCGACGGCGAGACAAACCATAAGCATGGTCACTGAGCATGACGCGCAGAGCGGGCAAAAGGACATCGTAATTTTGCAAAGGCTCGCCCATACCCATCATCACCACATTGGTGATAACACGCTCGGGTGAGGCGCCTGAGGTTTGGTGCTCTCGACGCAAAAAGTGTTCGGCAAACCAAAGTTGGAACACCATTTCACCCGTGGTGAGGTTGCGGCTGAAACCTTGGTGGCCCGTGGAGCAAAAGCGGCACCCTACAGCACAGCCCGCTTGCGAGGACACACATAAAGTGCCTCGATCGTCTTCAGGAATAAACACGGTTTCCACCGCGTTGCCAGCACCGACATCAAACAGCCATTTGATCGTGCCGTCAGTGGATCGGTGTTCACTGACGACTGGCAAGGCAACCAACTCGCAGTGCTGCTCCAGCTGGAGCCTGAGCGTTTTGGCCAAATCGCTCATTTCTGCAAAGTTGATGGCGCCCTTTTGGTGGATCCAGCGAAACAGCTGGGTGGCTCGAAAAGGCTTTTCGCCCCATTGCTCACACAAACGGGTCAGCCCTTGCAAGTCAAAGTCAAGCAGATTGACTTTCATATTCAGGGCTGACTCCTTGCCGGTGTTCCGGCACTATAAATTAGCGTGAATAAATATTGAGGCCGGGGAAGAAAAACGCCACTTCAGCCGCTGCGGTTTCTGGGGCGTCTGAACCATGAACGGCATTGGCGTCAATGCTGTCGGCAAAGTCTGCACGAATGGTGCCCGCCGCTGCTTTTTTAGGGTCGGTAGCACCCATCAATTCGCGGTTTTTGGCAATAGCGCCCTCTCCTTCAAGGGCCTGAATCATCACAGGGCCCGAAATCATGAAGTCCACCAAGTCTTTGAAGAAAGGACGCTCTTTGTGAACACCGTAAAAGGCTTCGGCCTCTACACGGGAAAGGTGGGCCATACGCGCGGCGACCACTTTCAAACCGGCGGCTTCAAAACGGGCATAAATTTGGCCAATGACATTCTTGGCAACTGCGTCAGGTTTGATGATGGAAAGGGTGCGTTCAATGGTCATAAGGTGATCCTGAAAGTGAAGAAGGAGGCAATGAATGCGGTTTAAATTGCTGCAACCGCAAAACTGCTGAATTTTAGCTTAGCGAGGACCTCGTCCGCCGCCGCGGCGTGATCCACCGGACCCACCTGATCCCCCTCGGCGGGGACCGCCGCCTGCAGGCCCTTGCCGTTGGCGGGTGAAGCTGTCTGCCCCAATGTAGCCCAGAGAGGTTTTCATGGGGTCGGGCTGGGCACCGTTAGGTGACCGGTCGCCGGTGCGCTCGACTTGCCGATCGCCAAAAGGGGCATTTCTGCGTTTAGATCCGGCCTTAGCGCCGCCCAAACCCGGCTGGTACAAAGGGTCTGGCTGCTTGGGAGCGGCAGACTTGGGTTTGCGGTTTCGGGCACCGGGCCCACGACGCACGCCTGGCTCTTGGCGATTAGGACGAGGCATGTTGGGGTCGCGCAAACCTTCGCCGTCCGCACGAGATTCAGTACCCGGGCTGGAACCTGGGGCACCTCCATGGGCTCTACCGGCACCTGCAGCGCGCATCAATGCCCGAATGTCTGACTCATCAAGCTCCATCCAAGCGCCTCGTTTGAGCCCGCGTGGCAACACCATGGCGCCATAGCGAATACGAATCAAGCGGCTCACGGCGTGTCCCACCGACTCGATCATGCGCCGCACCTCACGATTGCGCCCCTCGCTGATGGTGACGCGGTACCAGCAATTGGAGCCTTCGCCACCGCCTTCTTCAATTGAGCCAAATTGGGCCATGCCATCTTCGAGCTGCACGCCATCAAGCAACTTCTGACGTTCTTGTTGGCTTAATGCACCCAACACCCTCACCGCGTATTCACGCTCTAAACCAAAGCGTGGATGCATGAGCTTGTTAGCCAAATCGCCCGAACTGGTGAACAACAACAAACCTTCGGTGTTGAGATCCAAGCGGCCCACGGACTGCCATTTGCCTTGGTGCAATTTGGGCAATTTGCGAAACACGGTGGGTCGGTTTTGAGGGTCGTCATGGGTGACAACTTCGCCAACTGGCTTGTGGTAAGCAATCACACGTGCGGGGGGCGGGTCGATGCGGACCCTGATGGGCTTGCCATTGACCTTGATTTGATCGCCAAACTGAATGCGCTGTCCAATGTGGGCGGGCTCGTTGTTGACCGAAATCCGGCCTTCCAGTATCAGTTGCTCCATTTCCAAGCGAGATCCCATGCCAGCCTGGGCCAACACCTTATGCAGCTTGGGGCTTTCGGGCATGGGCGCCAAAACGCGCTTCAAAATGGGTTCGGGCACCTCTTGGGATTCTTCTTCGTCAAAGCGACCCGTGACCACATCGTCAAAACGAATGACGGACTCTTGTGAAACAGCAAGGGGTTGGTCGGGCGTGACTGTTTGAGGTTCCGGCGACGCCAAAACAGGCTCAGCCGATGGGGGAAGATCGTCGTTTTCGGGCTGCTCAGGGAGGTCTTGGGTCATGTGGGGTTTCCGCTGAGCTCAAAAGGCTCGTGATCGTCAGGTAAAAGAGGCGCCAAATCCACTTCAGGACTCAGGCTTTCCAGCAATTTGTCTTCGAATTGAGCCGGATTCATGAGGGGCAGCTGATCCAAAGAGGCCAGCCCCAAGTCGTCTAAAAACTGTTTGGTGGTGGCATAGAGCGCGGGGCGACCAGGGGCTTCTCGGTGCCCGATCACTTCCACCCAACCTCGGTCCTCAAGCTGCTTGAGCAACACCGAATTGATGGTGACGCCCCGAATGTCTTCCATATCTCCACGAGTCACGGGCTGCTTGTAGGCAATGATGGCCAGAGTTTCCAGAGTGGCTCGGGAGTAGCGCGGCGGTTTTTCAGGGTGCAAACGGTCCAAGTAAGGTCGCATATCGGGGCGGCTTTGAAAGCGCCAACCCGTTGCCACGCACACAAGCTCCACGCCTCGAGGCTCCCATTCCAGTTGCAGCTCACCCAGTAGGTCTCGTAAGGTATCAGCACCCAACTCGTCGTTAAAGAGCACGCGCAAATCTTTTACCAGCAAAGGCTGTTGAGAACAAATCAGCGCGGTTTCAAGAATGCGCTTGGCATCCGCCGTATTCATGATGGTCTATAGGAATCTGGGTGCATCTGGAGCGATGCAATAAACAATGAGGCAGTGGGTACAGCGTCAGCGCCCCTAGGGACGGCGGCAATGCGAAATCAAAGTTCGACGTTGCCAAAACTATTTTCAGTGAGATTTATTGTAGCCCAGCCCAAGTTGCGCTAGGGCCAACGCAAAATCTGGCGGCACCTTGGACTGAAATTGCATAGCTTCATGGGTCACGGGGTGATCAAATGCCAGTCGAAACGCATGCAAAGCTTGTCGATTCATACCCGCCAGGGCTTGGCCGCCATAGAGCTCATCCCCAACCAGCGGGTGGCCGATAGACGACATGTGCACCCGAATTTGATGCGTTCTGCCCGTGTGCAAACTGCACTGCACCAAGCACACATCGGACGTGGACTCCAAACACTCCACTGTGGTTTTAGCGGTTTTGCCAGGCTGCCTTTGCAAGTCCACCACAGCCATGCGCAAACGGTTTTTGGGGTCGCGCCCCACTGAGGCCTCGACCTCACGAACCATACGACCTGCCCATGATCGGTGGGCAATGGCCAAGTACTGGCGACGCACATCGTGCACAGAAATCATGGCAGACAACGCATCCATGGCGGTTCGACTGCGCGCCACCACCATCAAACCACTGGTGTCTTTGTCTAATCTGTGCACGATGCCTGCGCGAGGCAGGTCCCCGGCACGAGGCTCGCGAGCGAGCAAGGCATTTAAAAGCGTGCCGCTCCAGTTTCCAGGCGCAGGGTGCACCACCAAACCCGCAGGCTTGTTAATGACCAACAGATGTGCGTCCTCAAACACCACATCCAAGTCTATGGCTTGGGGCACAAAGGCCTGAGACATGGGCGTGGGCTGCAGTTCTACCGTGCCGTTTTGGCCGAGTTTCACGGTCATTGAGGGCTTGGTCCAAGCCACGCCTTGAGACACCACACATCCACGGGCAATCAACTGCTGAAGATAACTTCTGGAAAACTCTGGAATGATCAGCGCCAAAGCCCGATCCAAGCGCATGCCGTGGTGACCCACTTGCATTTCCCATTCACGGGTTTCCGAAACGCTGAGGCTTTCGGACAGATCGACGGGGTCCTCTTCTGGAATGTCGGCCGATATAATGTTTTTCAATGTTTCCAATTCCAAGGCCTCATGTGCTTCGTCGTTCATTATCGGACTCTGGCCGCACCTCTTTTGACACCCTTCACACTCCACAGCACATGCTGAACATCCCTCAGCTCCCCATGCTGTTAAAAAGCCATCGCTTGCTGGTTCAGCTTGCAAGCTTTTTGGTTTGTATAGGACTGAGCAGTTTGATGTCGGGCTGCGCCACCAAAGAAGTGGATCCCACCGCTGGCATGAGCCCTGAAAAAATCTATGCCGACGCCAAGGAAGATGCCAGCTTGGGCGCATACGATAAAGCCATCAAGTTGTTTGACAAGGTTGAAGGCAGAGCAGCTGGCACACCTTTAGCGCAGCAAGCTCAAATTGACAAAGCTTTCGCACACTACAAAAACCAAGAACCGGCTCAAGCCATTGCCACGCTAGATCGGTTTATTAAACTCAATCCTGCAAGCCCGGCCCTGGATTACGCCCTGTACCTCAAAGGCTTGGTCAGCTTTAACGATGACTTGGGTTTATTTTCCAAAATCACGCAACAAGATTTATCTGAACGCGATCAAAAAGCAGCTAAAGAATCTTTTGATGCCTTTAAAGAGCTGAGCACACGTTTTCCCGAATCGAAATACGTGCCGGATGCTCAACTGCGCATGGGTTACATCATCAACTCTCTGGCCCAGTACGAAGTGCATGTGGCTCAGTACTACTTCAACCGTGGGGCTTTTTTAGCAGCTGTGAACCGAACTCAGCAGGTATTGGCCGACTACCCCGGCGCGCCTGCCAATGAAGACGCCTTGTTTGTGTTGATGAAGTCCTATGAAGCTTTGGACCTGAAACAACTTCGAGACGATACTCGCCGCATTTTGGAAAAAACTTTCCCCAAAAGCGAATACCTGACCCTAGGCTATAGAAAGAAAAACAGCCCTTGGTGGAAGCTTTGGTAAATAGATCGGTACTGATTTAAACCGATCGCTTCTGCTCAATCACTGCTCGCCAGTTCTTCAAGCCAAGTCTCTAACTCTTGGGACTTCCGAACAGCCTGCATAGGCTCTAGGGCTTTCAACATCCGACGACCGTAAGACATGTTTTGGAGCCTCACATCTCCAATCACCAATGCACCACGGTCTGAAATACTTCGAATCAAGCGCCCTGCCCCTTGCTTTAGTGCGACGGTTGCTTCTGGCAAAAAGTAATGTTGAAAGGCATTGCGTCCGTCAGCCTCCAGGCGTTGGCTTCGGGCCCTAACCAAGGGGTCGCTTGGAGGCGGAAAAGGTAATTTATCAATCACCACCAATTGCAAGGCCTTGCCGGGTATGTCAACCCCTTCCCAAAACGAGGCTGATGCCACCAAAATTCGCCCTAGAGCCACTTGGGGCACATGTTCAAATGGCTCACCCCTAAAGCGCTGCAGCAGCTCGTTTCTAGAACCAGTGCCCTGCGCTAAGACTTCTAAACCATCCAACGCGCTTGAATGTTGTTTGAGAACCTGAGCGATCTGTTGAACCGCACGCAATGTGGTGGTCAAAACCAAGGTGCGCCCCTTCAAAATTCGCGCCCAAGCCAACACCTTTAAAGCCAATTGTTGGGCGTGCATAGGGTCTGAGGGCGCTGGCAAATCCAGCGGCACGTAAAGCTTGGACTGAACCGCATAGTCAAAGGGGCTGGGCACCCGCAACACTTGTGCATGCTGAAGCCCACAGGGCACGGTAAACCAAGTCAACGCATCATCGTCACCCAAGGTGGCCGAAGTGAAAATGAGTGTTCTGGATGACTCAGGGTCTTTCAACAAATGGTCTTGAAACACTTGAGCCACATCCAGAGGCGATTCAATCAAACGCACCTGAGGTCCTACATCCACCCAGCGAACTTTTTCGGTTGGTGCCGGGTTGATAAAAAGCTGAACGTTGTCTATGCATTGTTCCAAACGCTCATGCAAACGCACAAAGTCAGGGGCAAGCTCCAAAAAAACTTGGATAGCCTGATGCAAAGTTTTCAATTGATGGAGCAGTTGCTCCAATGCAGAGCACCACAACCCATGGGCCACGCCTTCAGGTGCAACACCTGTCCAGCTCACACGAGAAGCCGCCACAACTTTAGAACTTAAGCCCTTGCTTGGAGGCAGAAACACCGCACGCAAGTGGTCAATAGCGTGATCCAACTCCGAGCTTAAGTCCGACCAGGTGGCTGCGCCACGCGCCCACTGATGTCCGCACGCTAGGGCGTCTCGGGCCAATTCCCACAATTGGCTGGTAGAGAGCTGTCGTCCCAAAAACTGCACGCCGATGTCGTTGAGTTGGTGAGCTTCATCAAACACAATCACCTGCGCTGAGGGCAACAATTCGGCCATACCCGATTCGCGCACATTCAAGTCGGCAAAGAAGAGGTGGTGGTTGACCACCACCACATCGGCATTCATCGCCTCGCGTCGCGCCAAGTTCACATGGCAATCCGACGCTTTGGGACAACTGGCACCCAAGCAGTTGTCTCGCGTGGAGGTAATTAGAGGCACTAAGCCCGAGTTTTCATCGAGGGCAGAAAGCTCTGCCAAATCTCCGGTCCGGGTACGCTGTGCCCAAGATGAAATTTTGGATAAGGCCACGGACTGCCTTGGGTCGGACCCCGGCACCCCCTGCATGGCGCGCTCCAAGCGGTGCACACACACATAGCTGCCGCGCCCTTTTAGGAGCGCCATGCGCACAGGCAAGCCCAACAAACGCGTTAACCCGGGAAGATCGCGGTCAAACAACTGGTCTTGGAGGGTTTTGGTGGCTGTGGAAATCATGACACGCTTGCCACTCAGCAATGCAGGCACCAAATATGCAAAGGTTTTACCTACTCCAGTGCCCGCCTCCACCACTAAGGCGCCACCTGCCTCAATGCGCTCGGAAATCGCCGCTGCCATTTGAGTTTGGCCTTCTCGTGGCCTGAAACTCTCGCTGCTGTTGTGCAGCAAGCCTTGATTGGCAAACACTTCCTGAACGAGTTGCGCCAGCGCCATAAGCCTTAACGAGTGGGGCCGGTAGAGGGAATATCCCGGTCTTGCTTGTCTTGGAGCCGCTGCTCAAGCCTATCTATGGCGTCTATACCACGGCGTTTTCGACCCTCATCGTTGATCAACACTTCTTGGCGGCGCAAGTCTTCCATCACGACGCGTTTCTGTAACCGAAGTTCGCGCAAACAGGCATTGACTGCAAACTTTTGGTAGCACAGCCGCTGCTGCGCCGCATACACCCGCTCATGGTCGGCACGGGCTTGCTCTATGCGTTGAATCAGGACTTCTAAATCCAGTTGTTGCGAGCCTTCGGGCAGTCCGTCTGCGGATGCTGCCCAAGATGGGCTTAAAAAGCTCAAACCGCCCATGACAACCAAAGCCAAGCACTTCAAACATTGACCTAAGGGCTTGGGTCCCAAGTGTTTTGGATTCTTTGGAAAGATGTGACTCATGTCAGCCGAGTATTGACCAAACGACGGTCTAGGGCCAAAAACTCTTGCGACTGCATCTCGTTCAGGCGCGACACGGTTCGGGGAAACTCATGCGCCAAAGGGCCTTGGGTGTACAACTCTTCGGGTGGCACTGCAGCCGACATGATGAGCTTGACTCTGCGGTCGTACAGCACGTCCACCAACCAGGTAAAGCGTCTGGCCTCAGAAGCCATGTTCACCGGCATGTGCGGCACATGGCTGAGCATCACGGTGTGGAACTGAGAGGCCAGCTCTAAATAATCGTTTTGAGAGCGCGGGCTACCGCACAGCACCCTAAAGTCAAACCACACCACGCCACCGGCTTTGCGCCGCGCTCGAATCTCGCGCGACTCAATGCGTAATATGGGGTTTTCATCCGCAGATTCCGCCAGTTGATTGAAAGCATCATTCATGGCGGCGTCAGCTTCGGGGCCTAAAGGGGTATGGTAGGTGGTCACCAGCTCAAGAGTGCGTTGACGGTAATCGGTACCGTTGTCCACATTGAGCACTTCGAGCTTTTGATTGAGCAACTCAATGGCGGGCATGATCCGGTCGCGGTGCAAACCGTTGGGATAGAGGTCATTAGGCTTGAAGTTGGACGTGGCCACAAAACCCACTTGGTTTTCAAACAACGCCGCCAACAGCCTGTGCAAAATCATGGCGTCGGTGATATCGGCCACATGAAATTCATCAAAGCAAATCAGCTTGAACTTCAGTGCCATGCGCTTTGCAAGCGCATTAAGAGGATTGACCGTGCCTTGAAGGTCCGCCAATTCGCGGTGCACTTCTCGCATGAACTCATGAAAATGCAAACGCGTTTTACGCTTGAGCGGCACCGCGTTGTAAAACAAATCCATCAAAAAGCTTTTGCCGCGCCCCACGCCGCCATACAAATACACCCCCTGAGGAATATCAGGGTGGTTTAGAAACTTTTTAACAGCGTTCGAACGCTTGACCTTGTACTCACCCCATTCGGTGGCACAGCGGTCTAAAGCTTGAACAGCGCGAAGCTGAGCGGGGTCACTTTGGTAACCCCGCTGCTTCAGCTCTGATTGGTAAGCCTCTAAAACAGACGACAAACGCTGCGCCTTAAAAGTTCAAAGTGCGCTTGTCCACAGCCAGAGCAGCTTCCTTGGTTGATTCACTCAATGAGGGGTGTGCATGGCAAATTCGGGCAATGTCTTCGCTGCTGGCCCTAAATTCCATAGCCATCACGCATTCGGCAATCAGCTCGCTGGCCATCGGGCCCACGATGTGCACACCCAAAATTTCATCGGTCACTGCGTCTGCAAGCATTTTGACCATACCCGTGGTGTCGCCCAAGGCGCGTGCTCGGCCATTGGCTAAAAACGGAAAAGTGCCAGCCTTGTAGGCGCGGCCACTGGCCTTGAGCTGCTGCTCAGTTTGCCCTACCCACGCAATTTCAGGACTGGTGTAAATAACCCAAGGTATGGTGTTGAAGTTCACATGGCCATGTTGGCCAGCCATACGCTCGGCAACCGCCACGCCTTCTTCTTCGGCCTTGTGGGCCAGCATAGGTCCGCGCACCACATCGCCCACCGCCCAAATACCGGGCACAGAGGTGCGGCATTCTTCATCCACCACCACTGCGCCACGCTCGTCCAACTTCAAACCGACTGCTTCCGGATTTAAACCAACGGTGTTGGGCACTCGACCAATGGACACAATGAGCTTGTCCACTTCTAAAGCAAAGGACTCGCCTTTGGCGTTTTTGTAGGCCACATGCACTTCGGTGTGCTTGCCTTTTTTAGCCACTTGAATCTCGCCCACTTGAACGCCGAGTTCAATTTTCAAACCTTGCTTGTCAAAAGCCTTCTTGGCCTCTTTGGCAATTTGCTCATCTACTGCACCCAAAAATGTGGGCAAGCCTTCTAAAACTGTGACTTCCGCGCCCAAACGACGCCACACAGAACCCATTTCAAGACCAATCACGCCAGAGCCAATCAGGCCCAAGCGCTTGGGCACAGCGCCAATGCGCAAAGCCCCGTCGTTAGACAAAATATGCTCTTCGTCAAAAGGTGCACTGGCCAAAGCTCTGGCATTAGAGCCCGTGGCCACCACCACCTGTTTGGCTGTGATCTGCTCAGAGTTGGCGCCGCTGACTTGAATACCAAAACCCTCCGGTCCAGAGGACACAAAAGACCCGCGGCCATGCATGAAGGTCACTTTGTTCTTTTTAAACAGATACAAAATGCCTTCGTTGTTTTGCTTGACCACCGCGTCTTTGCGGCCAACCATGCGCTCCACATCCAGCGAAATGCCTTTGATGTCTATACCGTGGTCTGCAAAGTGGTGGTTGGCTTGTTCAAAGTGCTCTGAAGACTGCAACAAGGCCTTAGAGGGAATACAACCCACGTTGGTGCAAGTGCCGCCTGGGGCGGGGCCACCAGCGGCGTTTTTCCATTCGTCAATACAGGCCACATTCATGCCCAATTGCGCGGCGCGAATGGCAGCAATGTAGCCCCCTGGCCCCGCGCCAATGACCACCACGTCAAACGTTTTGTTCATGGTTGGTCCTTAAATGTCAAACAACAAACGGGCAGGATCTTCAAGAGCCTCTTTCATGGCCACCAAGCCCAGTACGGCCTCACGGCCGTCGATTATGCGGTGGTCATAGCTCATAGCAAAGTAGTTGATGGGACGCACCACCACTTGACCGTTTTCAACCACTGCGCGCTCCTTGGTGGCGTGCACGCCCAAAATGGCGCTTTGCGGTGGGTTGATGATGGGCGTGGACAACATGGAGCCAAACACACCACCGTTGGAGATGGAGAACGTGCCGCCGGTCATGTCTTCTATACCCAATTTGCCTTCGCTGGCTTTTTTGCCGAATTCGGCAATTTTCTTTTCAACTTCTGCAAAGCTCATTTGGTCAGCATTGCGCAAAATAGGCACCACCAAACCACGGGGTGAACCCACAGCAATACCGATATCAAAGTAACCGTGGTAAACAATATCGTTGCCGTCCACAGAAGCGTTGAGCACTGGATACTTTTTAAGCGCATGCACTGCGGCTTTCACAAAAAAGCTCATAAAACCAAGCTTGACGCCATGCTCTTTTTCAAACTTTTCTTGGAACTTTTTACGCATCTCCATGACCGGCGCCATGTTGACCTCGTTAAAGGTGGTCAAGATGGCGTTGGTAGCTTGAGACTGCAACAAACGCTCAGCCACACGGGCACGCAAGCGTGTCATGGGCACGCGCTGCTCTGGGCGGTCACCCAAATTGGGCGCCGGTGCAGACACTTGGGGCAATGATGAGGTCGGAACGCCCGTAGGTATTGCAGCAGGCTTGACGCCGCCGGCCACTGCAGCCAGCACATCACCCTTGGTCACACGACCATCTTTACCCGATCCTGCAACGGAACCTGCAGCCAATTGGTTATCTGCCATCAGCTTGGCAGCAGCTGGCATAGCCACGCCCGCCATGGAAGAAGGCGCTGGTGCTGAAGCGACAGAACTTGCAGCTGGCGCAGCAGCCACAGGAGCTGCACCCGCAGCCACTTTGCCATCGGTGTCAATGCGCGCAATCAGTTGCTCTGCAATGACGGTACCGCCATCAGTCACCAAAATTTCAGACACCACACCCGCTGATGGTGCGGGCACTTCCAACACGACTTTGTCGGTTTCAATTTCAATCAGGATTTGGTCAGATGACACCGTGTCTCCGACCTTAACCTTCCACTGCAACATGGTGGCCTCAGACACCGACTCAGACAGCTGAGGAACTTTGACTTCTACGATCGCCATGAGAATTCTTTCAAAAATTTAATGAGGATGGAATTTATTTGGTAAGCACAGCGCCTTTGAGCTTGGCGAAAGCACCGTCCACCAAGGCTTTTTGCTGATCCTGGTGCAGATGTGAGTAACCCACGGCTGGAGATGCCGAGGCGGCTCGACCGGAATAACCCAGTTTTTGACCTTCAAGCATGTTTTCAAAGATGTAGTGCTGCACAAAAAACCAAGCGCCTTGGTTTTGCGGCTCATCTTGGCACCACACAATCTCAGTGACATTGGGGTACTTTTTGAGTTCTGCAGCAAACACCTTGTGCGGGAAGGGATAGAGCTGCTCCACCCGCAAAATGACCACGTCGTCAGCGCCTTTTTCTGCTCGCTTTTTGACCAAGTCGTAGTACACCTTGCCTGAGCACATCAAGATGCGCTTGACTCTGTCAGCATTGAGTTCTTTGTTTTCAGGAATGATGGTTTGAAAACCACCTTTGGTGAACTCACTCAAAGGCGACGTGGCGTCTTTGTTGCGCAACAAAGACTTGGGCGTGAAAATGATGAGCGGCTTGCGCAGGTTGCGAATCATCTGACGGCGCAGCACGTGGAAGATTTGGCTGGCCGTGGTGGGCTGCACAATTTGCATATTGGTGTCAGCAGCCAACTGCATAAAGCGCTCAATACGCGCTGAGCTGTGTTCAGGGCCTTGGCCCTCGTAGCCATGGGGCAACATCAAGGTGATGCCATTCACGCGGCCCCATTTCACCTCTCCGGAAGCAATGAACTGGTCGATCACCACTTGGGCACCGTTGGCAAAGTCGCCGAACTGGGCCTCCCAAATCACCAAGGTGTTGGGGTCGTTCGAAGCGTAGCCGTACTCAAAACCCAGCACGGCTTCTTCAGACAGGATGGAATCAATCACCAAAAAAGGCGCTTGGTTGTCGGCCACATGCTTGAGCGGCGTGTAAGTGCCTGTGTCCCACTTCTCGCGGTTTTGGTCGTGGATAACGGAGTGTCGGTGGGTAAAAGTACCACGGCCACAGTCTTCGCCAGACAAACGCACGGGGTAACCACTGGCCACAAGCGAGGCAAAGGCCATGTGCTCGCCCATGCCCCAATCTACAGGAATATCCCCGCGGCCCATAGCAGCTCGGTCGTCGTAGACCTTTTTCACCAACTGGTGGGGCGTGATGTTGGGTGGAATGGTGGTGATGCGCTCAGACAAACGCTTCCACTCGGCTAGTGGGACAGCGGTGTCGCCTGCATCGGTCCACTTTTTGCCCAAAAACGGCGACCAATCCACCGCGTAGTTGTTTTTAAAGTTGGTCATCATAGGGTCGACCGTGTGCTTACCTTCGTCCATGGCAGCGCGGAATTCTTTGACCATATCGTCAGGACCCGTGGCACCCAAAACACCTTGGGCTACCAATTTGTCGCCATACAGCTTGCGAGTTCCGGGGTGGGCACCAATGCGCTTGTACATGAGCGGCTGGGTCAAAGAAGGGGTGTCTTGCTCGTTATGGCCGAGTTTGCGGAAGCAAATGATGTCCACCACCACGTCTTTATGGAACTCCATGCGGTAGTCCAATGCCAACTGGGTTGCCAACACCACGGCCTCAGGATCGTCACCATTCACGTGCAGCACGGGGGCTTCAATCATCTTGACCACATCGGTGCAGTAAAGGGTAGAGCGGCTGTCTCGCGGGTCAGAGGTGGTAAAGCCAATTTGGTTGTTGATCACAATGTGCACCGTGCCGCCTGTGGAGTAGCCACGGGTTTGTGCAAGCGCCAAGGTTTCTTGAATCACACCTTGACCGGCAAACGCGGCATCACCGTGCACCAGCACAGGCAAAACCTGCTTGCCTAGCGGGTCAGCGCGGCGGTCCATACGGGCACGAACCGAGCCTTCCACCACGGGGTTCACAATTTCCAAGTGAGACGGGTTAAAGGCCAAACTCAAGTGCAAAGGACCTTTGGGAGTGGTGATGTCTGAGCTGAAGCCTTGGTGGTACTTCACGTCACCGGCTGGCAATTCTTCAGGGGCGGTGTGGTCGAACTCGGCAAAGAGGTCTTTGGGCATTTTGCCCATGGTGTTGACCAGCACATTCAAGCGGCCACGGTGGGCCATGCCAATCACCACTTCTTCCACACCCTTCACGCCAGACTGCTGCACCAGCTCGTCCATGGCTGCAATAAAGCTTTCGCCACCTTCTAGGGAGAAACGCTTTTGGCCTACATATTTAGTGTGTAAAAACCGCTCTAAGCCTTCAGCTGCGGTCAAGCGGTCCAGAATGTGTTTTTTCTGGTCAGCGGTAAAGTTAGGCTTGCTGCGTACCGACTCTAAACGATGCTGCCACCAGCGCTTTTGCGCTTGGTCAGAGATGTACATGTACTCCGGCCCAATAGTGCCGCAGTAGGTTTCACGCAAAGCGTTGAGCAGCTCGCGCATCGACATGGTGTCTTTGCCAAAAAATGTGTTGCTGGTGTTGAACACAACTTCTTGGTCGGCATCTGAAAAACCGTAGTAAGACGGCTCCAACTCTGGAATTTCGGGGCGCTCGGTGCGCTTTAGGGGGTCTAAATCGGCCCAGCGTTGGCCTACATTGCGGTAAGCGGCAATCAACTGCTGTACGGCGGTGCGCTTGCGCCCCATTTCGGAGTCAGCCCCACTGGCCACCACCACCTTAGTGCCGCCTTGCTTGGCACGCTCGGCAAAGGCGTTGATCACGGGCAAATGCGGCACGTCTTTGGCCTGCGAGCCATCAACAGCGGGCACATGCTGCAGCGCATCAAAGTACTCGCGCCAATTGTCTGGGACGCTACCGGGGTTGGCTAAATAGTTTTCATACATCTCTTCGACATAGGGGGCATTGCCACCGAAGAGATAGGTGTTGTCACTGTAAGTCTGATAAAAAGACTTGGAAGCTGAAGTTGATGCACTCACGAAACGCTGACCTCCGTTCCCCTTGAGGAAACTTTTAGCTGGTTAAAAAAACCTTCCGCGACACGGCTGAACCGGTTGGCGGATGCGACAGTGGCTGGGAAGGACCTGATTCACTAATCTGGTTAGATTGTGCCACGCTTAAGTGAACAAGCTTCGCAATTGGTGCAAAGCAGCAGGATCGTCCATGGTGGTGAGGTCGCCTGGGTCACGCCCCTCGCATACCGCTTGCAAGGCGCGACGCAACAACTTGCCGCTGCGGGTTTTAGGCAAAAGGCTCACAAACAAGACCCTGCTTGGCCGGGCCACAGCGCCCAATTGGCCATCCACCAGCTTCATGATCTCGCCTTCCAAACGCAGTTTGGCGGCATCGTCTTGCAGGTAGTGGTTGTCGCGAGGCACCACAAACGCCATCGCCACCTGTCCCTTGAGCGCATCGGCTACGCCGACGACCGCAACTTCAGCCACCTGAGAATGTCCGGCAATGCATTCCTCAATTTCGCGAGTGCCTAAGCGGTGTCCAGCCACGTTGATCACGTCATCCGTGCGACCCAAAATGAAGTAATACCCATCTTCGTCGCGGATACCCCAGTCAAAGGTGTTGTAAACCAAACGGTCTGGAATGCTTTTCCAATAAGTGTTCACAAAGCGTTCATCGTCTTTCCAGATGGTTTGTAAACAGCCCGGTGGTAAGGGCCCTTCAATGGCCACCACCCCTTTTTCTTGGTGGCCGACCAAGTCTTCACCCGTGTTTTCATTGATGAGCTTCAGGTGATAACCGTACATGGGCACGCCTGGGCTGCCAAACTTGCTGGGGGCAGGCTCCACGCCGTTGGCAATGGTCATGATCGGCCAACCGGTTTCGGTCTGCCAATAGTTGTCAATGATGGGCACACCCAAGCCTTCGCTGATCCACTGGGCGGTGGGCTGATCCAAGGGTTCTCCTGCCAAGTAAAGCGCCTTAAGGCTGGACAAGTCGTACTGTTTTAAATGGGCAGGGTCCTGCTTTTTAAGTACCCGCACCGCTGTGGGCGCGGAAAACATGCGAGTGACTTTGTATTTTTCGACTAACTGCCACCAAATACCGGCATCGGGCCGAATAGGCAGGCCCTCGTACATGAGGGTGGACATCCCATGAATCAGCGGGCCGTAAATGATGTAGCTGTGACCCACCACCCAACCAATATCGCTGGTACAAAAATAGGTTTCACCAGGCTGGCCTTGGTAAATCAAATCCATACTGGCCGCCAACGCTACGGCGTAACCACCTGTATCACGCTGCACACCCTTGGGCTTGCCCGTGGTGCCAGAGGTGTACAGGGTGTAGCTAGTGTGGGTGGCGTCTACCCAAGTGCAAGGCACGTGGTCGTTCAGGTGCTGCGCTCTGAGCTCGCTCCACAACACATCGCGCTTTTCTAACCAAGTCATGGGAGCCAACTTGCGGTCCACCATCAGCACGCGCCGAGGCTTGTGCCTAGAGAGTTCTATGGCCTCGTCCAGCAAGGGTTTGTAGGCCACCACCTTGCCACCGCGCGAACCGGCATCGGCGCTGACCACCACCTTGGGCTCGGCGTCTTCAATGCGTGTGGCCAAAGAGCCCGACGCAAAACCGCCGAACACCACAGAATGGATGGCCCCAATTCGTACACAAGCCAGCATGGCAAAGGCGGCCTCTGGAATCATGGGCATGTAAATCAACACCCTATCACCCTGCTCCACACCTAAGTCTTTAAGCACGGCCGCCATACGTTGCACTTCAGTGTGCAGTTGCGCATAGGTGTAGACCTGTTCTTGGTCGGTTTCAGTGCTTACAAAAATCAGAGCAGGCTGGTCAGCCCGGCTTGCAAGGTGGCGGTCTACCGCGTTGTGGCAAAGGTTGGTGGTGCCGCCTACAAACCAGCGGGCAAAAGGCGGTTGGCTGTAGTCGCAAATCTGCTGAGGTGGCACTTGCCAATCAATGCGCTTGGCCTGCTCTGCCCAAAATTTGTCTGGTCGATCTATCGATTGGCGATAAAACTCACGAAAAGTTGTCTCAGCTCCGGCCATGATGCTGCCTCATTAATGTTGAAATATTTGCCTGAATTTGTATTTTTAATTATGAATACACGACTTTCGGCAAACTGACTCACCCCTCAGGTTTGACAACATCCCCGCACAACCCTATGCTCGCCGAGAAATGTCACTTACCTCCAAAATTACAGCCGTTCTTATAAGCCTCTGTTGTGCTGGCGTCTTGCATGCCGCTCCAGCAGATGCCAGCAAAGACGACCTTGATGCATTTTTAGCTGATAAAGGCTTTATCACTAGGGTAGGCCAAAAAGCCTCTGAATTGGTGGTGACCGCTATGGGGGCCTTAGGTTTGCCCTACCGAGCAGGTGGCTCCAGTTATGAGTCCGGCTTTGATTGCAGCGGATTTGTCAAGGCTGTTTATGAGCAAACCATGGGCTTACTGCTGCCCCGCAAAGCTGAACAACAAGCCGCCGCCACCCTAAAAATAGACCTTCATGAACTCAAACCTGGCGACTTGGTGTTCTTCAACACCATGCGCAAGGCATTTAGTCATGTAGGCATTTATGTAGGCGACAACAAGTTCATCCACTCTCCCAAGCCTGGCGCAGAGGTCCGTATAGAAGATATGCGGCAAACCTACTGGGCCCGCCGATTTGACGGCGCCCGCAGGGTGGATGGCGCCGCAGATTAAGCGGCCCCATCACACACCAACCGGCCAATTTAAATTCATTGTCCTAAGGTTAATTGCCCTTAAAAACTGGGCGGCGCTTTTCGTTAAAGGCTCGGATGCCCTCGTAGCGGTCTTCGGTTTCAATAAGGTGGTTGTAGGCCTCCACCTCGAAGCGAAACGCTGTTCTAAGCTCCATTTGGGAGCCATAACGTACCGACTTTTTAATTTGCTTGACCGACAAAGGCGCATTAGAGGCAATGGCCTCAGCAGATTCAATAGCCATGCCCAGCACCTCAGAGGGTGATGTGATGCCATTAAACAAACCCCACTCATAGGCTTTTTGGGCGCTAATGGGCCGCCCAGTAAGTAACATCTCTTTGGCGCGGCGCTCACCAATGGCGCGAGGCAAATTTTGCGTGCCGCCGGCACCGGGCATGATGCCCAAGGTCACCTCAGTTAAGGCAAAGCGGGCCTGGTCTGAGGTGTACGCAAAGTCGCAGCTAAGCACGGTTTCAAAGCCGCCCGCGTAAGCATGCCCGTTAACCGCCGCAATGACCGGAATGGGCAAATCCGTTAAGGCCCAGTACATGCGCTCAAACAACTCGTGCTGCTTAACCCACTGCGCCTTGCCCATGCCATTGCGCTCTTTAAGGTCCGCCCCTGCGCAAAAAATTCGGTCTCCAGAACCCGTCAACACCACGCAGCGGATGCCCATCGCGTCTTCAGTTAAACGTGACCACAAGTCGTACAGGTCATGACCCATTTGGGTGTTGAGCGAATTGGCAACATCCGGCCGGTTTAAAGTGACCTTGAGCACATGGTCAGAGATCTTTTCTGTAAGCACAGTTGCATAGCTGGGAAATACAACTTGTGAGATAGCTGTGGGCTGCGTATTGGTTTGCATTCAAACTCCAAAAAACAATGGAGCTGGTATTGAACTACAGAAATGCACAAAAAAATGGGCTGGAAAAGCAGCCCATTGAATCAAAGTGATCGGCCTTTGGCCAACTGACAATTAAGTGCCAATGACTCCGCCATCAGCCTTACGGATGACCACAGTGGCAGAACGTGGACGGCCATTGGGCTTTTTATCGGGCCAGTTGGAAACGGCTCTAGGGTTTTTGGGGTCGCTCCGCTCGTTTGCGGGCTCACCTGGGTGCTGGATGTTGATGAACATGGTTTTGCCATCTGGAGTCTCGGTAGCGCCGGTAACTTCACAACCAGCGGGGCCCACCATAAAACGGCGCACTTCACCCGTGTTGACGTCAGCAGCCAACATCATGTTGTTGCCAAAGTTTTTAAGGTCGCCCTTACCCATAGCCGATGTAGACATGTCACATTGGATCCACATCAAACCCCTGCCATCAACCCACAAGCCATCTGGGCAGGAAAACATGTCACCCTTGATATTGCCTTTGGCGTCAGAACGCTCTAGCGATGGGTCACCTGCAAGCACAAAGTGGTTCCACGCAAAAGTAGCGCCATGGAAGTCGCCATCCTCTTTCCAGCGGATGATGTTGCCCTGAGTGTTGTTCACGCGGGGGTTGGCTGCATCCACACCAGGTTGCTTGTCGCCACCGCGGTTGCTGTTGTTGGTAAGGGTGGCGTAAACCCAACCCTGCTTGTCAATGTCAATCCACTCGGGGCGATCCATTTTGGTGGCACCCAACAAATCGCTGGCTTGTCGCGCTTTGATCAATACCTCGCCCTGGTCTGCAAAACCGTTGGCGGCGTTGAGCGGGCCTTGGCCGTGGGTCAAGGCAATCCACTGGCCTTTGCCATCTGAGTTGAACTTGGCTACATAAAGCGTACCGTGGTCTAACAATGCAGCGTTGGCAGCTGCACCACCGGGCTTGATGGCATCGCGGCTGACAAATTTGTAGATGTACTCAAAGCGGGCGTCCTCGCCCATGTACACCACTGCACGGTTGTCTTTGGTCACCGCTACGGTGGCGCCTTCGTGGGCGCCGCGACCCATAGCGGTGCGCTTGATGGGGGTAGCGTTAGGGTTACGGGGGTCAATTTCGACTATCCAACCAAAACGATTGGGTTCGTTGGGTGTTTTGGTGGCATCAAAGCGGGCATCATGCTCGTGCCAGCGGTAACCACTTCCGCCCTTTCTAAGTCCCCAGCGACGTTCATGGTCGGAGAGTTTGTCACCACCATTGAAGTAAAAAATAAAGTTTTCTTCAGAAGTCAGGTAGGTGCCCCAAGGCGTGATGCCGCTGGCGCAATTGTTTAGAGTCCCTAACACCACGCGACCTGCGGGGTCAGCTGCAGTTTTGAGCATGTCGTGCCCAGCTGCAGGACCGCTGAGCTCTGTGCGGGTGTTGGCTGTAATGCGACGCGCAAAACGAGATGGATTCACCACCTCCCACTTGCCAGCCTTGTCTTCCACTTCAATAATGCTCACACCGTGAGCCGCTTGCGACTTACGCACTTTTTCGGCGCTCCAATTGGCCATGCCATCGGTAAACAGCAGGCCGTGGTCCACATATTCGTGGTTCATGGCCAAAAGACCGCGTTTAGAGCCTTCTTGGGCATAGTAATGAATACCGTCGTGGTGCATGCCCAATTGGGCCTCTTGCTCGGCAGCTGTGTTGCTGGCGTCTTCTTTAAAAGCATGGTTGTGGCTCGACATGCCCACGGGGTCACCCCAAGGCGCAATCACCTGCACGGTGTAGCCCTCAGGCACTGTAATGGTGTCTGCAGTAGATACAGCCACACTCTTAAAACCCATCAACGGGCCGCTGGCCATATGATTTGTGGCGCAACCCACCAATACTGCAGCGCCACCCACAGCGCTTAAAGGCGCTAAAAAACCGCCAGCCAATGCACCTAAGCCACCACGCAAAATTATTCGGCGGCTTGGGTCAGACACTTCATGAATACTGGGATTGGAAGAACGGTTGCTGTCTTCCATCAAGGCAAAGTCTTTGGCCATACGGGACTCCTTAAAAAAGAAAAAGGGAGTGAATGAATCTATGCTTCATTTGTGACGTATTGAATTAGCCCTACTGTATCAAGCGTATTACCAATCCATTAATCTAGGAACACAAAGTTTGGAGTCTTTATGAAACATATAGTTACTTTGGTTTTTTGGGCAGCTGCTTCAATGAGTTATGCGGCTGATACACCAACTGTAAGCACCCCAACTGCCAGCGAGCGCTTGGCCAGTGCCAGACAATCTATTGAGCGCAAAGGCTGGGTCAGGGCACAGCTTGATCTGAGGTCCTTGGTCCGCGATGAACCTGACAATGCAGATGCCCACAATCTCTTGGCCTACACGTACCGCAAACAAGAAAAACCCAATTTACCCAAGGCCTTCGAGCACTACAGAATTGCACTCAAACTCAACCCCTTACACAAAGGTGCCCACGAATACATTGGCGAAGCCTATGTGATGGACCGAAAGCCCGAACTGGCCGAAAAACACCTTGCAGAATTAGAGCGGATCTGCGGCAACAAAACATGCGAAGAATATGTGGACTTGGCCCAATCCTTATCGGCGTACCGCAAGGCGAATCCTTGAACAATCGTTCATCGCCTCCTGCCACCACCCATGATCGACCCCAAAACGCCGCGCACGATTTCTCGGCCTATGGAGGAACCCACCGTGCGCACCGCACTTTTCACCACCAGCTGAGCAATGCCGTCTCTATGGGCGCCCCGAGGCCCCTGCGATCCAAAAAGCAAGTCGGACATACCACCCATAAAGCCACCCGCTGACTCCCCCTTTGCGGGCGCACTTAAACCAGCCGCTTTGGCTTTGAGCACTTCATAGGCGGATTCACGGTCAAGCATTTGTTCGTAAACGCCAGCGACTAAGGAGTTGTCGCGCAAAGCGCTTCGCTGTTCTGGGGTAATGGGGCCAATTTGGCTGCCTGGCGGCACCACAAAAACCCGCTCGGTTTCGGTTGGCCGCCCCTTTTCATCCAGAAAACTGATCAGGGCTTCTCCCACGGCCAGCTCTGTGATGGCTGCTTCAATATTGAGGCCCGCTTTAGGCCGCATGGTTTGAGCTGTCGCTTTCACAGCTTTTTGGTCTCGGGGGGTGAAGGCGCGCAGCGCATGCTGAACCCGATTGCCCAACTGCCCCAACACAGCGTCAGGTATATCCAGTGGGTTTTGGGTGACAAAATAAACGCCAACCCCTTTGGAACGCACCAAACGCACGACAAGCTCAATCCGATCGATCAAAGCTTTGGGCGCTTCGTTGAACAAAAGGTGGGCTTCGTCAAAGAAAAAAACCAATTTGGGTTGATCGGGGTCGCCAATTTCGGGCAGTTGCTCAAACAACTCAGAGAGCATCCACAACAAAAAGGTGGCGTACAAACGTGGGGACGACAGCAATTTGTCTGCGGCCAAAATATTAATGACGCCTTTGCTGTCAGCGGTTTGCATAAAGTCTTGGATATTGAGCATGGGCTCACCGCAAAACTTGTCACCGCCTTGCTGCTCAATTTGTAGCAAAGCGCGCTGAATGGCACCAATACTGGCGGCGCTGATATTGCCGTATTCGGTGGTGAATTCCTTAGCATGCTCACCCACATATGCCAGCATGCTGCGAAGATCTTTCATATCCAGCAGCAACAAACCGTTATCGTCCGCAATTTTGAACACCAGATTCAGAACACCAGATTGGGTGTCGTTGAGGTTGAGCATGCGGGTCAACAACAATGGCCCCATGTCGCTGATAGTGGCCCGAACAGGATGGCCTTGCTCACCAAACACATCCCATAACGTAGTGGGACAAGCCAAAGGCTCCGGCAAGCTGATGCCTCTGCTGGCCAAGGCACTGGCCAACTTCTCGCTTATGCGGCCGGTTTGGCTGATGCCCGTAAGGTCGCCTTTGACGTCGGCCATAAACACGGGCACGCCTATGCTGGAAAAACTTTCGGCGAGCTTTTGTAGCGTTACGGTTTTGCCAGTACCTGTGGCGCCGGTAATCAGTCCATGACGGTTAGCCAAGCGAGCGAGCAAAACGCTTTCCGTGTGGGCATTGCGTGCAATAAGCATGTCAGTCGCCTTTGATGCCTTTTTCCTTGATGATGGTTGCGTAGCGACGCGTATCGGCAGCATTGAGTGCAAGCAGCTGGGCTGGCGTCATAGGGCTTGGCTCTGCCCCTAGGTTGCGGATGACTTGCGTGAGCGCTGGTGTGACTAGGATGCGGTTGATTTCGCGGTTTAACCGCTCTATCACCGCCTGCGGTGTGCCAGCCGGCGCATAAAAACTGTGGGTGGAACCCCCGTCATAACCTTTTAGGCCTAGTTCAGCCAAGGTGGGGGTGTCCGGGTAAAGAAAAGATCGCTTGGTGCTGCCTACGGCCAGCAGGCGCAAAGCGCCCGAGCGAATGTGAGGCGCAGCGATGCCTGGATCGAAGAAAAAATCGAGGTTGCCAGCCAGCAAATCCTGCAAGGCGGGCGCCGAGCCGCGGTAAGGAATATGCACCGCATAAATGCCCGCCATGCTTTTGAGCATTTCAGCGCCTATGTGCGGGGTCGAGCCGTTGCCTGGACTGCCGTAGCTCAGCTTGCCCGGATTGGCTCTGGCAAACTTTTGCAGATCGGCAAAAGTTTGAAAAGGGGAGTTGGCGCGCACAACTAGGAACAGCTCTAGCCGAGCGGTGGCGGCCACCGGAAGGAGATCCTTATTCGGGTCATAGGGCAGATTCGAGGTCATCGTGGGCACCACAACCATGGTGCTGCCTGCCGCCATAAGCAGGGTATGGCCATCACCCGGGGACTTGGCTGCCACGTCCGCACC
>CAMAXR010000006.1 GCA_945862195.1 Hylemonella gracilis
TTTGATCGGTTTGCTGGCCAGCAGCCCCTCCATTTGGGATTTGGCAATGTTGCGGGCTTGGTCAATTTTGTCTTGGGCAATGCCACTGGCGCTGCCGATAGCCTGCAACCAGTCTTGGGTGCCGTCCATGCCCACAGGCGCTGAACCCACAACGGGTCGGCCAGCGGCCTCAAATTCGCGAATGCTTGCGGTGTAGAAAGGATGAATGGCCGCCACCGTGACACAGTCAAACGCTGCATACAGCTCTCGCCACTCGCGGGTAGGCACTGTGGGGCCTACAGCCAAGCCCATGGGGGCTAACAAATTGGCAATGCCAATGGGGTCTGCAGGAAACATTTCACCCAGCAAGGCCACCGTGGGCAACTTATTGATGCCGTTGCGCGGCGCAGCGACCGGGCCGCTTTGAATTTCTTTACGGGCATAACGCAACATGGCGCCCGACAACACGTCTTTGGCCTCGGCATGGGTGGGCACGCCAAACCCCGGCACATCAATACCAATAATGCGCACGCCATTGATTTCTTGGGGCAACAGCTGCAAGGGCACACCGCTGGCCGTAGGCACACACAGGTTGATGATGACGATGGCGTCTAGTTTTTCGGGGTCAGCCTGGGCGTAGACGGCTTCACGGATGTCCTCAAACAACTTTCCGGTGACCAGCGTTTCGGAGTTAAAGGGCACATAACCCACGCTGCGGCGCGCACCATAAAAGTGCGAGGTGAACGTGAGGCCATACACACAGCACGCTGAGCCGGACAAAATGGTTTGGGTACGGCGCATACGCAAACCCACCCGCAAGGACCCGAAAGCCGGACACATGCTTTGGGGTTGATCATGAGGGCCAGCCTCTTGATTGCGTGGATAGTCTTTTGCGTACTGCTGCAAGATTTCCGATTTACCAGCGGTTTTGGCAGCCGCTAACATGGCCGATGCACCGGCATGACAACCCATGCCGTCACCCTCTAAGGCCGTGGGTACCGCCACCGATGAGGCAGCGGGCGCCTGGGCTTCAGGAACGATAGGAATAGTGCGCGCCACAGTTTCAGACCTCGTCGTAAACCACTTCGAGGCTGGGCTTGACCGTGTCGGTGCGGCCCACCATGTCAAACAAGGTGGCTGGCTCTAAGACCACGTTGCGTCCGGTCACGTCAGAACTGAACAAACCCAGCAACTGGTCTTGGGTTTGGGGCTTAGGTCTCACGGGCGGCGCCTCGGCCACATTTTTGGCCAACTCGGCAAACAAGGGGCCCCACTCGCCATCGGGCTTGCCAATGATTTCGTAGCTGGCACTCTTGCGACGGATGTCTTCGTGCGCAGGAATGGCCGCCAGAACCGGAATGCCTGTGTTGGCTGCAAAGGCTTGCGCCTCGCCAGTGCCATCGTCTTTATTAATCACCATGCCCGCCACGCCCACGTTGCCACCCAGCTTGCGGAAATACTCCACCGCCGAGCACACGTTGTTGGCAACATACAAAGACTGCAGATCGTTGCTGCCCACCACAATGACCTTTTGGCACATGTCGCGCGCAATAGGCAAGCCAAAGCCGCCGCACACCACGTCGCCCAAGAAGTCGAGCAGCACGTAGTCAAAGCCCCAATCGTGGAAACCCAATTTCTCAAGGGTTTCAAAGCCGTGGATGATGCCGCGGCCACCACAACCCCGACCCACTTCGGGTCCACCCAGCTCCATGGCAAACACGCCGTCGCGCTTGAAGCACACGTCGCCAATGCTCACCGCTTGACCCGCCAACTTGAGGCGCGATGAGGTCTCGATGATGGTGGGGCAGGCTTTACCGCCAAACAGCAAGCTGGTGGTATCGCTTTTAGGGTCGCAACCAATCAGCAGCACTTTTTTGCCCTGCTGCGCCATCATGTAGCTCAGGTTGGCCAGCGTGAAGCTTTTGCCAATGCCCCCCTTGCCATAGATGGCAATGATTTGGGTCTCTTTGGTGACTTCCCCTGTAGCCACCGTATCGGGCTCCATGGCGGCTTCTTTGCGAAGCGTTTCCACAAATTTCAAGGGTTGCTCGGTAGTCAATGTATTCATGCGTTAGCACTCCAGTCCAAAATCATCTTCAGGCAATGGGCATCGTTAAATGCCACGTCATAAGCAGCAGGTGCTTGGTTCGGGCTTTGTGTATGCGTGATCAAGCCATCGAGCGAGAGACGCCCGTTGTGGACCAACTCGGTGACGGCCAGCAGGTCGGCACGCTTCCACTCGGCGGCAGTACGAATCTGTGCTTCGCGCATGAAGGCAGGCGCATAGGCGAAACTCAGGTCTTTGGTGTAAAAGCCAGCCAGCACCACCTCGCCACCGGGCTGTAAGCGCTGGATGAGTTGGTTTAATAAATTGGCGTCGCCACTGACGTCGTAAATGGCCCGATAGTCTCGGCGAGAGTCATCGTCGGGGTGGATCACTTGATAACCCTCTGCCCCTTGGCTGCGAGCGCTTTGAGTTTCCCAAACCGTGGGGGCCGGTTCTCCGCTGGCTACAGCCATACGGGCCAAAAGCCGCCCCATCACACCATGCCCCACGATGAGATCGGGTGCCGCAGCGGGTGCGCCGATGCCCCCTCTAGATACAGCGTGGTAGGCCGTGGCAGCCAATGCCAAGAGCACCGCTTTTTCTTTGAGCCATTCTTCAACCTTGACCACTTTGTCTTGAGACACCACCAAATCAGAAGCGGCACCACCAAAGAGGCTGCGCACTCCCCTGAAACAATTGGCTCCAGGTACAAACACGTAGTCGCCGACTTTGTATTTGCTTTGGGGCAAGACGTAACTGACCCTGCCAGCGGTTTCGTAGCCCGGAACCAAGGGATAGCCCATGCCCGGAAAGGCCGGCATGCTGCCATCCCAAAGCAGACGCTCGGTACCTGTGCTGATGCCGCTGTAAGTGACTTCGACTTGAATTTGCCCGTCTTTTAGAAGAGGCAAGTCCAAAGACTGCAGGGCCAACGCCCTTGGATGGTTAAATACAACGGCTTGTGAATTCATGGGTGTATTTTTTAACTTACATTGAAGGACGTCAACTTATATTTACAGATATTGATGTTTATCAGGGTAAACACTTAGATTTGCGGCCAATCAGCACCCGAGCGTGTATGGGCATGGCGTTGGGCAGCAACTCCAAATGGCTCAATCCACTCTGAGCCATCAGATTCATCAACTCAGTAGGGGTGCGCAAGCGTCCGGACCCCATGGCCAACAGGTAGTAGTGGAAATACGCATCTGCTAAGGGGGGCTGACCAGGCTCTTGGGCCATGGGTTCTGCAATCAACAAGGTACCGCCTAAAGGCAAGGCCTCAAAGGCTTTGCGCAAAATTTGCAGTACGACCGCATCAGAATGGTCATGCGCCACCCGAACCAGGGTGATCAAGTCAGCCCCTTTGGGTAGGGGGTCGCTTAAGAAACTGCCGGGGTGCAAACTCGCTCGGCTCAATAAACCTTGCGCCTTGAGCCCCACTTGGGCCAACTGCAGCACGGGCGCCAAATCAAACAGCTGAATCTTGAGATGCCGCTCTTGTTGGGCCAGTTGGCTGATAAAACGCCCCTTACCCGCCCCCACATCCAGCACGCATTGGTGGTCGCTGAAGTTGTAGGTGCTCAGAATTTCACCGACCACAAAGTTTTGTGAGGCATCCATTAAGGCGGAATAGCGTGAGAAAGCGTCTTGTGCCTGGGGCACTTCAGCCGCGGACTCTTTGCCGTGCGCGTACGGCCAATAGCCCGCCATATCGCCCCGCCAAGCGTCACGCAAAAAGGCTACCGGGTCTTGTAGATCCAAATACAACAGGTGGTTGTGTTCAACCATGGCGCGCACACCCTCGTGCGTTGCCACAGGCAAACCCAATGGGCCCAGCCCCACACGCCCTTGACTGCGGTGCTCCAACAGCCCCAACGCAATAGCAGAGAGCACCAAGCGCTGCAAGCTGGCGGCGGGTACCTCCACCCGATGGGCCAAGTCTTTGACGGTCATGGGTGAAGCGCGCAGCAGCGCAAATACATTAAGGCGCACACAACTGATCAACACTTGGGTGTGCACAAAGCCACCCATGAGGTCGTAGAGTTGCTGGGTTCGCCTGCGGGCGACCCAACGTGTGAGCGGGTTGCTGATGGCCCAGCGGTAGACCACGGGGTCGGCCATCCAGCGCTCTAAGGTGGTGTGGATTTTTTCAATCCACCCCCAAGAGCCACCGTGCTTTGCCGCGGGTGGAGTGAAGTCAAGTTGATGCACGGGTCACCTCTGCATGAATCTGGCGCTGTGTGGCTTGCCCAGCAGCTTTGCCAGAAGCCTCGATGGCCGCACGGGGGACCAATCGCTCGGCCTCGAGCCGGACCAATTGCTTGAGCATGTCTTTGCAAGAGCAAGGAGGCACGCTGTCCACCGCCTGCTCAATGAGCTTATTGAAATACGACAGCGCCCCCTCTAAGCCCAGCTGATGGGCCACGCTGGGTCTTTCGTGCAATTGGTCTTGACCAGCAGGCTTGCCCAGTTCGGCAGCCTGCATCACCACATCTCGAATGTCGTCGGCCACTTGGTAGGCCTCGCCCAAATTGGAGCCCAAGCCAATCCAAGGTCGGGCGTCGCTGGCAGAGGCCAAGGCCCCAGCGCAGGTGGCGGCCACAAACAATGCCCCGGTTTTGGCTCTTTGATACTGGCTTAAATCGGCCGCGGGCTCGCACTCCCAAGCCTGCCCTGCCACAATGCCGTGCGGTAAGCCGACACCTGTGCACAGGTTTTGCATCAACCCCACCAAGCGCATGGGATGCTCAGCACAGGCATTGGCAAGCACTTGATAGGCCATGACAATCAGGGCATCACCGGCTAATAAAGCAAGCGGCTCGCCATACACCTTGTGCACCGTGGGGCGGCCACGGCGAATGTCGGCATCATCAAAAGCGGGCATATCGTCGTGAACCAAAGACGCGCAGTGCATCAATTCAAGCGATACCGCCGCCGCGTCCGATAAATTGGGTTGGTCGTCGCCACAGGCCATGGCCACACTCAAACAAAGCTGCGGCCGAATGCGCGCCCCGCCTGAAAACACAGCGTGCCGCATGGCCTCCACCAATCGGGGCGGCGCCCCTAAACCCACGGCTTGATCAAAATGAACCCGCAAGGCTTTTTCAGCCCGATCCAGAAGACTCATAAAAGCGCTCCATCTAGGCATCCGCTAAAGTCTTGATGAGACTCAAGCTGTAATGTCAACATTTATTTACATATCATTATGTAAATGTAGTTAGATTTGCGGGTTTGTCAACCTAGGTTTACCTGAGGAGGCGTTTTATGGGCATTTGGATTGAGCTGGGGCTGGTTGTATTGCTATTGGCTTTTGGACTTTGGCAGATTAGAGGTGTGAAAAGAGAACGCGCCAAGCGTCACATGAATGTGACAACGCTGCCCATGCAACCAACATCTTCCCAAGCAACAGCACCCTCCTGGCTGGATGCCTTGGAGGCGCGTCTTGTCAGAAAAAACGCCTCACCGGACGAGAGACTCAAGAAGATGATCCTGATCATCTTCTTGGCGCTCGCGGTTGTCTTCTTTGGCGCCCACTCTGTGTTCTTTCTCATGGGAGGGGGATATCTCACAGCTTCACTCACTTTTGTCGGTTCTGTAGTCGCCGCAATTTGCGGGGCAGCTGTGATTCGAGCGATTGATCCCCTTCCGTTATGGCGTGTTTACACGGTGTTTCACTTTGTATTGTTTTTCTTCATCAATCACTTTCAAGGGGGCCTGCAAAACGCCCAAGGCTCGCTGATCTATGTGCTGTTCTTCCCCTTGTTGACCTTTGCGGTCGATGGAATACGGGCAGCAGTGATCACGATGGTTGGAGGTGTCGGCATTTACCTTGCTTCAATTCTGGCGGCACCCTATGCACCGGTGGACCAGCTGCTGCCCGCTTGGATGTTGACTTCCCTAGGGCTTCAGAACATGTTGGGCACCACCTTTATTGGCCTCATTGCTGTTTACCTCTATGGTCGACAAAGTCAACTCCTGTCCTTACAGCTGGTCAAGGCGAAGGAAGCAAAAGCAGAAGAAACACAGGCTTTGCTGGAAAATATTCTTCCGCGAGAAGTGGCTGTGGAGCTTGCAAGAACAGGATCTGTCAACCCCGTGCGACACGAAGCGGTTTCGATCCTTTTTACGGACTTCAGCGGGTTCACTCAGGCGTCTGCCGCTATGCCTGCAGACATGGTGGTCAGCCAGCTGAATGAAATCTTTGCTGCCTTCGACGACATTTGTGACGGCTGCGGCGTGGAAAAGATCAAGACGATTGGAGATGCATATATGGCTGCCGCAGGTGTTCCGCAGGGCTGTAGCGACCACGCACAACGTTGCGTCCGCGCTGCGCATGAGATGCTGAAGTTCATGCAGACCCGTAACGCGGCCTCAGCATTCAAGTGGGGCTTGCGGGTGGGTATTCACTCTGGCCCAGTGGTCTCGGGCGTGGTGGGAAAGCGCAAGTACGCCTTCGACGTTTGGGGCGATTCTGTCAACATCGCGGCACGAATGGAGGCCAGCGGAGAGGTGGGTCGGGTGAATGTTTCTGCCTACACCTGCCACTTGATACGCGATGAGTTCACTTGCGAGTACAGAGGAAAGCTCGAGGTGAAGGGAAAGGGGCCCATTGACATGTACTTCGTTTAAGCGTTGAGCAAGTGGTTGGCCACGACTGTGTAATGAAACTCGCTTGACCATGATTCCATTCAAACCAAAAGGAGTCGCTGAATGTTGAGGATCCTCACTCTAGTAATGCTATTGGCTTTGGGTTCAGGTGTGGCGCTCGCACAGCGCATGTACGACTCAAGTGGCCGACAAATCGGCCGTGTGGATGGAGAGCGTTATTACGACGGTTCAGGCCGTCAAATTGGGCGCGTTGATGGGTACACCGTTTACGACGGATCGGGCAGGCAGCTCGGGCGCATTGATGGCGAGCGTGTTTACGATGCTTCTGGTCGACAAATGGGACGCATTGACGGCGAGCGTCTGTACAGCGCTTCCGGTAGCTCGATGGGCCGCATCGATGGTGAACGGCTATATGACGGGTCAGGTCGACAAATTGGCAGGGCTGATGGTTTGAGACGGATGCAGCTGATCGTCTTCTTTTATTTCTTTATGTGACCTTTACGTCCTGACTTTTTCGGGGGTTCAATCCCCCAGACGGGCGGGCAGCAAAGGCCGCCTCCGCTGCTTAAGCAGGTTGTGCCGATACTTTTTGCCAACTTGCGCTTTGGCGTCATTTCCATAAAATGACATCATCGATTCTTTTTGATGGTGATATACCAAATGGCAAACGTGAATGTCAGAAACCTACCCGACGAAGTCCATCGGGCCATCCGAATCCAAGCCGCTCATCATGGTCGCAGCACCGAGGCGGAAATCCGCGACATCCTAGAACGGGCAGCTAAGCCGCCGGGGCGCGTGAAACTGGGCTCGCTCCTGGCGTCCTTCGCTCGCGAGGCTGGCGGCCTGACCGATGAGGAACATGCTTTATTCGAGCGCGCGCGCATCAAGACTGCGGCGCGTGCTGCAAATTTTGAATGATCCTGCTCGATACGAATGTGATATCGGAGCCGCAGCGCCTGGAACCGAATGCCCGCGTCCTTGAATGGATCGACGCACAAGCGCTGGAAACGCTCTACCTGTCCGCGATTACGGTAGCCGAGCTGCGTGCAGGTATCACGCTAATGCCTGTCGGGAAGCGCCGGGACAGCCTCCATGAAAACTTGGAAAAACGCCTGCTGCCGATGTTTGCCAATCGGGTGTTATCGTTCGATATGGCTTGCACAAAAGCCTATGCCGAACTGGTGGCCAAGTCTCGCGCCGCAGGCTTGACGATCGAAACTGCAGATGCCTTCATTGCAGCCGTCGCTCTCGCTAACGGCTTCGCCGTTGCCACTCGCGACACCAGACCTTTTGAAGCAGTCTCGGTAATCGTCATCAACCCTTGGAATGGCGTCTAGCCTTTGCCTTGAGCCGCACACCGCATCCTTACACATTTTTTTCATGCGTTAGCTGATCTCTGCTTTTGCACTGATGCGCCTATCTGGCAGCCTTATGGCACGACAAGCGGCACAACCAACGTCTTTGTCGTTCATTCTCAGAGTGCCGTCTACTATCAACATGGGTTTTGTCCTTTACCCCCATGGGGGTGAAACTTTGCAACACACCATGACACAGATTGAACCCAAAAAAAGCCCGCATCAAGAGTGAAAGCGGGCTTATGGTTACGAACCGAGTAGTAAATTGTGAGATAAATTGGTAGGCGCGATTGGACTCGAACCAACGACCCCCACCATGTCAAGGTGGTGCTCTAACCAGCTGAGCTACGCGCCTGAGTGCCTAAGGGCGCAGATTGTACCCTCAACCTTTTGTTGGGCTCGAACATGCCAGCTTTGGCAGCTTGTGAGTGTTTCTACAATCTTGGTGCATGGCCATACCCCAGTCCTTCCTACAAGAGCTCACAGCCCGAACAGACCTGGTTGAGCTGGTGGGCCGACATGTGCAGCTCAAGAAGGCGGGGGCCAACTATTCGGGGTTATGTCCCTTCCATGCGGAAAAATCACCGTCGTTCACCGTCAGCCCGGCCAAACAATTTTTTCATTGTTTTGGGTGCGGCAAGCACGGGGATGCCATTGGTTTTTTGATGGAACACACGGGCGTGAGCTTTATGGAAGCAGTGCAAGATTTGGCGCAGCAATTCGGCTTACAAGTACCGGCAGAAGAGATCAGTCCCCAAGAGCGGCAACGCGCAGCCAGCCTCAAGCAGCAACAGGTCAGTTTGTCAGAGGTTATTGAAAAAGCCACTAAGGCCTACATCCAGCATCTTAAAAAAACACCCCACGCGGTGGCCTATTTAAAAAAACGTGAGGTTTCTGGAGAGGTTGCCAAACGTTTTGCCTTGGGCTATGCGCCAGGCGGTTGGCGCAACTTGGCCAGTGTGTTTCCAGATTACAACGACCCGCGTTTGGTGGAAAGCGGTATGGTGATCAGCAATGCCGCGGATGCAGACGCGCCTCAGGGCTCTGAAGAAAAACGCTACGACCGTTTTCGTGACCGCATCATGTTTCCGATACGAAACGTCAAGGGCGAATTCATTGGGTTTGGCGGACGTGTATTGGGTGACGAAAAACCCAAGTACCTCAACTCCCCCGAAACGCCCTTGTTCAGCAAAGGGTTGGAGCTGTATGGCCTGTTTGAAGGTAGGCACGCCATTCGCGACATGGGGTATGCCTTGGTTACCGAAGGGTATATGGACGTGGTGGCCTTGGCGCAGTTGGGCTTTGCCAATGCCGTAGCCACTTTAGGCACAGCTTGCACGCGCGAACACGCACAAAAACTGTTTCGTTTTACAGACTCCGTGGTCTTTAGTTTTGATGGCGATGTTGCTGGCAGACGCGCCGCCCGCCGCGCCTTGGAAGCAGCCCTGGGGTTTGCCACCGATGTTCGAAGCATTAAGTTTTTGTTTTTGCCAGAAGAGCATGACCCGGACAGCTTCATTCGTGAACGCGGCGCTCAAGCCTTTGCACAATGTGTGAACGATGCCATGCCGCTGAGCCGTTTTTTGGTGGAGTCTGCCCGAGAAGGCTGCAACCTCCAAGAGGCAGAAGGACGCGCCCTATTTGCCAACCACGCACAAAGTTTATGGAAAGCATTGCCTGAAGGTGTGTTGCAACGTCAGGTTTTAAAAGACCTGGCCAACTTAATTCAGCTCACACCCGAGGCGCTGCAAGAACTTTGGACCCCGCGTTCAGAACGAGCGCCCAATTCAGCCTCTTTTGCATCGGTCAGAAGTGCTGTAAAACCTTGGCCAACCCAACCCAAGGCAACCAGAACCTCTCACGCGGCGATGGTGAGCCGTGAAGGTCGAGCCGTGTGCTTGTTGTTAAGTTTCAGCTCGCTTTGGGAGCAGCTCACGCCACACCAGCATCACGTCTTGGCGTCTTTGCCGCCGCCCTACGGTACCGTGGTGGCTTGGTTAGAGCGCATTCTTCAGGAACACGGCAGCCTGGAGTGGCCAACTATCAGCCAGCTGATGCAGGGGCAGCCGGTAGAAGCCCATGTTCAAGCGTTGATGGATACGACGATGGTGCAGGCCCGTGACGAGACTAGGGATGAGCTTGGGGACGTGCTTAAAGAGCTTCAACATGTGATGCACCGCATAGAAATTGACCAGCTCAAGGCTCAAGAGACCTTGGCCATTCAACAGTCGGGGCAAGACCCCGATGGGCTGAAGACCTATCGGTCGATTCAAGCACAGCGCTTGGCATTAGAAGCTGCGCTTCAAAGCTCCAGCACCCCCGAATAATCTTGCCTATTTTTTAGGCTATACAATTTTTGGCAGGTATAATCCAAAACTTCTTGGCAAGCGCGACAGCAGCACCTCCGGTTCGGCCACTTCAGACATCAGTTCTCAGGCCACCACACCGCAAGGACTTGCACACCAAATGTTCGCCCTCCCACTTGCCTGTGGTCTTAATGTCACCAGATCGGTTTGATCTGCCATTTAAGCCTTTCTCTCATTTTTTAGTTTTATCTAAGTTGAACTGACCATGCCTGATCAAAAGTCCAAAAAGCCCGTAGCGCCCGCAACCAAAGCATCCGGCCAGACCGCTGCAAAACCTGCCGCTAAAACAGCTGCAAAAAAAGCGCCTGCAACCCAACACGCTGTTAAATTAGCGGCCAAAGCAGCTGCACCCGCCAGTAAAGCGCTAGAGGTCAAAGCCCTAGCCAAGGGCCCCAAGGTTGAAAAAGTCGTCAAGGCTCCTGCCAAGGCTGAGGCCAGCGGGTCGGCTGAAGCCAAGCGTGGTCGCAAACCCAAGGCCTCTGCCAAATCCACTCAAGACGATGATGTGGTGGACTTAGAAGCTGAATTTGCCGAAGAAGCCGAAGCCGTCAGCACCGAAAAGGTCAAGCCGCTTCGAATGAAAATCAGCAAGGCCAAAGAGCGTGCGCTGATGAAAGAGTTTGGTTTGGACGAAACGGTTCTGTCTGAAGAAGACATGGCCAAGCGCCGCCAGCGTCTTAAGCTGCTGATCAAGCTGGGCAAAACCCGTGGCTACCTCACCCATGGCGAAATCTCTGACCACCTGCCCGATAAGTTGGTAGATGCCGAAACCTTGGAAGTTGTGATTTCCATGCTCAACGACATGGGCGTGGCCGTTTACGAGCAAACCCCTGACGCGGAGACCTTGCTGCTCAACAACACAGCGCCTACAGCTGCAACTGAAGAAGAAGCTGAAGAAGAAGCCGAGGCAGCTCTGTCCACCGTGGACTCCGAATTTGGGCGCACCACTGACCCAGTCCGCATGTACATGCGTGAAATGGGCACAGTGGAACTGCTGACACGCGAAGGCGAAATTGAAATTGCCAAGCGTATTGAAGGCGGTTTGATGGACATGATGGAAGCCATTTCGGCTTGCCCTGCCACCATTGCCGAAATCTTGCGTATGGGTGATGAAATTCGCGAAGGCAAGGTCGTCATCTCCACCGTGGTGGATGGTTTTGTGAATGCCAATGAAAACGACGACTATGTTGCCGAAGAAGACTTTGACGAATACGACGAAGCCGATGACGACGACGGCAAAGGCGGCTCCAAGGCTCTGACCAAAAAACTTGAAGAGCTGAAAACTCAAGCCCTAGAACGTTTTGACCGGTTGCGTGACCTGTTTGAAAAGGTCCACAAGGTCTACGACAAAGAAGGCTACGGCACCCCAGCTTATGTGAAGGCCCAAAAGGGTTTATCTGAAGAGCTGATGACCATCCGCTTCACAGCCAAAACCATTGAAAAGTTGTGCGAAATGGTTCGCGGCCAAGTCGAAGATGTTCGCAAAAAAGAACGTGAATTGCGCCGCATCATTGTGGACAAATGCGGGTACCCACAGGACCTGTTTATTGCAGACTTCAGCGGTCGTGACAAACACAACCAAAGGGTGGCCTCTAACCTGCTCAACCTGAAGTGGATTGAAAAACAAGCTGCTTCAAGCAAGCCTTGGGCGCCCATCATGGCCCGCAACATCCCGCCGGTGCAAGACCTTCAGCAAAAACTGATGGATCTGCAGGCTCGGGTTGTGGTGCCTTTAGACGAACTCAAAAGCATCAACAAGCGCATGAACCAAGGCGAAGTGTCTTCACGCAATGCCAAAAAAGAAATGATTGAAGCCAACTTGCGCTTGGTCATTTCGATTGCCAAAAAATACACCAACCGCGGCTTGCAGTTCTTGGATTTGATCCAGGAGGGCAATATTGGTCTGATGAAGGCCGTAGACAAGTTTGAATACCGCCGCGGTTACAAGTTTTCAACTTATGCCACATGGTGGATTCGCCAGGCCATCACACGATCCATTGCCGACCAGGCCCGCACCATTCGCATTCCGGTGCACATGATCGAAACCATCAACAAGATGAACCGCATCAGCAGGCAACACTTGCAAGAGTTCGGCTTTGAGCCGGATGCGGGCATCTTGGCCGAGAAAATGGAAATTCCTGAGGACAAAATCCGCAAGATCATGAAAATCGCCAAAGAGCCGATTTCCATGGAAACCCCTATTGGTGACGATGATGACAGTCACTTGGGCGACTTCATTGAAGACACCGCCAATACGGCACCCATGGATGCGGCTATGCAAGCGGGCTTGCGCGACGTGGTCAAAGAAATTTTGGACAGCCTCACCCCACGCGAAGCCAAAGTGTTGCGTATGCGTTTTGGTATTGAGATGACCAGCGACCACACCTTAGAAGAGGTGGGCAAGCAATTTGACGTGACCCGCGAACGTATTCGTCAAATTGAAGCCAAAGCGCTGCGCAAGCTCAAGCACCCCAGCCGCTCGGACAAGCTCAGAAGCTTTACAACCGACGGCGTTTAAGCGGTTGACTCCAAGTAAGCGCTACGCAACTGCTCGCGCTTGCTTGGGTTTAAACCTATGGCCTGATCTAGGTATTGGTCCACAGTGCCGTAATGGGCTCGAATCGTGGTCAAAGACGCGTCTAGAAAATCAGACTGAACGCCCAGCAAAACGCGCTGCGCCTCTTCTGACAACACCTTTCCTAAACGGGGTGTGGCATTGAGCAGTTGGTTGGTGAGCAAGTAATCCTGCTCGATGGTGGCAGCATCCACTCCTAAGCTGTGCAACACCAACACGGCTGCCAAGCCGGTTCTGTCTTTTCCATAAGTGCAATGAAAGACCAGCGGCTCTGAATGACTCAGCAGCACATCAAACAACTGCTTGAAGCGCGCGCTGTTGTGCAGCACAAAGTTTTCGTAGGTTTCTCGCATGAAGCCGGTCACTTCTTCGGGGCCCATCACACCCCCCTGCCGGGCCCGTTCTTCAAGGCGGTAGTGCACCGTGGGCTCTATAGATAGAGCATGCAACTGCACATGGTCAAGTCCGCAGACTGCCGCAGCGCTTTCTTCCACGCCCCGAAAATCCAGCACATGCCGCACGCCCAATGACTGCAATTGGTGGCGGTCTTGTGCAGTGGCATGGGCCAAATGCCCCGACCTGAAGATTTGCCGCCATTTGACGGAACGCCCCTCATGCCCAATGTAGCCGCCCAAGTCACGAAAATTTTGGATGCCTTGCAGGGACAAGGATCGCGACCAAACAGGTGGTGGTGGAACAGGTTGACTCATGAATTCATCCTACACAAAGCATGTGAAGGCCTGATTCTTGAGGTGTCCATGAACTAAACGTTTAACCACTCCAGGAGCGCTTGGTTCACAGCCTGTGGCTGCTCCATGGTGCACATATGGCCACAATGTTCAATGATCACCAAGGCGACCTGAGCCAGACCACCCGCCTTGAGGGCTTGGTACATCGCCTCGTGCTGCGCAGGCGGGCTCCACCCATCCTCACGACCACACAAGACCAAAGTGGGGCAAGTGATGGTGGACAAAACAGGCGCCGCATCTGGCCGTGTGAGCAAGGCGTTGATTTGCGCTTCAAATTGCGCCGCACTGCCGCGCTCCAACATCTGGAGCACCGCCTCAAAGACATCTGAATTGAGGCGACTGGGGTGCACCATGCCCTGCCCCCATTGTTGCCCCATAGCGCGCATGCCCTTTTGCTTGGCCAGATCTAAGAGCGCCATTCGGCCTTGGCGCTCCTTTTCGCCAGCAGCGCCAGCTGGCAAGGTGTGGGTACCTGTATCCAACAAAGCGAGTCGATCGATACGGTGAGGCGCCAACCGCATCAACTCGCACGCCACTCTGCCTCCCATGGAGTGCCCAGCCACACCAAATGTTTCTGTGGGTGACAAGGCCAACACCTGCTCGGCCATGGCCTGAAAATTATTCAGCACCCCCCAGTCAGGAATGATGCAGTGACAACGGTCTTGCAGTGCCTCGACTTGCAGCGCCCACACTGCGGCGTCGCAGTTCAGGCCTGGCAGCAGCATGAGGGTAGGTTTCAATGCGGGGCCTTAGGGGCAAATGTTTCGGTATCCACTTCGATTTGCGACTGCGCGTTGTAACGGTCACCCGACACCGTACTTTGATTGATCAAAGCACCAGCTTGAGCCAACACCGAAGCGGGCAACTTCAGGTCTGCTGCGGCAAGGTTTTCAGACAAATGCTCCAAGCTGGTGGTGCCAGGTATCGGCACAATATCCACCCCCTGATGCAGCAGCCAAGCCAGCGCCAGCTGAGCAGGCGTGCATTGCGCTTCTTGCGCCAGTTTCTCAAAAGCTGGCAGCAGCTTGAGGTTTTGGGCGTAATGCTCAGGGTGAAAACGCGGCATGTTGTGCCGAATGTCTTTGGCCTCTAGGGTTTGCACATCGGATAAGCGGCCAGTTAAAAAGGCCCGGCCCACCGGCGAAAACGCCACAAAACCAATGCCTAGCTCTCGGCAGGTCTGCAACACCGCAATTTCGGGGTTTCGTGTCCACAGAGAATACTCAGTCTGAACAGCCGTGATGGGGTGCACCGCATGCGCTTTGCGAATGGTGGCCGCCGAAACTTCACTCAGACCTAAGGTTCTGACCCAGCCACGCTCCACCAAACGAGACAGTTCGCCCACACTGTCTTCAATAGGTACTTTTTTATCCCAGCGGTGCAGGTAATACAAATCGATCACATCGGTTTGCAGGCGCTTGAGGCTGTCCTCACAATTTTTTCGGATGGCTTCCGGGCGTCCGTCAATCACCCGCTTCACGCCATCGGGAAAACTCACGCCCGCCATACCGCCTTTGCTGGCTAAGGTGTAGCGTTGGCGGTGCGGCTTAAGCACGCGTCCCACCAGCTCTTCGTTGTTACCAAAACCATACAAAGCTGCAGTATCAAAAAAGTTGACGCCTGCATCCAATGCGGAGAGCAGCAAGCGTTCGCCCTGTTCGGCTGATGGCGGCACCCCGTAGGCGTAACTCAGGCTCATACAGCCCAAGCTGATGGCGCTGACCTCAAAAGCCCCTAGTGTTCTGTAATGCATGGAAACAATCTAAAAAAAATCAGCTGTTGAGTTGCAACTCAAGCTCGTGCATGACTTGGTAACAAGGCAACACTTGCGCCACGCTGGAATTGGGCTCACGGCCTTCACGGATAGCGGCAAAAAATTCGCGGTCTTGAAGCTCAATGCCATTCATAGACACAGCAACTTGGCTCACATCAATTTTTTCTTGCTTGCCGTTGTACAAATCGTCATAGCTGGCAATGTAGGTGCCGGTGTCGCCGATGTAGCGGAAGATGGTGCCCAAGGGACCATCGTTGTTGAACGACAAGCTTAAGGTGCAAATCGCGCCATTGGCCGCTTGAAGCTGAATGGACATATCCATCGCAATGCCCAAAACGGGGTGAATGGGGCCTTGCACCGCATGGGCCTTGACCACGGGGCTACCGCTTTGGTAGGTGAACAAGTCGATGGTGTGCGCGGCATGGTGCCACAGCAAGTGATCGGTCCAGCTGCGGGGCTGACCGGCAGCGTTCATGTTGGTGCGACGGAAAAAATAGGTTTGCACATCCATTTGCTGAATGTGCAACTCGCCTGAGCGCAAACGCTTGTTCACCCACTGGTGGCTGGGGTTGAAACGGCGTGTGTGGCCGCACATGGCCACCAAACCGGTCTTCTTTTGCAGCTCGACCAGTTCTTGGCCTTCTTTGAACACATCACACATGGGAATTTCCACTTCCACGTGCTTGCCTGCGAGCAAACAGGCCTTGGTTTGCGCTGCATGCATTTGGGTGGGGGTGCACAAAATCACCGCGTCTACCTCTTTGATGGCCAGGCTTTCGTTCAAGTCCGTGGTCACATGGCCAATGCCGTATTTTTGGGCGATGTCTTTGGTTTTTTCTAATTCGCGGCCAATCAGGGACACGACTTCCACGCCCTCAATGTTGCGAATGCCTTCAATGTGCTTGATGCCAAAGGCACCTGCGCCAGCCAAAGCGACTTTAATAGGTTGACTCATCAAAACTCCTGCTTGAAATAGGTGGGTGTGTTCAGTTGGGGTTTTCCAAAATCAAATGCCCCACCGCCGTATTGGAAGCAGGCACATGATAGAAACGGTGAGCCACATGGGGCTTAGATGCTGCCTTAGCGCCCGGGGCCAAATCGTCCATGGCGCCACGGGCAATCAACCACATGACCAGCTCAATACCTTCGCTGCCAGCCTCACGCACATATTCAATATGCGGTTTATTGGCCAAATGTTCGGGTTGGGCGATGATGTCATCCATGAATTGAGCATCCCAAGCCTTGTTGATGAGCCCCGCACGTGGCCCTTGCAGCTGGTGGCTCATGCCACCCGTGCCCCAAATATGCACATTCAGGGGTTGGTCAAAAGACTCTACGGCTTTTCGAATGGCTTTTCCAAGTTCCAAGCAACGTCGACCTGAGGGCACTGGGTACTGCACCACGTTGACCGCAAAAGGAATGACGGGGCATGGCCACTGAAAATGTTCTGGTGTGGGTTGCCCGCACACCAAAGACAAAGGCACCGTTAAACCATGGTCCACATCCATTTTGTTGACGATGGTGAGGTCAAAGTCTTGTTGAATGACCGATTGAGCAATATGCCCAGCCAGATCGGAATGGCCCTGGACCACGGGCACTGGGCGTGGGCCCCAACCCTCGTCAGCGGGCTGATACTGGTCTGCGGTGCCAATGGCAAAAGTAGGGATGAAATCTAAGCTGAATGCGGTGGCGTGGTCGTTGTAGACCAAAAAAATCACATCGGGCTTGTGTTGCTTGAACCACTGTTTGCCGGTCTCGTAACCTGAGAACAAAGGCTTCCAATAATCCTCTTGGGTTTTGCCTAAATCAATTGCAGCGCCAATGGCGGGGACATGAGATGTGTAAACCGATGCGGTGATGCGTGCCATAAAAGTCTTTCTGTGCGTCAGATGAGTTTGCCGTTGCCAGAGCCTTGCGGCTGGCGATGCACTTGGGCCGTGCCATCTTCACCCACGATGCGATTGCCTTCTACAGAACGGCCCCCACTGATCATCATTTGGCGGTATTCGTCTTCGGTCATGCCGGTCATGGAGCCTGCCATTTGTTGAAAGCTTTTACCCAGAGTCGCGCCCAACTTGGCTAGAAAATAAATGTTGCCGCCCAAAGCAATGCAGCGGTTTAAATCCGCGTCCATCACGGCCAACTTCTGGTCTTCCGTCATGGGCCATTCATCAAGGTAGGCGCGTTGATCGGCTTTAAAGCGCTCCCGGTTGGGGGCGGTCATTAACGTCATGCAAAACTGGTTCAACCAGTAGCCTTTGCGGGATTGCTCTGCATCAAAAATCGTGGTGCCGGGCACATCCAAATAGGGTTTATCTAGGGACATTTTGACCTCCCGCCAACTCTTCGGGCCAATACAAGCGCATGGGGTTGTCTACCAGCAACTTTTGGCGCAGCTCTGGGGTAGTTGCAATGTGGGGAATAAAGTCCACCAGCAAGCCGTCATCGGGCATGTGGTCTTTCAGGTTGGGGTGCGGCCAATCGGTCCCCCACAACACGCGGTCCGGAAAGCTGTCAACCAAACGCTTGGCAAACGGGATCACGTCATGGTAGGCATGCCTCTGGCCATTTAAGGCGGGCGGGCCATGAACTGTAAGGCGCTCAGGGCAGGTGACTTTGCTCCACACATTGGGGTGCTGGCGCATGAACTTTATAAACAACTCAAACTCTGGACCATCTACAGGCTGGGTGACATCGGGTCGACCCATGTGGTCCACCACCAAGGTCGCGGGCAATCCGGTAAAAAAGTCCCACAGCTCAGGCAAGTCGACGGCCTCAAAATAAATCACCACATGCCAGCCCAGCTTAGCCACACGTCCAGCAATCTCAACCAATTCATCTTTAGGGGTGAAGTCCACCAAGCGTTTGACAAAGTTAAACCGCACGCCGCGCACGCCCGCGGCATGCAAGGTGTGCAGTTCCGTGTCGGTCACGCTGCGCTTGACGGTGGCCACACCACGGGCTTGGCCGCCCGAGGCCTGCATGGCGTCCACCAGCGCACGGTTATCGGCACCATGGCAGGTGGCTTGCACAATCACGTTGCGCGAAAAGCCCAAGTGGTCGCGCAAGGCAAACAACTGCTCTTTGGTGGCGTCGCAGGGGGTGTATTTGCGCTCTTCGGCATACGGAAACACATTTGACGGGCCAAACACATGGCAATGCGAATCAACAGCGCCCTGGGGAAGTTTGAATTCCGGTTTGCTGGGACCTGTGTACCAATCCAACCAGCCTGGAGTTTTAGTGAATGACATGGCTTTACCTTTAAAAATCAGTCGATGTACTTCAGCCCCAATTTGGCCAAAGGTTCTCTGAAGTTGTACATATCCAAACCCAACACGCCCGAAGCCAGTTTGGCGCGTTTTTCACCTTCGTTGGACTCGCGAGCTTGCGCTGCATCGGCCACCGACTGGGCAAATTCTGCGGGCACGGCGACAACACCATCGTCGTCAGCCACGATCACATCTCCGGGGTTGAGGGTCACGCCTGCGCACACCACCGGAATGTTGACGGAGCCTAAGGTGGCCTTGATGGTGCCTTTGGCGCTGATGGCGCGGCTCCAAACAGGAAAACCCATCTGTTTGAGTTCTTTAACGTCGCGGCAACCGCCTTCAATGATCAAGGCGCGAGCACCACGCGCTTTGAAGGATGTGGCCAACAGATCACCAAAAAAGCCATCGGTGTTGTCGGCACTGCAAGCGGCCACCACAATGTCGCCAGGCTGAATTTGCTCAGCCACCACATGCAGCATCCAATTGTCGCCGGGGTGCAAAAGCACGGTCACGGCGGTACCGCAAGCATGCGCATCCGGGTAAATGGGGCGCATGTAGGGCTTCATGAGGCCTACGCGCCCTTGAGCCTCATGAACGGTGGCCACGCCAAATTGAGACAGCTTTTCTACAGCAGCGGCATCCGCACGGACGATGTGGCGCTTGACGATTCCCATTTGATGGACGGTGTTGCTCATAAATCAGACTCCTGAAAAAATTATTGGCCTTTGGCCTTCAAGGCCGTATCCAACCTGGGGAACACCTTACGGGCATTGCCCTCAAACACCTTGAATCTTTGTTCGTCATTCAAGTTAGGGGTGGCATGCACATAGCGTTTGGTGTCATCGTAGTAATGACCGGTTTCGGGGTCTATGCCTCTGACTGCACCAATCATCTCAGATGCAAACAAAATGTTGTCCACGGGAATCACCTTGGTCAGCAAATCAATGCCCGGCTGGTGATACACGCACGTATCAAAAAAGATGTTCTTTAAGACGTGATCGGTCAGCAAAGGTTTTTTCATTTCCTGGGCCAAGCCACGGAACCGCCCCCAGTGGTAAGGCACTGCGCCGCCGCCATGGGGAATCACAAACTTCAAGGTGGGGAAGTCTTTGAACAGATCGCCTTGAATGCACTGCATGACCGCCGTGGTGTCCGCATTTAAGTAGTGCGCGCCCGTGGTGTGAAAGCAGGCATTGCAACTGGTGGACACGTGCACCATGGCCGGAATGTCGTACTCCACCATTTTTTCGTAAATGGGGTACCAATGGCGGTCGGTTAAGGGGGGGCTGGTCCAATGGCCGCCGGAAGGGTCGGGGTTGAGGTTGATGCCGACAAATCCATACTCTTTGACGCACTTTTCCAATTCAGGAATGCAGGTGTTGGGGTCTACGCCCGGGCTTTGCGGCAACATGGCCGCGCCAATGAAATGGTCAGGAAACAGTTGGCTGACCCGAAAACACAACTCGTTGCAGATGGCCGCCCAAGTACTAGACACATTGAAATCGCCAATGTGGTGCGCCATAAAACTCGCGCGGGGACTGAAGATGGTCAGGTCGGAACCGCGCTCTTTCATCAGTTTGAGCTGGTTGGTTTCAATGGACTCTCGCAGTTCGTCGTCCGAAATTTTCAAATCAGCCACTCTGGGCATGGCAGACGGATCTTTGATGCCTGCAATCTGTTGGTTGCGCCAGTTTTCTAGAGCCTTGGGGGCGGTGGTGTAGTGCCCGTGGCAGTCGATGATGAGTGGTGGCTTCAAAAAAATCTCCTTCAAGTAAGTTGTGCTTTGGAACGGCCCTTTGGAACGGCGCTCAGGCAGGTTCCATACCTTGGCGGCGCTTGGCCTCGTCAGCAGCTGGGGACGCCAAAAATGCAATGAGCTCCATCACCATGGCAGCATGCTGAGACGTTTGGGCCACAGCGGCAGAAAAGGTGGTGGTGATTTGTATGGACTCAGGTAAGGGCTGGAGCACGGTCACCCCCCCAAGACTGATGAGTTCGCTCAGTTGCTGAAACCCTAAATCGGCCTCGCCTTTTGCCACCCAAGACCCCACAGGAATACCCGCAGGTGCTTGGAACAAACGCCCAGCCAACTGCTGCGACACTCCCCAACGCTCAAACAACTGGAGCAAAGCGGTGCCGCTGGGGCCGGTGGAATAGCACACCCGTTGGGCGGCCAACACAGCTTGTTTGACAGCCTCTTCGGTTGAAATATCCGGCACGGCTGCACCCTTTGGCACCGCCATGGCGACGCTAGAGTGCACCAAATCCACCTTACTGCCCGCCAACAGCTGGCCCGAGGCCAAGAGCTTGTCGATGGCGTCAGACGCCAAAATGACCACATCAAACGCCTCACCGCTTTGCACCCGCTTGGCTGCATCGACCCCGCCCACGGCCTCTAGGTGCACGCTGTGCCCCGTTTGGTTTTGGAAGGCCTGCACCAACTCGGCCAAGACCAGCCGGGTGGCCATGGAAGAAATACCTTGGATCACGGTGCTCATGGCTGCGCCTTTGGAAGTGCGGCCAATAACCGATCAGCGTAATCTTGCCAAGGGTCTTGGGCAGATACGCCTTCAAAGACACCCGTGGCCGCCAACTGCGCTACCCAGTCTTGCTTTTGGGCAATGGCCGAGGTGAGTGCTGCAGCAAACCCTGCTTCTTCCACCGTGCGTGCGGCCTCGCGCATTTCTTCGGCGCGGCGTTTGCCGTGCTGCACCACGCGGCTGAAAAAGTAAGACCCTTGGGTATTCCAGTCCAAGCCAGGAAAGGTTTCGTACAAGGTGGGGATCATGTGCGATTCAACGCCGTAAGCGCGTGCGGTGGCATAACTTTCAATCACCAAGGCCTCCAAGCCTTTGATCATGACGCTGCGGCACATTTTGATGGCCGATGCCACACCAATTTTGGGCGCCACCACCGTGATGTCCAAACCCATGGGCTCGAGCATTTGAGCCAACTGGGGCGCATAGGCACCGCCGAGCAACATGGGCACTTTAATGCCGTAGGGTGGCACAGAGGTCATGACACCTGCTTCCACGTAGTGGCCGCCAGCAGCGTCAATCAGTTCAGCGCACTGTTGTTTGGTGCCCGGGGAAGCCGAGTTCAGGTCCAGAAAAAAAGTGCCGGGTTGAATGTACTGAGCCACCTCTTGGGCTACCGCCAAGGTGTTGGACGCCGTCACAGCTGAAATGATCAGACGGGCTTGCTGGCAAACCTGCTGCGCAGAGCTGCAGGCCTCTAGTCCGTGCTGGGTTGCAGATGCAAGCTCTTCAGCTTTTAAGCTGGGGTTGGCCAGCTTCAAGTCCCAAACCCCTACCCAGCCGCCACAAAGCGGCTTCAAACCTTGGGCAAAGGTTTTGCCCACCTCGCCATAGCCCACCAAGCCAATGTTGAGCTTCATCGGGGCAGCTTATTGCTTGGCAATTTTGGCGCGCTCGATCACCTCGCCCCAGCGCTTGATATCGTTATTTAACAAAGCAGCAGCATCAGAAGGCGTGCCAGGGTTAGGCTCCACATTCAGTTCTTCTAAGCGCTTTTTGATGGCGGGGTCATTTAAAGCAGACACCACTTCTTTGTTCAAACGGTCCACCACGTCTTTAGGTGTTTTGGCGGGCACGGCCAACCCGTTCCAAGAGGACGCGCTGTAGCCCTGAACCCCAGCTTCTCGGGCGGTAGGCACCTCCGGCATGACGCGGGAACGCTTGTCTCCCGTGACCGCCAAGGCCACCAAGGCTTTGGCTTTGATTTGGGGCAGCAGCGGGCCCAAAATGTCCACGCCCGCATCAATTTGGCCGCCACGCAAGGCATTGATGACCGCAGGAGTTCCGTTAAAAGGCACAATTTGAATATCCAAGCCGGTTGAAGACTTGAACAACTCTGCTGCCAAGTTTTGGGTGGTGCCAATGTTGGGGGTGCCCACATTGAGCTTGCCTGGGTTGGCCTTAGACCAAGCGATCAAATCGGCCAAGGTTTTGAACCGGCCGCCCTCTGCCGCCACAATGACCAAGTCAAACGTGCCCAAAGGGGCCATGGGAATAAAGTCTTTGACGGTGTCAAAAGGCAAGCTTTTGAACAAACTCTCACTGACCGCCGTACCGCTGGAAATCAGCAGCAGCGTATGGCCATCCGGCGCGGCCTTGGCCACCAGTTCGCCCGCCACCACGCCACCAGCGCTGGGCTTGTTGTCGATCACCACCGGTTGACCCAAGGTTTCGCTCAGGCGCTGGCCCACGGTGCGTGCGGTTAAGTCGGCAGCGCCTCCGGGGGCATTGGGCACCACGATGCGGATGGGCTTGCTTGGAAAACTCTGCGCCTGAGCAGTTTGCAGACCACCCAGCGGTGCCAAACCCCATAGGCCCAACACAAGCCCCAAGCCCAGAACCAAGGCACGATGTTGGGGCTGCATGGCGGTTTTTTTTAAGATCCTTTTCATTGGTTGGACTCCTGTTAATTCGTTTTGTGAAACGATGTGGTTATGGGGTTTGATCTGGGGTTTGGCTAACGGGCCACACCCAGCAATCGATCGAGCAGTTCGGGTTGGTCTAACAACTCTTGGGCAGCGCTGGAATGCACCGCAGAGCCATGATCCAGCACCACGGCACGATCAGAAATTTTCAAAATGGCCTGTGGGTGTTGCTCCACGATGATGGCGGACATGCCCTCTTGCTTGGTTATTCGAGAAATGGCTTGCAAAAGCTCTTGAACAATGATGGGAGCCAAGCCCTCAAGGGGCTCGTCCAAGAGCAGCAGTTTTGGGTTCAACACCAAGGCACGCCCCACAGCCAACATTTGTTGCTCGCCGCCCGAGAGCTGAGTGCCCAAATTGGTTTGGCGTTCTGCAAGGCGCGGAAACAACTCATACACACGGGCAGGCGTCCACGGACCGGGGCGTGCCACAGCCGTGAGGTTTTCATCTACCGTGAGCGACTTGAAAATATTGCGCTCTTGCGGCACCCAACCTATGCCCGCACCGGCACGCTCGTGTGATGGCAAGGTGTGCAAAGCCACGCCATCCAATTCGATGGTGCCGCCATGCTGGCGCGTGGCACCCGCCAAGGTGTTGATGAAGGTGGTTTTACCTGTGCCATTGCGCCCCAGCAGCGCCAAGGTTTGCCCCTGTGGCAAGGACAATGACACCTGGTTCAACACCACGGCTTCGCCATAGCCCGCGCTGAGTTGGTGCACGTTAAGCAAATCAGCCATGCTGAGCTCCATGGGTGTCGCCTTGCCCCAAGTACACGGCTTTCACTTGGGGGTCATTGGCAATTTGGTCAGGGTCGCCTTCGGTAAGCACCGTGCCATTCACCAATACCGTCATGCGGTTGGCAAAGCTGAACACCAAGTCCATGTCATGTTCAATCAGCAACACCGACACTTCTGGCGGTAGGGCGGCCACGGTTTGCAAAAGTTCTTCGCGCTCGCCAGCGGGCACGCCAGCCACAGGCTCGTCCAACAACAGCACTCGGGGCTCGCACGCCAAGGCAATGGCAATTTCAAGAAGGCGGCGCTTGCCATAAGGCAGCTCTCGGGTGGGTTGACTCATCACCTCGGTGAGGTGAAATTGGTCCAGTAAGGCTTCGCAGCGCTTCACCACCTGGGTGTTTTGGCCTAGTGGCTGCCACCAACGCTGCCCCAGGCCCATGTGCTGAGACACCGTCATGGCTAGGGTTTCCAGCGGTGAAAACGAATCAAATAATTGGTTGATTTGGAAGGTGCGCACCATGCCGCGGGCCACGCGCTCGTGGGGAGCCAGACGCGTGACGTCTTGACCTTCCAAAATAATTTGCCCCTCGCTGGGCTCCAGCACTCCGGTCAGCAAATTGATGAGGGTGGTTTTGCCCGCGCCGTTGGGGCCAATTAGGGCATGGCGCGCGCCCTGCCTGAGTTCAAGGTGAACATTGCCCGTAGCCGTAATACCGCCAAACCGCTTGACCAAGCCCACTGCGGCCAACACCACGGGGCTGCTTGTGGGACTGCTCACGGGCGACCCTTCCACCAAGTCCAGGGACGGATCAGACGGTCACGCCCCACCATCACCAGCACCACTAAAAACAGACCAATCCAAAAGGTCCAGTATTGCGGGGTGATAGAGGACAGCCAGTCTTGCATGAGCTTGAACACAATGGCACCGGTAACGCCGCCGTAAAGCCAACCTGTGCCGCCGATGACCAGCAACAACATCAGATCGGCAGAGCGGTGAAAGTCAAACACATCAATAGATGCAAAACTGGTGGTTTGGGCCAACAGTGCGCCAGCCGCACCCGCCACGGCCGCGGCCACGGTGTAAATGACCGCAATGCGCTGATGCACTGAAATACCTATGGCCATAGCGCGCAAACGGTTGTCTCGCGCGGCCTTCAGCGTGGCACCAAATGGCGAATGCACCAGCCGCCGCATGAGAACAAACAACACCAACAAGACGCACAAGGAGTAGGTGGCCGAGGTTTGACCATACAGGTCAAATTCAAACCGCCCCAGCACCGGCCCCATCACCACGCCTTGCAAGCCATCCGCTCCGCCAGTGAAGTCCAGTTTATTGGCCAACTCCATCAAAATAAGCGCCACTCCAAGGGTGACCATGAGGCGGGTGAGGTCGGTGCCGCGCATGATGGACAAAGAACAAAAAGCCCCCAGCAGCATGGAGACCGCAATGCCCACCAACAACCCCACCGTGGGGTCGGGCATAACGTGTTTGGCAAACAAAGCGGCGCTGTAAGCCCCAACGCCTAAAAACGCGGCATGCCCCAAGGACACAATGCCCGTGTAGCCCAGCACCAAATCTAAAGACACGGCAAACAAAGCCACGATGGCCACTTCATTGATGATGAGGGCATGCTCGGGCAGCGCCCAAGGGGCCACAAAGGCCAATACCCACAACACAGGCTCCCATGGCTTCCAACGGTGGGCCGACTGCAATGAGCGGTAGGCCGCCCCTGAATCCAAACTCATGGCTTGCCTCCCTGCCGCACAAACAAGCCCTGTGGCTTCCAAATCAAAATGGCGATCATCAAGACATACACAATAAAAGCACCAAATTGGGGAATAAAGTATTTACCCGCCACGTCTGCAATGCCCAGCAAAAGCGCTGCTAACAAAGGGCCGGTGATAGAAGACGTGCCGCCCACGGCCACCACAATCAAAAAGTAGATCATGAACTTGAGCGGGAACATAGGGTCCAGCCCCAGCACTTCAGCGCCTAGCGCGCCGCCCAAACCCGCCAAGCCAGAACCCACGGCAAAGGTGGACAAAAACACGCGGTTCACATTAATACCCAAACCAGCGGCCACCCGCTGGTCATCTACTGAAGCGCGCAAACGGCTGCCAAAACGGGTGCGCGCCAACACCAACTGCAGGACCACGGTTAAGGCGGCACAAATCAAAATAATGAACAAGCGGTAGTGCCCCATACCCAGCATCCAAGCACCCTCACCTATTTCGGTGCGGCCTTTGAGCCATTCGGGCAATTGAATGATTTGCTGGCTGGACCCCACAAAATAGTCCATGGTGGCCACGGCCATAAACGTCAGTCCAATAGAAAACAGCACTTGATCCAAATGGGGTTTGCGGTACATGGGTCGGTAAAGCGTACGCTCCAAAACCGCGCCTAGCAAGGCCACCCCAAAGAACGAGGCGGGCAGGCACCATAAAAACGGCAATTGGAACTTCTGCATGAGCACCACGGTGATGTAGCCCCCCAGCATGGCAAATGCCCCGTGTGCCAGGTTGATGAAGTTCATCAACCCCATGGTGACGGCCAAGCCCACTGCCAAAATAAACAGCAGCATGCCGTAGGCCACACCATCAAAGAGAATCGTCAACATAGCGTGCGGATTGTACAAACCTCAATTCCATCGGACCGGCAAGTGGGCTTGCTAAGATCGAGCTCAAATTCTTATCAACCCGTTTTGGAGACTTTGTATGACCCAACGCACCCAGCCCCCGTTTCGTGCCGACCATGTGGGAAGTTTTTTACGCCCCAAATTTCTGCTGGACGCACGCGAGCAAAAAGCCAAAGGTGAAATCACCTCTGAGCAACTGCGGGCCGTGGAAGACAAGGCCATCTCCGACATCGTGAAGTTTCAGGAAGATGTGGGCCTTAAAAGCATCACTGATGGCGAGTTCCGCCGCACTTACTTTCACATTGACTTTTTGGAGCAGTTGGGTGGTGTCACGGCCGATATCCCGATCACCGTGCTGCGCCCTGATGGCGTGAAAGAGCTGGCTCCGCCCGTGATGAAGGTGGTGGACAAGGTCAAGCACGTGAAAGACATTCAGCGCGCCGACTTCGAATACCTCAAGAGCCAAATGACTCCTGGCGGCGCTCGCGTGGCCAAAGTGACCATTCCCTCCCCCACCATGCTGCACTTCAGGGGTGGCCGCGCGGGCATCAGCAAAACCCATTACCCCGAGCTGGACCCCGAGTTTTATGACGACGTGGCCAAGGCTTATGGAGAAGAGCTGCAGTCTTTGGCCAACGCCGGTTGCACCTATGTGCAGATGGACGACACCAACCTTGCTTATTTGTGCGACGACAACATGCGCGAAGCTGCCCGCAAACGCGGTGATGACCCCAACGAACTGCCCCACCGCTATGCCCAGTTCATCAACAAAGTGGTGGCCCTGAAGCCCGCAGGGATGACCTTGGCCATGCACCTGTGCCGTGGCAACTTCAAAAGCACTCACGCCGCATCGGGCAATTACGAGCCTGTCGCCGAGGCCTTGCTCTCAGAAATGAAGCTGGACGCCTACTTTTTGGAATACGACGACGACCGCAGTGGCGACTTCCGCCCCCTGCGATTTATGCCCAAGGACAAAATTGTGGTGTTGGGCTTGGTGACCACCAAGTTTGGCAAGTTGGAGTCCAAAGACGATCTCAAGCGCCGTATTGATGAAGCGTCCAAGTATGTGGACTTGAATCAAATGTGCCTGTCACCCCAGTGCGGTTTTTCAAGCACCGTGCATGGCAACGACATTGCAGTAGAAGACCAGCGCACCAAACTGCGTTTGGTGATTGAAACCGCCCAAGAGGTATGGGGCGACGCTTAAACCTTTTGGCGGGGCGAGGCGCCTTTGGCTGTCCGCTCCGCCACAAAGCTGAAAGCAAAGTCCACCGCGTTTTCTAGTGCACGTTCGCCGTCTTGGCGCTCGTGCTGCGACATGAAAAACACCAAATCAATATCAAAACGCACATAGCGCGAAGGCAGTAAGTTCAATGCCACGCAAGCGGTGTCTGCCAACAAATCGGTATCAAACTCAGGGTACAAGTCCGCACGACGCATGATTTCTGCGAACACTTGCTGTTCCCAGTAGTTGTGGACCTCATCAAAGGTAACGTTCATGGTCTTGGGTCTTTAGAATGGTGGATATTTCATAACATTCTATGTCTGGCACGTGCCCCCTTGATGACGCGGGCCCCAGCAGCATCTCATGAGTAAAACCGTAACCTTTGAAGTCCTTGTGCAGTTTGGCGACTGTGATCCCGCCCAAATTGTGTTTTTCCCAAATTACCTGAAGTGGATGGACGCTTCGTCCCTGAATTTTTTCAGGCAGTGCGGTGTGCCGTCTTGGCGAGACCTGTTGAAGACCACCGGCATCATTGGCTCACCCGTGCTGGAAATTCAAACCCAGTTCAAAAGCCCTGCCACCTATGGCGACACCCTGCACATTGCCACTTCGGTTCGAGAATGGCGCAATAAAGTGTTTATTCACCATCATGAGGTCAAGCGGGGCGACACGCTGATTTGCGAAGGCCTAGAAACTCGGGCGCTTTGCACTGTCCACCCAGAGGACCCCAACCGGCTTAAGGCCATCCCCATCCCCGAAGACATTCGGCTGATGTGTTCTTGATTTTTCTTAATTTTTGTTCTTAACCTTTACCAACTTCACTTTAAGGCCACTCACATGATCACCACCTCATCTGGACTGCAATACGAAGACACCGTTGTGGGAAACGGCGCTCAAGCCTCTTCGGGCCAGCGTGTTTCGGTTCACTACACCGGTTGGTTGTACGAAAACGAGGTTCAAGGCAACAAATTTGATTCCAGCAAAGACCGCAACGACCCCTTTGAGTTTCATTTGGGCGCGGGCATGGTCATTAAAGGCTGGGACGAAGGCGTTGCAGGTATGTGCATTGGCGGCACACGCACCCTCATCATTCCTGCGGCCTTGGGCTACGGCGCACGCGGTGCAGGCGGCGTGATTCCACCCAATGCCACTTTGAAATTTGAAGTCGAGCTGCTGGGTTTGGCTTGATTCAGGGTCTAGCTTTAATAAATTTACGCAAGTTCTATTGAAAATTCAGGAGTGGGCCTCATACCACTCTTGAATCTCTATTCTTACGTTCAATATTTGCCCCGATATGCCTGACAACACCCCAACTCAAGCCCATTCCACCGAGGAATATGTGAAAACCGAAGAGCACTCAGCCGAAGCTACCAGCACCCCCGTGGACCCTCTGGTTCAGGCCCAGACCGAACTGGCAGAACTCAAAGCCAAAAGTGCGGAGCTGGCCGACCAGTTCTTGCGTGCAAAAGCTGAGGCTGAAAATGCCCGACGCCGCGCTGAGGATGAAATTTCCAAAAGCCGCAAATTTGCGATTGAAAGTTTCGCCGAAAGCCTGCTGCCCGTGACCGACAGCTTAGAAGCGGGCTTGGCCATTCAAGACGCCAAAATTGAACAAATTCGTGAAGGAGCAGAGGCCACCTTGCGCCAGCTGCAAGCGGCGCTGGAACGGCACAAGGTCATCAAAATTGAGCCCGCCGCTGGCGCCAAGTTTGACCCCCACCAGCACCAGGCCATTAGCATGGCGCCTGCAGAACCCTCACAAGAACCCAACACCGTGGTGAGCGTGCTGCAAAAGGGCTACATGATTGCCGACCGCATTTTGCGCCCCGCCCTGGTCACGGTGGCTGCGCCCAAGTAACAGGGCAGACCCTGCGCCGCCACACAAAGCTTGATTGAAATCAACTTGTATGCACGCAGACGCCTTGAAATGTTTACAGGCGTCCACAACTAGTGCACATCTCAATATTTAACTGATTCAGGAGTAATTCATGGGCAAGATCATTGGCATCGACTTGGGGACCACCAACAGTTGCGTGGCCATCATGGAGGGCAACACCACCAAGGTGATTGAAAACTCTGAAGGCGCACGCACCACCCCTTCCATCATTGCTTACCAAGAAGATGGCGAAGTGCTGGTAGGCGCGTCGGCCAAGCGCCAAGCCGTGACCAATCCACGCAATACGTTGTATGCCGTGAAGCGCCTGATCGGCCGTAAATTTGAAGAAAAAGAGGTTCAAAAAGACATTGACCTCATGCCCTACACGATTGCCAAGGCTGACAACGGTGATGCTTGGGTGCAAGTGCGCGACAAAAAACTGGCCCCACCCCAAGTGAGCGCTGAAGTTTTGCGCAAAATGAAAAAAACCGCCGAAGACTACTTGGGCGAAGAAGTCACCGAAGCCGTGATTACCGTACCGGCTTACTTTAATGACGCCCAACGCCAAGCCACCAAAGACGCGGGCCGCATTGCAGGGTTAGACGTCAAGCGCATCATCAACGAACCCACGGCAGCTGCGCTGGCATTTGGCTTAGACAAGGGTGGCAAGGGCGACCGCAAAATTGCGGTGTACGACTTGGGTGGTGGCACTTTTGACGTGTCCATCATTGAAATTGCCGACGTGGACGGCGAAATGCAGTTTGAAGTGCTCTCCACCAACGGCGACACCTTCTTGGGTGGCGAAGACTTTGACCAACGCATCATCGACTTCATCATCACGGAGTTCAAAAAAGACCAGGGCGTGGACCTGACCAAAGATGTGTTGGCCTTGCAACGTCTCAAAGAAGCTGCTGAAAAAGCCAAAATTGAACTCTCCAGCACCACCTCTACCGATGTGAACCTGCCTTACATCACTGCAGACGCCAATGGCCCCCGCCACCTGAACATCAAACTCACCCGTACCAAGCTCGAAAGCTTGGTGGAAGATCTGATTGAACGCACCATTGCACCTTGCCGCACCGCGATTAAAGACGCGGGTGTGAACGTGGGTGATATTCAAGACGTGATTTTGGTCGGCGGTATGACCCGCATGCCCAAGGTGCAAGACAAGGTCAAAGAGTTTTTTGGCAAAGAGCCCCGCAAAGACGTCAACCCCGACGAAGCCGTGGCTGTGGGTGCGGCCATTCAGGGCCAAGTGCTGTCTGGCGACCGCAAAGACGTGTTGCTGCTGGACGTGACGCCCCTGTCTTTGGGTATTGAGACTTTGGGCGGTGTCATGACCAAAATGATCACCAAAAACACCACCATCCCCACCAAGTTTGCGCAAACCTTCTCCACTGCAGAAGACAACCAACCGGCCGTGACCATCAAAGTGTTCCAAGGTGAGCGCGAAATGGCCACAGGCAATAAGCTCTTGGGCGAATTCAATTTGGAGGGCATTCCCCCATCTGCCCGCGGCTTACCGCAAATTGAAGTGACCTTTGACATTGACGCCAACGGCATCTTGCACGTGAGCGCCAAAGACAAAGGCACGGGCAAGGAAAACAAAATCACCATCAAGGCCAACTCGGGCTTGTCTGAAGACGAAATCCAAAAAATGGTCAAGGACGCAGAGCTCAACGCTGATGAAGACAAGAAAAAACTTGAAATCATTCAGTCGCGCAACCAAGGCGACGGCGCCATGCACAGCGTCAAGAAGAGCCTGACCGAGTTTGGCGACAAGCTGGACGCAGGCGAAAAAGAAAAAATTGAAGCCGCTCTTAAAGAGCTTGAAGAAGTGCTCAAGGGCGAAAACAAGGCCGAAATTGACGCCAAAACAGAAGCACTTATGGCTGCCAGCCAAAAACTGGGCGAAAAAATGTACGCTGACCAACAAGCTGCAGCGGCGGCTGCGGGTGCAGCAGGCGGCATGGGAGGCGGGGCAGGCGCCGGTATGGGCGCAGGCAATGCCCCAGGTGCTGACACCTCCACCCACCGCCCCAACGATGACAACATCGTGGACGCTGAAGTTAAAGAAGTTAAAAAGGGCTGATGCTTTTGGGATTTCAATCCCTGGGCAGCGCCCAAGAGCTGTGCCGCGACCGAAACTTGTTACAAGTTGCCGTCGCGGCTTTTTGCATCAACACCTCCTGAGTTGACTCATGGCCAAAAGAGATTTTTACGAAATTCTGGGCGTTCCTAAAAACGCGTCAGATGAAGACATCAAAAAGTCTTATCGCAAATTGGCGATGAAGTTTCACCCCGACCGCAATCAGGGTGAAGCGACCAAAGCCGCAGAAGAAAAGTTCAAGGAAGCCAAAGAGGCTTACGAGATGCTCTCTGACCCGCAAAAGCGGACGGCTTACGACCAGTACGGCCATGCGGGCGTGGACCCCAACATGCGTCAAGGCGGCATGGGAGACGGTTTTTCGGGTGGGTTTGCTGAAGCTTTTGGCGATATTTTTGGTGACATGTTCAACCAAGGCCGTGCCCGTGGTGCGGGCGGACGGCAGGTGTACCGTGGCAGCGACCTCAGCTACGCCATGGAAGTTACTTTAGAAGAAGCGGCCAAGGGAAAAGACGCGCAAATTCGCATTCCCAGCTGGGACAGCTGCGAAACCTGCCGAGGCTCGGGCGCCAAACCGGGCACCCAAGTTAAAAGCTGTGCCACCTGTAACGGTGCAGGCGTGGTGCAAATGCGCCAAGGTTTTTTCAGTGTGCAGCAAACCTGCCCGCATTGCCAAGGCAGTGGCAAGGTCATACCCGAGCCCTGCACCACCTGCATGGGGCAAGGCCGCATCAAGCGGCAAAAAACGCTTGAAGTCAAAATTCCAGCGGGCATTGACGACGGCATGCGCATTCGCAGCGCAGGCAACGGCGAGCCCGGCACCAATGGCGGGCCTGCGGGCGACTTGTACATAGAAATTCGCATGCGCAAGCATGAGATTTTTGAGCGCGATGGCGACGACCTGCACTGCAACGTGCCCATCAGCATGGTCACTGCCGCATTGGGCGGCGAGATTGAAGTGCCTACCCTAACTGGCAAAGCCGCTATTGATATTCCAGAAGGCACGCAGTCTGGCAAGCAATTCAGGCTGCGCGGTATGGGCATTAAAGGTGTGCGCTCCAGCTACCCTGGGGATTTGTATTGCCACATCACCGTGGAAACGCCTGTCAAACTCAGCGAACACCAGCGCAAACTCCTGCGCGAATTGGAAGACTCGCTTAAAAAAGGGGGCGCCAAACACTCCCCCAGCGAAGACAGCTGGACCGACCGCCTGAAACACTTTTTCAGCAAGTAAGTCTGGGCTTGATCCACATCAAGCCCTCCAAACTGCAGCGTCCTACGATGCCCCTAGGTCAACTCCTTGACCTAGAACAGGGGTCTTATGGGCGTCAGCATCACATTTCTGGGAGGTACCAACACCGTTACTGGTTCTAAGTATTGGCTCCAACATGGCAAACATAACCTGCTGGTGGACTGCGGGCTGTTCCAAGGCTACAAACTGCTGCGCCTGCGCAACTGGACGCCCTTACCTGTTCCGCCCAGCGACATTCAAGCGGTGGTGCTGACCCACGCGCACCTGGACCACAGTGGGTATTTGCCCATATTGGTCAGAGACGGCTTTAAAGGTCGGGTGTACGCCACCCCGGGCACTCGAGATTTGTGCGGCATTTTGCTGCCCGACAGCGGCCATCTGCAAGAAGAAGATGCCGCCTTTGCCAACCGCCATGGCTTTTCTAAACACAGCCCTGCGCAACCGCTTTACACGCGCCAAGATGCAGTCAACTGCCTGCACCTGATTCACCCTAGAGCCTTCACACAAGTCTTTGAACCTTTGCCGGGTTGGCGCACGACATTTTTTCATGCAGGGCATATTTTGGGTGCAGCCAGCGTCTTGATTGAGGTTGCAGGCCACCGCGTTTTATTTTCTGGCGACTTGGGCCGCACCGATGACCTGATGTTCAACCCGCCAGACCGTGCACCAGCAGCCGACACCGTGCTCATTGAATCCACCTACGGCGACCGCGAGCACCCTAAAGAACACTTGCTGGCTGAACTCGGGCCCGCCTTACAACGTTTGGCAGCCAGAGGCGGTGTGGCCGTGATTCCGGTCTTTGCCGTTGGGCGCGCGCAAGCTTTGTTACACGCCATCAACGAGCTCAAGCTTGCAGGTGCCATACCTCATGCGTTACCCGTATTTTTAGACAGCCACATGGCCATCCACACCACGCAACTGGCACACAGCTACCCGGATGAACAACGGCTGAGCGCAGCACAACTCAAGGCGCTTACCCACTGCGCCACGATGGTCAACACGGCTGAAGAGTCCAAGGCCTTGGCCAAGCGACATGGCCCTATGGTCATCTTGTCTGCCAGCGGCATGGCCACAGGGGGACGTGTGTTGCACCACTTGGCGCTGTATGCCAGCAACAAGCGCAACATGATTGTGCTCACGGGCTTTCAAGCGCCCGGCACGCACGGGGCCAGTTTGTCCAACCACACCTCACCCATTCGCATCCACGGGCGGCCGGTTGAAGTGCGTGCGGAAGTGGTGCAACTGCAGTCGGCCTCCGCGCATGCCGACGCCACACAGCTCATGGCGTGGCTGCAAACCATGCCCGAGGCACCACGACAAACCTACATCGTGCATGGAGAGATGAATGCCTCAGATGAACTGCGCAAGCGCATCAACCACGAATTGGGTTGGCGCGCCTTGGTGCCTGAGCACGGATCTACGTGGCCGCTTTAGACAACTCGGCAATCAGCTCAGGCACGGCGGTGAACAAGTCCGCTTCTAGGCCGTAGTCGGCCACGCTGAAGATGGGGGCCTCGGGGTCTTTGTTGATGGCCACGATGACCTTCGCGTCTTTCATTCCCGCCAAATGCTGAATCGCGCCACTTATGCCGCAAGCAATGTAAAGCTGGGGCGCGACAATTTTTCCGGTTTGGCCCACCTGCCAGTCATTAGGGGCGTAACCCGCATCTACCGCAGCTCGGCTGGCGCCAATGGCAGCACCCAACTTGTCGGCCAGGGGCGACATGACATCGTTGAACTTTTCGCTCGAACCCAAAGCTCGTCC